>NZ_CP098604.1:1840389-2147121 GCF_024499015.1 Xanthomonas hortorum pv. pelargonii | reverse complement strand
GGCGAATTCACCGGCATTGCCACGCGCACCGCGCATGACCTGGCCGTCGATGACCAGGCCGCCGCCTAGGCCGTAGCTGAGATAGAGATAGGCAAAATCGCGGTGGCGACGGCCCACGCCCAGCATCGCTTCGCCAGCCGCCGCCACGCTGCCGTCGTTGTCCATCCACACCGGCTGTGCGCAGGCCTGCGCCAGCCAGGGCGCCAGCGCGAAATCGCCGAGCGCGCGCAGCGGTTCGGGCGGATTGATGCACCCGTTCTCACCGGTGAAAAATCCGCTCATCGCCAGCCCGATTCCCAGCCGTGGTCCAGGCGCGTGGTCCAGGCGTGCCAGCAAGGCCGCATCGCCGGCCTGCAGTTGCATCAGCACCGCATCGGCACTGCCGGCATCCAGGGCCAACTCGCTCACCGCCAGCACCTGGCCGGCAAAGTCCACCAGCGCCAGGGTCAGCGCATCGGTGGCGATGGAGATGCCCAGCGTGTGGCCATGCGCCGGGTTCAGCGACACAGCCACGCCCGGTTTGCCGCGTCCGGCGCGGGCCACGCCGCTGCCCATGTGAACCATGCCGCGCGCCTGCAGGCCTTCGATCAGGCGCACCGCGGTCTGCACGGTCAGCCCGGTGCCGCGGCTGAGGTCGGCGCGGGTGAGCACGCCGGCCAGGCGCAGGCGCTCCAGCATGTCGCGCTCATTGAGGCTCAGGCCCGGGAAGGGCGGCGAGTGCAGCGGCAAGGCAGAAGTGGCAATGGACGACATGGCGAGCGGTGTCACGGGGGAAGCTAGCTTAACTGCTGCGGCTGAAATAATTAATTCACAGTAAGTTACTAAATTGACGAGCTCTGCCATTGTCGGTCATCCCATGTCACGTTTCCGCACCCGTCTGTGTCCCCGTTTTTGCCTGTTGGCGCTTTGTGTGGGCACCAGCCTAAGTGCTTACGCCGCCGAGACCGTTCCTGCCGCGCCCGCTAGCGACACTGCCAGCGACACCGCCCCGGTGCAGCTGGATGCGGTGCAGGTTTCCGGCCAGCACCTGTCGATCCGCCAGGCCATCGGTGCCAAGCGCGAAGCGGCGGTGGTCTCCGACGGCGTGGCCGCCGACGATATCGGCTCGATCCCGGACTTCGGCCTGGGCGAGGCGCTGCAGCGCGTGCCGGGCGTGTCGATGGTGGTCAACAACGGCCGCGGCGAAGCGCAATTCATGAGCCTGCGCGGCTTCAACCCCGACTACAACAATGTGTTGATCGATGGCGTGGCGCTGCCCTCCACCGAAACCAGCCGGCGCGTGCAATCGCTGGATGTGATTCCCGCCTCGCTGGCGCAGCAGGTGGATATCTACAAGACCTTCAACGCCGACATGGACAGCAACGCCATCGGCGGCATCGCCGCGCTGCGCACGCGTAGCGCCTTCGATCACGACGGCCGCTTTGCCACCGTGCGTGCCAACGTGGCCGATTGGGAAAACCGCCGGCATCTGCAAGGCAGCACGCCGTCCGGGCAGGTGCAGGGCAGCTTTAGCGACACCTTCGGGCCGGACAACCGCTTCGGCGTGGTGCTGTCGGCCGATTACTTTCGCCGCGATTCGTCCTCGTTGAATACCGCCATCGACAGCTACAGCTATTACGCCAACGGTGTGCGGCAGAACCTCACGCCCGGCCTGGACCCGGACGGGCTGGCGATCGCGCCGGATCGTTTCCGTCCGCTCAGCTACGACAACGTGCGCCAGCGCCGCAGCGTGTTCGGCAAGCTCGAATACGACGACGGCGAAGACGTGAAACTGGCCTTCAGCGCCGGCGCGTTCGAGCACAGCAACGACGAGCAACGGCGCTCGCAATGGATCAACCGCGTTGGCAACGCCACGATCACAGACAACGATAGTGGCCGCTACGCGCAAGGCAGTGCGCAAGTGGATGCCAACCGTTTCGATCAGACCCGCACATTGCGTTACGCGCAGCTCGGCGGCAGCTTCCGGCTCAATCCGGAAGGCCATGTGGATGTACTGCTCAACCGCGCCACCGGCAAATACCAGCAGGACACCCGCGAGGATATATTCAGCGCCGCTGCTTCCTCGCGCCTGGGCTTTGGATATGCGCTCAGCGACGGTGCGCGCCCGAGCATCGCCTTGGTCGACCCGGGCTATTACGGCAACGCGGCCAACTACACCCAGCAGTATTTCCTGACCCGCGTGGAAAAAGCAGCACCGACACGACAACGTTCAAAGTGGACTACAGCCAGAACGCCGACGCCGACGCGCGCGGTTGGGGCGTTCGTACCGGCCTGCAGTACCGCGATCTGCAGCAGCGCTACAACCTGGATGAAGTCCGCCGCAATCCATCCGGCCGCGTGACTCTGGCAACGACTGGCACCGACGATGCTCGCATCTGCCCATACGCCGATTTCAGCTGCCTGTTGCTGATCGACCCGGCCAAGGTCGCCGCCTTCGCCGCCGCTTCGCCAGGCGCCTACGTGCTGGCCAACACCAATGCACGCAACAGCGCGATCAGCGACTTCCGCATCGACGAGCGCAATGGCGCCGCCTATCTCATGGGCACCTGGCATGGCGAGCGCACGCTGGCGACGTTCGGCCTGCGCAACGAATACCTGCAGCGCGAGGTGCTCAGCGCGGTGCCGCAACCGCTGAGCAGCAGCACAAACTACGTGCAGCAATCGGCCGACAGCGATCGTCGCTTCCTGCTGCCGTCGGCGAACCTGGTCTGGGACATTACGCCGGCGTTGAAACTGCGCATGGCCGGCAGCCGCACCATTGGTTTGCCCACCTACGCCGACATCGGCCAGAACAGCAGCCCGGTGGTGGATGGCACCGGCTTGACCATCAATCGCAGCATCGCCAACCCGCTGCTGCGTCCACGCCGTGCGGACAATCTGGATGTGTCGCTGGAGTGGTATCCGGACAGCGATTCGCAGCTGTCGGTGGCGCTGTTCCACAAGCGTATCGGCGATGAAATCGTGCGCCTGACCAGCACCGACACCCAGCGCGATCCCGGCGGTCTGGTCGGCAACTATCAGGTCACCACCACCCAGGCGATCAATACCGGCGATGCGCAGGTGCAGGGCATCGAATTCACTGCTATCGATACGCGCTTCGACTTCCTGCCCGGTGCGTGGTCGAACCTGGGCGCGATGTTCAACGCAACCCTGCTCGACCCGCGCACCGCCGATGTGCAGATGGCCGACGGCAGCCGCCGCGCGCTGCCCGGCCTGATGGAATCGCCCAGGCGCAGCGCCAACGCCTCCCTGCTATACGACATCGGCCCGTTCAGTGCGCGCGTGTCAGTGCCAACTACACCGGCCAACAGCTGCTGTCCGCCGCCACCGACAACCGCGTCAACGACCGCTATTACGATGCGATCACCAGCTACGACGCGCAGCTGGCGTGGAGTTTCAGCAAGCAACTGCGCCTGACCGTGCAAGGCCGCAATCTCAGCAATGCGCGGCTGACGCGGGTGATCGGTGCCGACCAACAACTGATGCGCGAGCAGCTCGACAACGGCCGTGCGTATTACCTGGGAGTGGACTATGCGTTCTGATCGACGTGGCGTAGCGGCGCTGTTGATTGCACTACTGGCAACCTTGGCCGGCAGCGCCAATGCCGACAATGGTGCAATGCCGCCGGCAGACGCGCAGTTTGTGGCCATGGAAACCCTCGTCAGCGGCGACTGCTGGGGACAATGGCCGGACGATGTGCTCGCAGCGGTGAGCCGCTGCAAACCGGCCGAGCGCAATCGCATCGCCCTGCAGGTGCCCGACGATGCCGATGGCCCGGCACGCGTCGGCATTGATGGCAAGGCATGCAGCGGCGCGCGCTGTGCCGGTCTGGTGCAGGTACTGCAAGTCGCACCCAGCCAGCGCCTGCCGCTGCGCACGCCGCCGGCACGTATCGACGCGGTGCTGGCTGCGTTGGACCAGGCCCACGCCCGCGATCGCATCAGTATCGAACCGCTGGTGCAGCCGGTGCCCGCACCCGGCGTGCCGATCACGCTGGCGCCGGGTGTGCGCTACTGGCGGCAAGCCGTGAGCGCACCGCAACCGGTGATGCTGCACATCGCCGAAATCGATCTCGCCACCCCCGGCCTGCAACTGGTCGGCACGCGCGGCGAGCGCAGCGGCGGTGGCGAATTTCTCGCCAATCCGACTACCGCGTTCGTGCGCGATGGCGAGCTGGCGTTGGCGATCAACGCCGATTACTTCCTGCCGTTCGATGGCGGGCATCTGTTCGACAAGGCATTCGTGCCGGCCACGGGGCAGGGCGTCACTGCCGAAGGTCTGTCGATCAATGAAGGCCACCTCGATTCGGCCGCCGCCACCACCGATAAACGCGTCAACGCAGCGCTGTGCATGAGCGCGCGCAATGCGGTGCGCATCGTGCGCGGCAGTTGCCCCTCCGGCACCCGCATGGGTGTCGGCGCCGGCCCGCTGCTGCTGCTCGACGGCAAGCGCCAGCCACGCGAGGCCAGCCGCGCCGAGTACTACGACGGCCCCGAACCACGCAGCGCACTGGGCCTGGATCGCGCACGCAAGACGCTGTGGATGGTGGTCGCCGACGGCCGCCAGCCCGGCTACAGCGCCGGCATGAGCCTGGATGCGCTCACCGCGGTGTTGCAGCAGCTCGGCGCCACCTCTGCCATCAATCTGGACGGCGGCGGCTCCAGCACCCTGGCTGCGCGCGTGGACGGGCGCGTGCGTACGCTCAACCGCCCCATCCACACCGGCATCCCGGGGCGCGAACGCCCGGTTGCCAACCAGCTCGGGGTGCGCATCGCCCCGCAGCCTTAAGCGACAAGCGAGCGGCGCGGTACCATTGGTGGTTTGAACCACGGTCCGCGCCATGAAGATTGCCTCCTGGAACGTCAACTCGCTCAACGTGCGCCTGCCGCATCTGCAACAGTGGTTGGGCACGTTTGCACCCGACGTGGTCGGCATCCAGGAAACCAAGCTGGAAGACCATAAATTTCCGGATGCGGCATTGGCGGCGGCCGGCTATCGCAGCGTGTTCTGCGGGCAGAAGACCTACAACGGGGTGGCGATCCTGTCGCGCTCGCCGGCGCTGGATGTGCAGATGGGCATCCCCGGCTTCGACGACGTGCAGCAGCGCGTCATCGCCGCCACCGTCGATGGCGTGCGCATCGTCAATCTGTATGTGGTCAACGGCCAGGACGTGGACACCGACAAGTACGCCTACAAGCTGCGCTGGCTCGCCGCAGTGCATGACTGGCTGGCGCAGGAACTGCAGAAGTACCCGCAGCTGGTGGTGTTGGGCGATTTCAACATCGCCCCGGATGCGCGCGATGTGCACGACCCGTCGGTGTGGAACGAGCACCACATCCTCACCTCCACCGCCGAGCGTGCGGCGCTGGAAAAACTGCTCGCGCTGGGCCTGCACGATGCGTTCCGTCTGCATCACGACGATGCCGAGCAGTTCAGCTGGTGGGATTACCGCCAGGCCGGTTTCCGTCGCAATCTTGGCCTGCGCATCGATCTGACCCTGGTGTCGGATGCGCTGCGCGCACGCGCGGTGGAATCGGGCATCGACCGCGAACCGCGCACCTGGGAGCGCCCCAGCGATCACGCACCCGCGTGGGTGCGGCTGGCAGACGTCGACGCATGAGCGAGCGCACGCTACGGCGCAGCACCTACAAGGTGGGCGAGGTCACGCTCGGGCCTGTGCATCGATTGAGTTGCCATTGCGGCGCGGTGCAGATCGATCTGGATCTACCGCATGGCCTGCTCGATCCACGCCGCTGCGATTGCTCGATGTGCCGCCGCCGCGGCGCTATCGTCGCCTCGGTCACGCTCGATGGGTTGCATGTGCTGCAGGGCGAAGACGTGCTGCGGCTGTATCAGTTCAACACGCACACGGCTGCGCATTATTTCTGCAGTGTGTGCGGCATCTATACGCACCATCGGCGGCGTTCCAATCCCAACGAATACGGCTACAACGTCGGTTGCCTGGAAGGCGTCAATCCCTATGCGTTGAACATCGCCGTGCCGGTGGAAGATGGGGTTCACCATCCGTCCGATCGCGCGCCGGCAAGCGGTTGATGTCACCGGCGGCTGAAACGACAACGCCCGGGCAAGCCCGGGCGTTGTTTCAATCACACTGCGCTTCAATCAGCGAACACGGCCACGCGTAAACAGATTGACGATCGCCAGCAGGATCACCGCACCCAGCAGTGACCAGACGAAGGTCCACAACGTGATGGCTTGATTGATGCCGCCACCGAACAGGAAACCTGCGATCAACGCACCGACGATGCCGACCACAATGTTGAGGATGATGCCCTGCTGTGCGTCGCGACGCATGATGATGCTGGCCAGCCAACCCACGATGCCGCCGACGATCAACCAGATGATGATGCCCATGTTGCCGATCTCCTTGTACGCGTGCACCGGAAGTGGTGCATGGCCGCCATTCAACGCAGCCGGGCGTGAAGTACCTGTCGAGCGCGATACCTCGCGCTGCCGAGTGTTCGGTTTGGTGGACGCAACGTGACAGCGAACGCGAGCTGGCAGCATGGCCCGGTGCAGCTGTGGCTGCGCCCGCATCGGCACGGCGAACGCGGCGAACCGCAGGCGCGGCAGTTGCTGGGCCTGGCACTGGGCATCGACCCTGAAAACGTGCCTTTGCAGCGCGATGCACGCGGGCGTCCATCGCTGCAGCCGGCCTTGCCCAACCGGGATACCGGCTGGAGCCATAGCGGCGAGTACCTGCTGGTCGGCCTGGGCGAAGGCGTGCGGCTGGGCGTGGATCTGGAGCGCATTCGCGCACGCCCACGCCTGCTGGACATCGCGCAACGCTTCTTCCATCCCGACGAAATCGCACTGTTGACTGCGCAGGAGCCGGACGCGCAACACGCGCTGTTTTTCCGCCTGTGGTGCGCCAAGGAAGCGCTACTCAAGGCCTACGGACATGGCCTGTCGTTCGGTCTGCATCGGCTTGCGTACGCACTGGCGCCGGATGGCGCGCTGCAATTGCAGTGGTGCGACCCCGAACTCGGTCAGGCCGCGCACTGGCAACTGCACGAATGGTGGGCCGCCCCGGACCGCCGCGCGGCGCTGGCGTTCTATCCGTTGGCCACCGACTGAAAGCGGCGATCGACCTGGCGGCTATGTCGCCAGCAGCAGGCATCGGCATAACCTGAGAGATGCTGCAGCGGTTCTGCGACCTCGCATGCCGCACCAGCGCGCCCCGCTGGCAAGCGCGGGCAATGCGTTTGCCTACGTCGCACCATGCCCATGCGGCAAGATTGGTTGGCGGAACTGCGCCACGCCATCCAGATCGCGCAGCGTTACCGTCAGCACGCCGGTGTGTGCGTCGATCTCCACTTCGCCAAAGAACTGAAATCCGGCCAGCGGCGACAGGTTCGGCGCAGGCGGTGCTTTTTGAAAGATCACCGTCGGGCCGAAGGTGGCATCCAGCGCATTCGGTCCGAAACTGCCGGCATTGAGCGGGCCGGCGACGAATTCCCAGAACGGCTCGAACTGCTGAAACGCCGCTTTATCGGGATGGTAGTAATGCGCCGCGCAGTAGTGCACATCGGCGGTCAGCCACACCGTGTTGCGGATGCGCGCTGCGCTGATGAAACGCAGCAGCGCGGCGATCTCCTGTTCGCGACCGCGCGGCACGCCCGGCTCGCCATTGGCGATCGCTTCCCAACGCGCGCGCCCTGCGGCGTCCTGCCCATCGGGCACCTGCAGGCCGATCGGCATGTCGGCGGCAATCACCTTCCATTGCGCGCGTGAGCCAGCCAGTTCGCGCTGCAGCCACGCCAGTTGTTGCGTGCCGAGAAATGCAGCGTCTGCGCCGGGTTGCGGCTGCAGGTTGTCGCTGTTGGCGCCGCGGTAACTGCGCATGTCCAGCACGAACACATCCAGCAGCGGGCCATAACCGATCTTGCGATAGATGCGCCCGTCGCCATCGGCACGCACGCCGCGCATCGGTGCATATTCCAGAAATGCCTGACGTGCACGGCCGGCCAGCACATCGATATCGCGCACCTGATAGCGCTCGTCCAACTGCTTGCCGGGCGACCAGTTGTTGGTGGTTTCGTGATCGTCCCACTGCCAGATCTGCGCGACCTCGGCATTGAAGCGACGGACGTTTTCATCGAGCAGGTTGTAACGGTAATTGCCGCGAAATTCGTCCAGCGTCTCGGCTACCTTGCTCTTGGCCGTGGTGGTGAGATTGCGCCAGCGCTTGCCTTCTTCGACGATCAGCTCGGCCGGGATCGGGCCGTCGGCATAGATGGTGTCGCCGCTATGCAGGAAAAAGTCCGGATTGCGTTCGCGCATCGCGCTGTAGATGCGCATGCCACCGATGTCCGGATTGATGCCGAAACCCTGGCCCACGGTGTCGCCGCTCCACACAAAGCGCACATCGCCACGCGCGTGCGGCGCACTGCGCAGATGACCGTGCACCGGCGCGCTCAACACACCGCTGTCGGCGTCTTCAAAGCGCACCCGGTAGAAAATGTCCTGGTCGCGCGGCAATGCGCCCAGGTCCACCCGCGCAGTGAAATCGTGTGCCGGCAACGCCACCGGCCCATCCACGCAACGCGCCTGCCGCAGGCTCGGGCTTGTATCCCATTCCACCCGCAGCCGCGCCGGCCGATCGCAGCGACTCCACAGCATCGCGCGGCCGTCCAGCACATCGCCGCTCTGCACCCCGTCGGTGATCATCGGCCGCCCGGAGGGCGCGGCCAGACTGCGCGTGGACCAAGCAGCAGTGGCCGGCAACAACAGGCCGGCGCCTAAACCTTGCAACACGCGGCGGCGGGCGGGATCGGAGGCGGTCATGGCATCCTCGACTATCTGGCAGCAGCGTCCAGATATAGCGCCGCCGTCTTACCGGGACGTGTCCATTGCGCTGCATGGCGCAGTAGGTCGCGTGGTGATGGATGCAGTCACTGTATTGCGCAGCACGCAGATGAAGCTCTGCGCGGCGCCGTTGGGGAATAGCGCTTCACGCCTGTGGAGACTGTCGTGGAAGGTCGGCGCAAGTGCGCTGTGGGGGATGGGTGTCGCATGAAGTTGCCACTACCCGCTGCAGCACACCGCACAGACTTACGCCTCCACCGCCCCCGTCTTGCCGTCTTCGACCACAAAGCGCTTCAACGTCGAGACCGTGGCCTGGCGGTCGCGGCGGTCGGAGATGCCTTGCAGGCGCGTTTCCATCCGGCCCGGTGTCAGCGTTACCGAGACATAGCCGCGGGTTTCGCCTTCGGCGTAGTGCACATGCGGATTGAGCGCCATGGTGGCTTGCAGCTCGGCATTGCTCTGGCCGTCGGAGGTGATGGAGGTGCCGACGAATTCGGTGGCCAGCGTCGGCGAGTCGGGATTGGCCGGATCGGCCTTCAAGTCGGTAACCCAGTACGAGTGCATGTCGCCGCCCCAGAACACCGGGTTGCGTAGCCGGGTCTTGGCGATTGCGTCGAGCATGCGGGTGCGCGTGGCCGGGTAGCCGTCCCAGCCGTCGGTCCACTGCCCGAGCACGCCGTCGCGGCCGTGCTGGTTCATCGGTGCCACCAATAGATCCTGCGCGATCACGTTCCAGCGCGCGGGCGATTGTGCGAAGGCGCCATGCAGCCAGCGCTCCTGTTCCCAGCCAAGCATGGTGCGGCGTGGGTCGGTGCGTTCGCGGCAGCTGTCGTCCACCACATGGCCGCCGCGCCAGCCGTTGGCCTGCGGGCAGGGTTGTTCGCTGCGGTACTGGCGGCCATCGAGCACGTAGAAGCGTGCCAGCTGGCCGTAGTCCAGCGATCGGTAGATGCGCATGTCGGCGCCATGCGGGCGATTGCGCGCGCGCAGCGGGAAGTGCTCGTAAAAGGCGCGATACGCGGCCGCGCGTCGGGCCAGGAAGGTGTCGACTGCAATCGACGGATCCTGCGACCAGCGATTGGCGTAATCGTTCTGCACCTCATGGTCGTCCCAGGTCGCCACGCAGGCGCTGCCGGCATGCAAGGCCTGCAGGTCGGGATCGGTACGGTACAGCGCATAGCGGTTGCGGTAGCCGGCCAAGTCCAGGCATTCGCCGCTGCCGTGCGGGCGCACGATCTTGTTCGCCGCCTCGCCGTGGTTGCTGTATTCGTAGATGTAATCGCCGAGAAAGAACACCAGGTCCGGTTGTTCGGCAGCAAGATGGCGGTAGGCGCTGAAATAGCCCAGCTCCCAGTGCGAGCAGGACACAAAGCCAAGCCGCGCCGCATCCGGCAACTGATGCGGCGCCGGCAAGGTGCGTGCGCTGCCGACGGGGCTGCGCGCGCCTAGCGCCTGGAAGCAGTACCAGTACGGGCGATCGGCGGCCAGGCCGGCGACCTCCACATGCACCGCATGGCCCCAGGCCGGGCTGGCCATGGTCTCGCCCCGGCGCACGATGCGGCGCATGCCCGGATCGCTGGCCACCTGCCAGCGCACACGCACCGGTGCGGTCAGCCCGCCGCGTCCATCCGGGTCCAGCGGGCGCGGTGCCAGCCGGGTCCAGATGACAAATCCGTCGGCCAGCGGGTCGCCTGCTGCCACGCCCAGGGTGAACGGGTCCGGGCTGCCGCTGGCACGTGCGAACGGGCTGAGCAGCCCGGCAGTCGCCAGCCCGGCGCCGGCGATGAGAATGCGCCTGCGGCTGTGATCCACCGTGGGTGTCGTGTTGTCGGAGCCGGGCAGGGGCGATGCGGAAGACGGGTCGATCAAGGACATGGGCACAAAGGCGATCTAGCGGACGCGACCATAGTGCGACGGGCGGATGTCCGTTCAATGGCAGCGGCAGTGGTGTCGCTGCTGGCGCAGGCTTGCGCGCGTCATCGACATCGTCATCGACATCGGATGGCAGATGGCGGATGGCTTGTACGGGGTGTGCCACCGCAGCGGATGCTCCCGCCTAAAGCGATGCGCATGCGCCGGTGCAGCGGCGGCTGTCATTTTTGCAGTTCCTGCGGCATCGCCAGGCCTGGACGTTTGTTCAAGGACGTCGGCTTCCTGCCCACGCGCCGCGCATTGCCACCATGCGCGTCACGCACGCACCTGCACGCCAGCCAGCTGCGATAATCGCGGGATGAACGATGCCGCACTTCCCCCGATGTAGCCGCTGCGCTGGCCAATGGCCTGCAGGCCCAATCCCTGGATGCGGCGTTTGCCGCGCCGTTGCTGCGCTATCTGACGCTGCTGGTGCGTTGGAACAAGACCTACAACCTCACCGCCGTGCGCGACCCGCGCGAGATGGTCACCCGCCATCTGCTCGATTCGCTAGCCATGCAGCCCTACATCGCCAGCGGCACCTTGGCCGACCTGGGCACCGGCCCCGGCCTGCCCGGCATCCCGCTGGCGATCACCCGCCCGCAGCTGCAGGTGACGCTGGTGGAAAGCAACGGCAAGAAGGCGCGCTTCATGCGCGAGGCGCTGCGCCACCTGGCGCTGGGCAATGCGCGCGTGGCCGAGTCGCGCGCCGAGGCGCTGGACGAGCCGGCCGCCTACGACCATCTCACCGCGCGGGCGCTGGATACGCTGGCCGGCATCATCGCCGTCGGCGGTCACCTGCTGCGCCCGGGCGGCAGCCTGCTGGCGATGAAGGGCATCTACCCGCATGAGGAGATCGCCGCACTGCCCGCCGGCTGGAGCGTAGCTGAGGTGCATCCGCTGCAGGTGCCCGGCCTGGACGGCGAGCGGCATCTGGTCGTGGTGCGCAAGACGGGCTGAAGCGGCGGCCTGCCTGCCCCGGCCGCGTGCATCGGGAGAGCTAAAAAGCCACGGCGCCTGGTCGCTTCTCCCGCCTGCAGGGGAAGGGGCCCGACGTGGCGGTGCGCGCGATCGGCCATAGCTCTCACCTAATCCCCAATCCCCACGCTGGGACTTCCGGCCCATGGCAACGAGCGCCTGCGCTGCCATCATTGCGCGTTCGATCCAGACGCAGGCCGCCCGCACGTGACATCTCCTCTCGCCGCCGCACTCTCGCTCGCCCTGCTGGGCGCAAGCTTCGCCGCCACCTCGGCGCAGGCCGCCGCACCGGCACCGGTGGCACCGCCGGCCACGCTGACCGCCGAAGCACCCGCCGACGCGCGCTTCCGCGCCATCTACGAAAAAGAGTGGGCATGGCGGCAGGCCGAGACCGGCCAGGCCGACGAAGACAGCGACACCACCGGCGACAACACGCATTTGCCCGATGTCGGCCCGGCGGCGCAGCAGGCGCGCCTGGCGGTGTGGGACGGCGTGCTCAAGCAGCTCGAAGGCGTCGACCCGAAACAACTGTCGCCCACCAACCAGGTCAACTACGCCATCTACCGTCCGCAGGTGGAAAACCTCGCCGTCGAAGTGCGCCTGCGCCTGTACGAGATGCCGTTCAATTCGGATAGCTCGTTCTGGTCCAACCTGGGCTTCATGGCGCAGCGGCCGATGAAAACCGCTGCCGAGTACCGCGCCTATATCGCGCGCCTCAACGATGTGCCGCGCTACTTCGACCAGCAGACCGCCAACATGCGCGCCGGCCTGGCACGCGGTTTCAGCGTGCCGCGCGCGGTGCTGGATGGCCGCGATGTCTCCATCGCCACCGTCGCCGAGGTCAAGGACCCCACCGAATCGAGTTTCTACGCACCGTTCAAGCAGCTGCCGGCGCAGATCCCCGCCGCCGAACAGGCGCAACTGCGCGAACAGGCCAAGGCCGCGCTGAGCACGGCGGTGCTGCCGGCCTACGCCAAGCTGCTGAGCTTCTTCCGCAACGACTACATGCCCAAGGCGCGCACCACGCTGGCGGCCGAAGCGCTGCCCGACGGCAAGGCGTTCTATCGCCAACAGATCCGCGAATACACCACGCTGGAACTGACCCCGGAGCAGATCCACAAGATTGGCTTGGACGAGGTGGCACGCATCCAGGCGCAGATGGACGCGATCATCAGGCAGGTCGGCTTCAAGGGCAGCTTTGCGCAGTTCCTGGCCTTCCTGCGTACCGATCCGCAGTTCTACACCAAGACCCCGCAGGAACTGCTGGACCGCGCCGCGTGGATCTCCAAGCGCGTGGACGGGCAGGTCGGCAAGTTCATTGGAACGCTGCCGCGCGGGCGCTTCACCATCAAGCCGGTGCCGGACGATATCGCGCCGTTCTGGACTGCCGGGCGCGGGGGCTCCACCACGTACTGGGTCAATACCTACAACCTGCCATCGCGGCCGTTGTACAACCTGCCGGCGCTGACGCTGCACGAGTCCTCGCCCGGGCATTCGCTGCAGGGCTCGCTGGCGCTGGAGCAGGGCGACCAGCCCGCGTTCCGTCGCGAAAGCTACATTTCCGCCTATGGCGAGGGCTGGGCGCTGTACACCGAAAAGCTCGGCCAGGAGATGGGCATCTACGAGACTCCGTACGAAGAGTTCGGCCGGCTCACCTATGAGATGTGGCGCGCCTGCCGGCTGGTGATCGACACCGGCGTGCACCACGACGGCTGGAGCCGCGAGCAGGCGCTGGCCTACCTGCGCGACCGCACCGCGCTGAGCGAGCATGAGGTCACCACCGAGGTGGACCGCTACATCTCCTGGCCCGGCCAGGCGCTGAGCTACAAGCTGGGCGAGATCAGCATCGTCAAGCTGCGTGCCGAGGCCGAACAGGAGCTGGGCGATCGCTTCGACATCAAGGCCTTCCACGACGCGGTGCTGAAGCAGGGCTCGGTGACCCTGCCTGTGCTGGAGCAGCAGGTGCGCGCGTTTATCGCCGAGAGCAAGGCGCGCCCGGCCGACGCCAAGCCGGCCCGCAACGCGGCGCTGTGACACCCGGGGGCATTTGGAGCGGCTGACAAGACCACCTTTAGAGCGGCTGGTTTTTGATTTGGCTGCAGGGCCCTTGCCCGCCCACCATCGCGGGACACGCTGCAAGTACGTCCTTGTAAGCTCTTACGCGGCATCCATGCCGCGTAAGGCGACGGTGGGCAGGCAAGGACCAGTCGAGATGGTCGGTGGTCATGGCTTTCAACAAAGCATCCAGCAAACTGGCTGGCGCCGTGTCCTGTTCTCAATAAAGCAATCAGCAACCTGTCTGGTAGGGACGGGTTCACGGCGTGTCCCGCGGGCGGTGAGGGCATCGCGCACTTGAGTTCTTTGCGTTTGCTGCAGGGCCCTTGCCCGCCCACCATCGTGGGACACGCTGCAAGTACGTCCCTGTAAGCTCTTACGCGGCATCCATGCCG
Organism: Xanthomonas hortorum pv. pelargonii; assembly: GCF_024499015.1. Lineage (NCBI taxonomy): Bacteria > Pseudomonadati > Pseudomonadota > Gammaproteobacteria > Lysobacterales > Lysobacteraceae > Xanthomonas > Xanthomonas hortorum. The sequence continues at coordinate 2,132,953 of NZ_CP098604.1, read as the reverse complement.
CGTAAGGTCCCGCGACGGTGAGCGGGCAAGGACCATTCGAGTTGGTCTGTGTGCATGGCTTTAAAAAAGCCGCCGACAAACTCTCTGGTGCGGTGTCCTCGCCGCTTGCGGGACCGTGTGGCGGCATGGATGCCGCCACCGAGCCTCCAGGGATGGATTCACGGCGTGTCCCGCAAGCGGCGAGGGCACCGCGCCCTCGACTCACTAAGCTTTTGACCTGAGCTTCCGACTAAACCGTGCATGCGATTGTGTAACTACCCCGGCCCCGATACGCTGCGCCCATGTTGCTTCGCCGCGCCCGCCTGTTGCACCCGTTGCTGCGCCTGATGGCGTTGGCGGTGTTGGTCATGGGCGTGTTGGTCGCACCGGTGGCCTGCGCGCTGGGCGATGTACATGCGCTGGCGCACGACCAGATGCATCTGGAAGACACCGCGCCGCACGGCCATGACGGTGCCGACGAAGGCGATGCCGGCGAGCGCGATGGTGCCGGCCTGATGCACGCCTTGATGCACAGCGGCTACTGCCACGGCCAGAATCCGGCCGTGTTGCCGGCGCTGTCCTGGCTGCCGCTGTCCACGCATACGCAGGCCCAGCCTGTGGCCGTCTTCGCGCACTACCGCTCGCAACTGAGCGAGACCGGATTGCGTCCTCCGATCGCGGCCTGATGCATCGCCGGCAGCTGCCGGCCTGTCCATCGATCCCGATTCCGGAGACACCCTCATGTGGTTGCGACTGACGGCACTTGCCGTCTTCGCGGTCGTGCCGTGCGCCATGGCGCAGGACGTACCGCCCAAACCCGTGCTGACCCTGGACGACGCCATTGCGCGCGTCGCCCGGCAGCACCCCGATCTGCGCCTGGCCGATGGTCAGCGCGCGGTCCTCACCGCCGAAGCCGAGCGCGACGCGTTGCGCCCGCCGTTGCGTATCGGCGCCGAACTGGAAAACGTGTTCGGCACCGGCCCGACCCGCGCGCTGGACCAGGCCGAACTCACCGTCACCCTGGCCGGCGTGCTGGAACGCGGCGGCAAGCTCGACGCGCGCCGCACGCTGGCCCAGGCACGTATCGACGCGCTGGCGCCGCAGCGGGCGCTGGCACGACTGGATGTGCTGGCCGAAGTCGCCCGGCGTTATCTGGCCATCGGCATGGCCGCGCAACGGCATACGGTCGCACTGGAAACGCTTGCCCAGCGCCAGCGCACCGTCAGTGCCGCGCGCCAACGGCTGCAGGCCGGCGCCTCGCCTGAATCGGTCGTGTTGACCGCGCAGGCCTTGCAGGCGCGCGCGGAGCTGGAGCGCGACCGCGCGCAGCAGGAGCTGGTGGCGGCACGTCGCCAGCTGGCGGTGTTATGGGGTGAGCGTACGCCGGACTTCGGCGATGTCAGCGGCGACCCGCTGCAGTTGCCGGCCATTCCCGAGTTCGAGGTGTTGGCGCAGCTGCTCGATGCCACGCCCGAACTGGCGCGCTTGAACGGCGAGCAGCGCGTGCGCGAGGCGCGGGTGCGGCTGGCACGCAGCCAGGCGCGCCCGGACCTGGACTGGCAGGTGGGCGTGCGCCGGCTCGAGGGCAACGACGCCACTGCGCTGCTCGGCAGCGTCTCGCTGGCCCTGGGCAGCGCCGCGCGCGCGCAACCGGAGATCCGCGCCGCCGAGGCGGAGCTGTCGCTGCTGGACATCGAGCGGCAATCGCAGGCCTTGGTGCTGTACACCACGCTGGCCGATGCGCATGGCCGCTACCGCGCCGCACAGCTGGAAGTGACGCGGATGCGCAGCGATGTGCTGCCCGCGCTTGCGCGTGCCGATGCCGCTGCCGAGCGCGCGTATCGCGCCGGTGCCACCAGTTATCTGGACTGGGCGCAACTGCAGGCGCAGCGCAGCGATGCGCGCCAGCAGCAACTGGCTGCGGCACTGGAAGCGCAGACCGCGTTGATCGAGATTCAGCGCCTCACCGGGCAACCGTTTGTGCTTGAAAGCGCTGCGCAGGTGGGGCGATGAGCGCTACTTCTGCGGCGCGTTTTCGCGCGGCCTGCATGCGTCCGCCTGGATCTGCTGCGCCGGTATCGGTATCTGAATCGGCGTTCGCAACCGCAACCGCAACCGCAACCGCGTCCGCATCCAGCAGTCGCCAGGCGACGCTCGCGCCTACCGCGGATCCAGCGCATACCTTCTTCGTTCGTTCGCCCGACGCACTGCGCCGGCGCCCACCAGGATGTAATTCGATGACACGTTTTCTGATCGCGCCGCTGTTGCTGGCGCTGCTGCTGAGTGGCTGCGGCCGCAGCAGCGAAGAAGCACACGAGCATGCAACACCCGGTGCCGAGGGTGAAGCCGACGCACACGGCGAAGAAGCCGAAAAAGGCGCACACGGCGGGCGCCTGCTCGAACAGGGCGGCGACAGCGTGGAGCTGGCGATTGCAGAAGACGGCACGCCACCCACGTACCAAGCCTGGCTGTACCGCGACGGCAAACCATTGCCGCCCAGCGCCGGCAGTGTGGAGGTGCGTTTGACCCGGCTCGGCGGCGTCAACGAAGTGCACCAATTGCGCGCACGCGAAGACGGTAGTCTGTTGGCCGACAGCACGGTGGGCGAGCCGCATTCGTTCGATGTGGAGGTGCGCGCCACCGTGCAGGGCAAGTCGCATCGCTGGGCCTATCCCAGCTATGAAGGCCGTACCACCATCGCGGGGAAGATCGCGCAGGATGCTGGCATTCGTGTCGCAGCCGTTGGCCCCGGCAGCATCGCCGACCAGCACGAAGTGCAAGGCCTGCTGACGCCGGCAGAAGGTGCGCAGGCGCAGGCCACCGCGCGCTTTCCCGGGCCGGTGCGCAGCTTGCGCGTCAATGTCGGCGACCAGGTGCGCGCCGGTCAGGTATTGGCCACGGTGGAGAGCAATCTGAGTCTGACCACCTACGCGGTCAGCGCGCCGATCAGCGGCACCGTGTTGGCCCGCAACGCCAGCCTGGGCAGCAATGCGGGCGAAGGCCAGGTGTTGTTCGAGATCGCGGACCTGTCGAGCTTGTGGGTGGATCTGCACATCTTCGGTGCCGATGCGGGGCACATCACCGCCGGCGCACCGGTGACGGTGACGCGCATCAGCGATGGCGTGGTGGCGCAGACCACGTTGGAGCGCGTGTTGCCGGGTACCGCCACCGCGAGTCAGAGCACGGTGGCGCGCGCGGTGCTGCGCAACAGCGATGGCTTATGGCGGCCGGGCTCCGCGGTGAAGGCGCGGGTGACGGTGGCGCAGCAGCCAGCGGCGATGGTGGTGCCGGTGGGGGCATTGCAGCAGTTCCGCGACTGGGAGGTGGTGTTCGTGCGGGTTGGCGATGTGTACGAGGTGCGGCCGGTGAAACTGGGCGCGCGCGATGCGCAGCAGGTGGAGGTGGTGTCGGGTTTGGCGGCGGGTGACGCGGTGGTGGTGGAGCAGAGTTATCTGGTCAAGGCGGATATCGAGAAGTCGGGGGCGTCGCATGATCATTGATCGCTGCGTTTCCGGTTTGCTTCTTCCTCGACCGCACGCACGTGCGTGCGAACAGCTCTTCCATGCTTCAGTGACACGTTTTTTCAGTCATCGACGCGGTCGCAACGCAGGCACGCACGCACTGATCGGTGTGGCTGCGCACGCAGTTGCGCCGAGTGTGCGCGGAGGTGCGCGTCATGCTCACTAACATCATTCGGTTCGCGATCGCGCAGCGGTGGTTGATGCTGGCGTTGACGGGGGTATTGATTGCGATCGGGGCGTGGAGTTTTTCGCGGTTGCCGATCGATGCGACGCCGGATATCACCAATGTGCAGGTGCAGGTCAATACGGCCGCGCCGGGGTATTCGCCGTTGGAATCGGAGCAGCGGGTGACGTTTCCGCTGGAGACGGTGTTGGCGGGGTTGCCGGGGCTGGAGTCCACGCGCTCGTTGTCGCGCTATGGCTTGTCGCAGGTGACAGCGGTCTTCGCAGATGGCACGGATCTGTATTTTGCGCGGCAGCAGGTGGCCGAGCGGTTGCAGCAGGTCAAGTCGCAATTGCCGGCCGATCTGGAGCCGCAGCTGGGGCCGATCGCGACCGGCTTGGGCGAGATCTTCATGTACACGGTGGAAGCCAAGCCGAATGCGCGCAAGCCCGATGGCAGCGCGTGGACAGCCACCGATCTGCGCACCCTGCAGGACTGGGTGGTACGCCCGCAGTTGCGCAATGTGCCCGGCGTTACCGAGGTCAATACCATCGGCGGCTATGCGCGGCAGATCCATATCACGCCGGATCCGGCGCGCCTGGTGGCGTTGGGTTTTACGCTGGACGATGTAGCGCAGGCGGTGGAAGCCAATAACCGCAATATCGGTGCCGGCTATATCGAACGCAACGGCCAGCAGTTTCTGGTGCGGGTGCCGGGGCAGGTGGACGATATCGCGCAGATTGGCGCAATCGTGCTGGATCGGCGCGAGGGTGTGCCGATCCGGGTGCGCGATGTGGCGCAGGTCGGCGAGGGCCGCGAGTTGCGCACTGGTGCAGCCACGCAGGACGGCACCGAAGTGGTGCTCGGCACGGTCTTCATGCTGGTCGGCGCCAATAGCCGCACCGTGGCGCAAGCGGCCGCGCAGCGCCTGGAACTGGCCAACGCCAGTTTGCCGGCCGGCGTGCAGGCAGTACCGGTCTACGACCGCACCGCGTTGGTGGACCGCACCATCGTCACCGTCGCCAAGAACCTGATCGAAGGCGCCTTGCTGGTGATCGTGGTGTTGTTCCTGTTGTTGGGCAATGTGCGTGCGGCCTTGATCACCGCGGCGGTGATTCCGTTGGCGATGTTGTTCACGCTCACCGGCATGGTGCGCGGTGGCGTGTCCGGCAATCTGATGAGCCTGGGCGCGCTGGATTTCGGCTTGATCGTCGATGGCGCAGTGATCATCGTGGAGAATTGTTTGCGCCGTTTCGGCGAAGCGCAGTTGCGCTTAGGACGTGTGCTTGAGCGCGAGGAGCGTTTCGAACTCACTGCAGAAGCCACCGCAGAGGTGATCCGTCCCAGCTTGTTCGGCCTGGGCATCATCACCGCGGTGTATCTGCCGGTGTTTGCGCTCACCGGTATCGAAGGCAAGATGTTCCATCCGATGGCGATCACCGTGGTGCTGGCGCTCAGCGGTGCGATGCTGCTGTCGCTGACCTTCGTACCGGCGGCGATTGCGTTGTTGCTCGGTGGCAAGGTGGCCGAGTACGAAAACCGTGCGATGCGCTGGGCGCGTCGCGTCTATGCGCCCATGCTGGATCGCGCGCTGCGGCATGGCCGTTTGGTCGGTATTGGTGCGGTGGTGGCGGTGGCGCTGTGCGCGGTGTTGGCCACGCGCCTGGGCAGCGAGTTCATTCCGAACCTGGACGAAGGCGATATCGCGCTACATGCCTTGCGCATTCCCGGCACCAGCCTGGAACAGGCCATCACCATGCAATCCACGCTGGAAAAACGCATCAAGCAGTTTCCGGAAGTGGCGCATGTGTTCGGCAAGCTCGGCACCGCCGAAGTGGCCACCGACCCGATGCCGCCATCGGTGGCCGATACGTTCCTGATCATGCATCCGCGCGATCAGTGGCCGGATCCGCGCAAGCCCAAGGCGCAACTGGTGGCCGAGATCGAGGAGGCGGTGAAGCAGCTGCCGGGCAACAACTACGAGTTCACCCAGCCGATCCAGATGCGCATGAACGAGCTGATTTCCGGCGTGCGTGCGGATGTGGCGATCAAGGTGTACGGAGACGACCTGGACACGTTGGTCAAGCTGGGGCAGCGCGTGCAGGAGGTCGCCAGCACGGTGCCGGGCGCGGCCGACGTGAGCCTGGAGCAGGCCACCGGCTTGCCGATGCTGGCGGTGGTGCCCGATCGCGCCGCGCTGGCCGGTTATGGCCTCAATCCCGGCGTGGTGCAGGACACGGTGTCGGCGGCGGTGGGTGGGCAGGCTGCCGGGCAGTTGTTCGAAGGTGACCGCCGTTTCGACATCGTGGTGCGGCTGCCGGAAGGCCTGCGTCAGGATCCCACCGCATTGGCCGATCTGCCGATCCCGCTGCGCGGCGATGGCGAGCGCGCCGATGCGGACGAATCCAGTCGCGCGGCCGGCTGGCGTAGCGGCGAACCGACCACCGTGCCGCTGCGTGAGGTCGCGAAGATCGAAACCGTGCTGGGGCCCAACCAGATCAATCGCGAAGACGGCAAGCGCCGCATCGTGATCACTGCCAACGTGCGCGACCGTGACCTGGGCGGATTCGTCGCCGAGGTGCAGCAGCGCGTGCAGGCCGAGGTGGTGCTGCCGACCGGTTACTGGATCGGCTACGGCGGCACCTTCGAGCAATTGATCTCTGCAGGCCAGCGCCTGGCCTGGGTGGTGCCGGGCACCTTGTTGCTGATCTTCGCGCTGCTGTACTGGTCGTTCGGCTCGCTGCGCGATGCGCTGGTGGTGTTCAGCGGCGTGCCGCTGGCATTGACCGGCGGCGTGGTGGCGTTGGCACTGCGCGATCTGGCGTTGTCGATCTCCGCCGGCGTCGGCTTCATCGCGTTGTCGGGCGTGGCGGTGCTCAATGGCCTGGTGATGATCGCCTTCGTACGCAGCTTGCGGGCCGAGGGCATGTCGCTGGAGCAGGCGCTGCGCGAAGGCGCACTGAGCCGTCTGCGCCCGGTGCTGATGACGGCGTTGGTGGCCGCGCTGGGCTTCGTGCCGATGGCCTTCAACGTCGGCGCCGGTGCCGAAGTGCAGCGCCCGCTGGCCACGGTGGTGATCGGCGGCATCGTCTCGTCCACCTTGCTCACCTTGCTGGTGTTGCCGGTGCTGTATCGCTGGCTGCACCGTGAGCGCTCGGGGCGATCCGGACCGGTCTTCGTGGCAACGCCGCAGGCAGGCACGCCATGAGCGAGTCCTGTTGCGGGTGCGGCAAGACCCTGGATGTGGCCGCAATGCAGGCCCGTCAGCGGCGCGTGCTGTGGTGGGTGTTGGCGATCAATGCCGGCAGCTTTGCGCTGATGCTTGCCGGCGCGCTGCATAGTGGCGCCGCTTCGCTGCTGTCCGGCAGCCTGGATAACCTGGGCGATGCGCTGACCTATGCATTGAGCCTGGCGGTAGTGGGCGCCAGCCTGGCGGCCAAGGCGCGGGTCGCCTTGCTCAAGGCCGGATTGATCCTGCTGGCGGCGCTGGCGGTGGCCGCCGAGATCGGCTGGAAGCTGGCCCACCCGCAGCTGCCGCTGTTTCAGAGCATGGGGATGGTGGCCGCGCTGAACTTTGCCGCCAATCTGGTGTGTTTGCGCCTGCTGTGGCCGTACCGTAACGGCGACATCAACCTGGCCTCGGCCTGGGCCTGCTCGCGCAATGATGTCTACGAAGGCCTTGCGGTGCTGGCTGCCAGTGCGGCGGTGTGGGCGTTCGGCAGCGGCTGGCCCGACCTGGTGATCGCGGTGGCGTTGCTGCTGCTGTTTCTGCGCTCGGCCTGGCAGGTGGCGCGCAGCGCATGGGCGGAACTGCATCGGGTCGCTGCGCTGACGTAGGGCGTGGGAGGCTGATCGACCACCGCCTCCGGGCGAGGTGCCGACAGCGGTGGGTTAGAGGGCGAGTGCTGTAAGTGCTTGCGGCACATAGGAAAGCCATGCATAATGCGCGGCTCGCTGTGCCCGGATCGCTCCGGATGGCGGCACCCAGCGCGATGGGGTTGCCGGCTCGTTTCCAGCGTAAGTACTTGATTCCCAACGTTGCGTGGCAGCCTAGCGCTGTCGGGGCCGCCGCTCCCCAGGCTATGGGTGGCAATTCATTTATCGAGGTGCGTAATGTCCCGCGTATGCCAAGTGTCCGGCAAGCGTGTGCAGACGGGTAACAACGTCTCCCACGCAAACAACAGAACCCGTCGTCGCTTCCTGCCCAACTTGCACGAGCGCCGCTTCTGGGTCGCCAGCGAGAACCGTTGGGTGAAGCTTCGTGTCTCCGCGCATGCATTGCGCACCATCGACAAGAACGGGATTGATGCCGTTCTGAAAGAGCTACGTGCGCGCGGCGAAAAGGTCTGAGGAGTAAGCAGTCATGGCAAAAGGCAAGCGTGACAAGATTCGTATGATTTCCTCGGCCGCTACCGGCCACTTCTACACCACGGATAAGAATAAGAAAAACACTCCGGGGAAGATGGAAATGATGAAATACGACCCGGTCGTGCGTAAGCACGTGATGTACAAGGAAGGCAAGATCAAGTAATCCACCGATTACCCGATCTGCACTCAAGCAAACACCCGCCGAAAGGCGGGTGTTTGCGTTTGTGGTGTGTGCATTGCGGGTTTGATCGCAACCATGGTTTTAATCCGCAACTTCCTGGGCCAATACAACTCGGCGAACTGCATTCCCCTCTCCCTTCGGGAGAAGGGTAGGGGTGAGGGTACGGGGCGAAGCCACTTGGTAATGGATGGCACGAGGCTTCGCCCGTACCCTCATCCGCCCCTGCGGGGCACCTTCTCCCGGAGGGAGAAGGGGATTACATCCCGCGTGCGCGCAGTTGCGCATCCAGCCTCGGATACACACGCCTGGCATTGCCTTCGAACACCTTGCGCTTGTCTGCATCGGAGATCGCCAAGGCATCGACATAGCGTTTGGTGTCGTCGAAATACTGGCCGGTCTGCGGGTCGATGCCGCGCACCGCGCCGACCATCTCCGAGCCGAACAGGATGTTGTCGATGTCGATCACCTCGAACAACAGGTCGATGCCAGGTTGGTGATACACGCAGGTATCGAAGAACACATTGCGCATCACGTGCGTGGACAACGGCGGCTTGCCGAGCATGTCGGCCAAGCCGCGGAAGCGGCCCCAGTGATACGGCACCGCGCCACCACCGTGCGGGATGATGAAGCGCAAGTCGGGAAAGTCGCTGAAAAGATCGCCTTCGAGAAACTGCATGAACGCGGTGGTGTCGGCATTGAGATAATGCGCGCCGGTGGCGTGGAAGTTGGCGTTGCAACTGCCGGACACGTGCACCATGGCCGGCACGTCGAGCTCGACCATTTTTTCGAAGAACGGATACCAGGCGCGGTCGGTCAGCGGCACGCCGGTCCAGTGGCCGCCGGACGGGTCGGGATTGAGATTGCAGCCGACGAACCCGAGCTCGCTGACGCAACGCTCCAGCTCGGCGATCGAGTGCGCGATCGCCACGCCCGGCGATTGCGGCAACTGGCACACACCGATAAAGGTGTGCGGATACAGCTGCACCACGCGCGCGATGAGGTCGTTGCAATGGCGCGTCCAGACCTGGCTCACCGCTTCGTCGCCGATGTGGTGCGCCATGGTGCTGGCGCGTGGCGAAAAAATCGTCATGTCCGCGCCGCGCTCGCGCAGCAGCCGCAGCTGATGCTGCTCGATGCTTTCGCGCAATGCGTCGTCGGAGATCTGCGGATAGATCGGTGCCGGCAACTGCGGGTCGTCGTAGTGTGCGATCTGCGCCTTGCGGAAGGCGTCATGTGCAGCGGGCGCGGTGGTGTAGTGGCCGTGGCAGTCGATGATCATGAGAATGCTCGTTGAGGTGCGCAGAGCGCGCTGTGCCTGCGACCGAGAGATGTGCAGTGCGCAGGTGGACGGAGGTCTGGATTCGGATGCATGGGTCTGGGAGCGATGTAGCTCCGCGTATGCACTGCCATCGATCTGCAGTTGTCGGCGAAGCAATGCATCGCACCCGAGCGAACCGGAATGCCGCGCTGATATCCGGCCGGTAGCCCGAAAAGCGACTCGCGTTGCTGGAGTGCGCAGAGAACGCGCCACGCGCGATCGTTAATAGCCGGCACGCGGACTGCAGCACGCAGCACACCACGCATCAACGACCCGGGTTCAACCCAGCGCGATGCCGGCTGCCACATCGCATGCTGGCAGCCGCGCTCAAGCAAACAGCTCACCATCGAACAATTTGCGTGCGGTGCGCAGCACGGCGGCACGCACCACCTCGCCGCGCGCGTCTAGGGTGATGACACAGCTGCTCGCACCGCTGGGATGTTCCACATCCAGCTGCTGTGTGCTGCCGCCAGGCAACTGCGCCAGCGCATGCGCAGGAGAGCCAGGTAGCAGGCAGGCAGTGGCGACGGTGACTGCGCCCAGCACGCCGATCGAGGCATGGCAGCGGTGCGGAATGAATGAGCGCACGCTGATCGCGCCGCCGTTGCGCGGTGCGGCGACCAGCATCATTTTCGGCACGGTGGCATCGGTGACATCGCCCAACCGCATCAACGGGCCGGCCTGTAGGCGAATCGATTCCAGGCGGGCTTTCAGTGTCTGGTCTGCATCGAGCGTGGCGCGGTCTTCGTAGCCGCTGATGCCGAGATCGCTGGCGCGCAGCACCACGCAGGGCATGCCGTTGTCGATCAGGGTGACCTCTACTTCGTCGAGCGTCTGCACCGCATGGCCGGTCGGCAGCAACGCGCCACACGAAGAGCCGGCGATCTCGGCAAACGCCAGCGCAATCGGCGCAGCGGTGCCGGGCACGCCGTCGATGCGGGCATCGCCGTCGTAACGCACCTTGCCGTTGGGCGTCTGCACGGTGGCGGTGGCCAGCGCGTTGGTATTGCGCATGAAGATGCGCACGTCGGTTTCGCCATCGTGCGCGGGCAATAAGCCGCGTTCCAAGGCGAAGGGGGCGACGCCAGCGAGCATGTTGCCGCAGTTCTGCGCATCGCTGACCTGTGCCTGTTCCACCGACACCTGCAGGAACAGATAGTCCACGTCGGCATCGGCACGCGTGGAGCGCGACACCACCGCCACCTTGGAGGTGAGCGGGTCGGCGCCGCCCATGCCATCGATCTGGCGCAGATCCGGCGAACCGTAGGCGCGCAGCAGAAACGCATCGCGTGTGGCGCGATCGCCGGGCAAATCGTCGGCCAGAAAAAACCCGCCCTTGGAGGTGCCGCCGCGCATCCACATCGCGCGTACGTGCTCAGACATAGCGCAGGCCTTTGGCCGCCAGGCGTTCGCGCATGGCGTAGATGTCCAGGCCCAGTTCGCCGCTGGCAAGACGGTCGCGTTTGATCAGCTCGCGCGCTTCGCGTGCCTGCGCTTCGGCCAGCACCTGCGCAGCAGTGGCGCGCGGCACCACGCAGACACCGTCGTCGTCGGCCACCACCACATCGCCCGGCTGCACCAGCGCACCGGCGCAGACCAGCGGCACGTTGACCGAGCCCAGCGTCTCCTTGATGGTGCCCTGCGCGCAGATGGCGCGGCTCCATGCGGGGAACTGCATGGCAGTGAGATCGCGCACGTCGCGCACGCCGGCATCGATGATCAGCCCGCGGCAGCCGCGCGCCTGTGCCGAGGTGGCGAGCAGATCGCCGAAGTAGCCGTCGCAGCAGTCGCTGGTCGGTGCCACCACCAGCACGTCGCCGGGCTGCAGTTGCTCGATGGCCACATGCATCATCCAGTTGTCGCCGGGCGGAATCGACACTGTGACTGCAGTGCCGGCAACACGGCAGCCGGCGTAGATCGGGCGCAGGCGGTGATGCAGCAGGCCGCTGCGCCCCTGCGCCTCGTGCACGGTGGCCACGCCGGCCTGCGCAAGCCCATCCACGATGGCCAGCGGGGTGCGCTCGATCCGGGTGACGACCTGGCTCATCCATCCATCCTCGTTAGGGGTGTGCCGAGTCTGTGCGCCGATCGCCTGATGGCTCAAGATTCATTTGAGGTATGCATATTGGTTTTGCTTATAGTTAGAGCATGCCGCCGATTCTGGAACCGAACCTTCGCCATCTCTACGCCCTGGTCGTGGTGCACCGGCTGGGCAGCGTCAGCGCGGCCGCGCCGCAGGTGAATCTGTCGCAGCCGGCGTTGACGCAGGCGGTGGCGCGGCTGGAACAGCAGCTCGGGGTGCGCCTGTTCGATCGGCATCCGGGCGGCATGGTCGCCACCGAGGCCACGCAGCTGCTGGTGCCGCGCATCGAACGTGCGTTGGAGCAACTGGGCCGTGGCATCCGGGTGGCGCGGCGTGCGCTGCGGCTGCCGGCACGCCCGGGCCTGGAGCGGCGGGTCTCGTTGGGGCAGTTGCAGGCCTTGATCGCGGTGGATGTGGCGGGCAGTTATTCGCTGGCGGCGGCGCGCGCCGGGGTCTCGCAGCCGGCGATCTACCGCGCGGTGCAGGCGCTGGCCGAGGTGATCGAGGTGCCGCTGACGGTGCGTCGCGGCAAGACCATGCAGCCCACCCCGGTGGCAGTGCGGCTGTTGCGGCAGGTGCGGCTGGCGCTGGCCGAGCTGCGCGCCGGGCTGGACGAAGTGGCCGCGCTGCGCTCGCAGCACGCCGGCCGGCTCACGCTGGGGGTGATGCCGTTGGCGCGGGCGATCCTGCTGCCGCAGGTGCTGGCGCGCTTTGTGCGCGCGCATCCTGGTGCCAGCGTCAACGTGGTCGAAGGGCCGTATGCCGAATTGCTGGCGCATCTGCGCGATGGCGAACTGGATCTGTTGATCGGTGCGCTGCGCGAGCCCTTGCCGGTGCGCGATGTGCTGCAGGAGACGTTGTTCGACGACGCGCCGGTGATCGTGGCGCGCAGCGGGCATCCGCTGGCCGGGCAGGCCTATGCGTTCGCGCAATTGCTGGAGTACCCCTGGGTGATCGCCACCACCGGCACGCCGGTGCGCGCGCGCTGGGAGCAGATGTTTCGCGATCAGGGCATCGAACCGCCTGCGCTGCGCATCGAATGCGGCGCGGAGCTGACCATCCGTGGGCTGCTGCTGGAAGACGATTGGCTCACGCTGATGTCGCGCGACCAGTTTCTGTTCGAGCGCCGCGCCGGGTTGCTGTGCGAGATCGGTGCCACCGGGCCGCAGTTGCGTCGCCAGATCGGCATGACGCTGCGCAGCGACTGGCATCCCACCCGCGCGCAGTCGGCGTTCGTGCAGACGCTGCGGCAGGTCTGCGCCGAGCGCGTGCAGCCGGCCGATGCGCACGGCGGGCCGTTTCGCTATTGCGCGCCGATCAGTGGTGTCGCGCCGTTGCGTTCACAGGCGGCGCAGTCAGAATCGGAGTCTTCTTGAGAACGGATCGCTGATGCTGCCCGACTGGTTGCAAGGGACCTGGCTACTGGCGCTGGACTGGGCGATCCGCCTGGCCGCACTGCTGTGGATTCCGGCCCGCACCACGCCCGGCGCGGCGCGCAGCTGGCTGTTGCTGATCGGCTTCGTACCGGTGGTCGGCCTGCCGCTGTATCTGCTGTTCGGCCACCCGTGGTTGTCGCGCTTGCGGGTGGAGCGCCAGGCCACCGCCTCGCAGGTGATCCGCGAGCAGCAGCTGCCCTTGCACGCCTTGCGCTGGATGCCGCAGGCAGATTCCAGCAGCGCGGAGGTGGTGCCGCTGATCGAACGCCAGGGCGATTTCATGCCCACGCTGGGCAATGCGGTGGAGTTGCTGGACGACTACGCGCAGTCGTTGCAGGCCTTGACCGACGCGATCGATACGGCGGAAAAACGCGTGCATCTGCTGTACTACCTGATGTTCGACGATGCGGTGGGCGATGCGGTGGTGGCCGCACTGGAGCGCGCCAGTGCGCGCGGCGTGCGTTGCCGCGTGCTGCTGGATGCGGTGGGCGCCAAGCGTGGCTTGCGCCACTACCGCAAGCGGTTGCAGGCCGGCGGTGTGGAGGTGCTGGCGGTGTTGCCCGGTGGGCTGCGCTGGCGTCGCAGCGGGCGCATGGATCTGCGCAATCACCGCAAGATTGCGGTGATCGACAACCAGGTGGGCTTTGTCGGCTCGCAGAATCTGGCCGAGGCCGGCTTCATCGAGGGAGTGCCCAACCGCGAACTGGTGGCGCGCGTGCGCGGGCCGGTGGTCAATCATCTCGAAGCGGTGTTCGCCAGCGACTGGTTCACCGAAACCGGGCAGCGCCTGGACGTGTGGCCGGACGCGCCGGTGTGCGAGGCCAACATCGCCACGCAACTGTTGCCGAGCGGGCCGGCGTACCCGTTCGAGAATGCGCGCGATGCGATCAATGCCGTGATCCATCTGGCGCGCCGCAAGGTGGTGCTGGTGACGCCGTATTTCGTCCCCGACGAAGCCTTGCTCAGTGCGTTGCGCATTGCCGGGGTCTCGGGTGTGGATGTGCAGCTGATCCTGTCGGAGAGCAACAACCAGGTCCTGGCGGCGTGGGCGCAGGAGGCGTATTTCGAAGAGCTGCTGCGCTGCGGGGTGAAGATTGCGCTGTACCGCCCGCACTTTCTGCATGCCAAGCACCTGAGCGTGGACGAGGACATCGCCCTGGTGGGGTCGATCAACCTGGACATCCGCTCGTTCGCGCTCAACGCCGAGATCGGCATGCTGTGCTACGACCATGGTGCGGTGCAGCGGCTGCGTGCGATCGAGCAGGATTACCTGGCCAACGCACGCCAGCTGCAGCTGGAGCAGTGGCGTAGTCGCCCGGCCTGGCGCCGCAGCCGCGAAGGGATTGCGCGGTTGGCGGATGCGTTGATGTAGGAATTGCGTGCGTGCTCTGCCATCGCAGTGGCCATGGCGGCTGTCATCGGTGCGACGTGACGCATCGCCTACAATTGCCGGATGAATGAACTGCGTGATCCCGGCGATGCAGTGATCGCCATCGTCGGCGGCGGCGCATCCGGTGTGCTGGTGGCGCTGCAACTGCTGCGTCAGGCGACCGCGCCGGTGCGGATTGTGTTGATCGAGCCGCACGCCCTGCTGGGCGAGGGCGTGGCGTATTCCACCACGCGTGCCGAACACCTGCTCAATGTGCCGGCAGCGCGGATGAGTGCGCTGGTGGAGGCACCGCAGGATTTTGTCGATTACCTGAGCGCGCACGCCTGCTGCCCGGAGCTGGAAGACGCGCAGCTGCCGCAGCAGTTCGTCGGGCGCCGGCATTACGCGCCTTATCTGCGCGATCGCTTGCAGGCCGCACGTGCGCAGAGCCCGGCGACGCTGACAGTGTATGCCGCACGCGTGCAGACCTTGCAGCCCAATGCTTCCGGTGCGCTGCTACAGCTGGACGACGGGCAAACGCTGCAGGCCACCAGCGTGGTGCTGGCGGTGGGCAATGCGCTACGGCCGTTGCCGCTGCGTGGCGCCACCGGCTTGTCGAGTGCGCAGCGGGTGGAAGCCTGGGATACCGAAGCGGTCGCGGCGTTGCCACAGGACGCGGCGGTGTGCATCGTCGGCTCGGGGCTGAGCATGGTCGACACGGTGGTGACGCTGGCCGCGCAGGCGCATCGCGGGGCGGTGCACGTGGTGTCGCGGCATGGCTTGTTGCCGTTGCCGCAGACGCATTGCGCAGCGGCGGATTTCGATCCGCAGCCGTTGCTGGCGCTATCGCTGCGTGCGCGCATGCACGCGCTGCGTCAGCATGCGCGCAAGGCGATGGCGCAAGGGTTGCCCTGGCAGAGTGTGATGGAGCGGATCCGCCCGTTGAGTCAGGCCTTGTGGCAGACGCTGTCGGTCGCCGACCAACGCCGCTTCCTGCGCCATGTGGTGCGCTACTGGGATGTGCATCGTCATCGCATCGCCGCACCGGTGCATGCGCAGTTGCAGGCGATGCGTGCGCGCGGACAACTGCAGCTGCATCGCGCGCGGCTGGATGTCGCATTCCAGGTTGGCGCCTGCGTGCGGGTGAGTGCCGGCGCCAGTGCCGGGCATGCGTTGCAGCTGGATGTGCAGACGCTGGTCAACGCCACCGGTGTGGAAATGCGCGTGCAGGCGATGCGCAACCCGCTGCTGCAACAGCTGCTGGGGCAGGGCATCGCAGTGGCCGGGCCGCATGGCATCGGGGTGGGGACCGATGCCGATGGCAGTCTGATCGATGCCGATGGACGCGCCGATCCGCGGTTGCGGGTGATCGGCAGTCTGCGGATCGGCGCGTTGTGGGAAAGCCTGGCGGTACCGGAGTTGCGTGAGCAGGCAATGGCGATTGCGCGGGATGTGCTGGTATTGCTTGGGCGGTGAGGGGCGTTGTTCCCTTCTCCCGCTGGGAGAAGGTGGCGCGAAGCGCCGGATGAGGGTACGAGCGAAGCCTGGGTTACCCACCGTCCCAAACCCCTTCATCGCAATCTCAGCCGCAGCGACGCCACAACCGGTAAAATGATCCCGTGGATGTCTCTCATTTGCTCGATCATTTAAACCCCGCCCAGCGCGAGGCCGTTTCCGCGCCGCCGGGGCATTACCTCGTGCTGGCCGGTGCCGGCTCCGGCAAGACGCGCGTGCTGATCCATCGCATCGCCTGGCTCAACGAAGTCCAGGGCGTGCCCAACCACGGCATCTTCGCGGTGACCTTCACCAATAAGGCCGCCGGCGAAATGCGCCACCGTACCGACCTGCAGCTGCGTAACGGCAGCCGCGGGATGTGGATCGGCACCTTCCATGGGCTGGCGCATCGGCTGTTGCGGCTGCATTGGCAGGACGCGCGGCTGCCGGAAGGCTTCCAGGTCATGGACAGCGACGACCAGCTGCGGCTGGTCAAGCGCGTGGTGCAGTCGCTGGAGCTGGACGAGAGCAAGTATCCGCCCAAGCAGATGAGCTGGTGGATCAACGAGCAGAAGGACGAAGGCAGGCGTCCGCAGCATATCCAGCCCGAACCCAACGACGACTGGACCGAGGTGCGCCGGCAGGTGTATGCGGCCTACCAGGAACGCTGCGACCGCTCCGGCCTGCTGGATTTCGCCGAGTTGCTGCTGCGCGCGCATGAACTGCTGCGCGACACCCCGGCCTTGCTGGCGCATTACCGCGCGCGCTTTCGCGAGATTCTGGTCGACGAGTTTCAGGATACCAACGCCATCCAGTACGCCTTCGTGCGCGTGCTGGCCGGCGAGACCGGCCACGTGTTCGTGGTTGGCGACGACGACCAGGCCATCTATGGCTGGCGCGGTGCCAAGGTCGAGAACGTGCAGCGCTTTTTGAAGGACTTCCCCGGCGCGCAGACGGTGCGGCTGGAGCAGAACTACCGCTCCAGCGCCAATATCCTGGGCGCGGCCAATGCGGTGATCGCGCACAACCCGGACCGCATCGGCAAGCAGCTGTGGACCGATTCCGGCGATGGCGACCCGATCGATTTGTATGCGGCCTACAACGAAGTCGACGAGGCGCGCTATGTGGTCGAGCGCGCGCGGCAGTGGGTGCGCGATGGCGGCAGCTACGGCGAAGTGGCGGTGCTCTATCGCAGCAACGCGCAATCGCGCGCGCTGGAAGAGGCGCTGATTTCCGAGCAGCTGCCCTACCGCGTGTATGGCGGCATGCGCTTCTTCGAACGCGCCGAAATCAAGGATGCGTTGGCCTACCTGCGCCTGCTCAGCAACCGCAGCGACGATGCCGCCTTCGAGCGCGCGGTCAACACGCCCACGCGCGGCATCGGCGATCGCACCCTGGACGAAGTGCGCCGGCTGGCACGCGCCAATGCGCTGTCGCTGTGGGAAGCGGCGATGCTGTGCACGCAGGAAAACACCCTGGCCGCCCGCGCCCGCAATGCGCTGGCCACGTTCCTGAGCCTGGTCGGCCAACTGCATGCCGAAACCGGCGACATGGAACTGGCCGAGCGCATCGACCATGTGCTGATGCGTTCGGGCCTGCGCGAGCATTGGGCCAAGGAAAGCCGCAGCGGGCTGGATTCGGAATCGCGCACCGAGAACCTGGACGAACTGGTCTCGGTAGCCTCGCGCTTCACCCGCCCGGACGACGAAGACAGCCAGGGCATGACCGAACTGGTCGCCTTCCTCGCCTACGCCTCACTGGAGGCCGGAGAAGGCCAGGCGCAGGCGGGCGAAGAAGGAGTGCAGCTGATGACGCTGCACTCGGCCAAGGGCCTGGAATTTCCGATCGTGTTTCTGGTCGGCCTGGAAGATGGTTTGTTTCCGAGCGCACGTTCGCTGGAAGAAAGCGGGCGGCTGGAAGAAGAGCGTCGCCTGGCGTACGTAGGCATCACCCGCGCGCGCCAGAAGCTGGTGCTGTGTTACGCCGAATCGCGGCGCATCCACGGCCAGGACAATTACAACGTGCCCTCGCGCTTCCTGCGCGAGATCCCGCGCGACCTGCTGCACGAAGTGCGCCCGAAAGTGCAGGTCTCGCGCACCGCCTCGCTGGGCGCGGCACGCGGCGGCCCGGTGCACGGCGTGGTCGAAGCCGCACCGATCAAGCTCGGCGCCAATGTCGAACATCCCAAGTTCGGCGGCGGTGTGGTCGTGGACTATGAGGGCGCCGGTGCACACGCGCGCGTGCAGGTGCAGTTCGACGAAGTCGGCGCCAAGTGGCTGGTGATGGCGTATGCGAATTTGACGGTGATGTAGGCGTTTCTTCTACTACGGGGAGACGCACTGTGGTGGCCGGTGTTGATTGGACAACGAGGTTTTCCCTTCTCCCATCGGGAGAAGGTGGCGCGCAGCGCCGGATGAGGGTACGTCGTGGCTGGCAGTGGCGATGCGCGAATTTCCACAGGACGGAGCGAAGCAATGATGGTGGAAGCGACGATAAAAGCTTTTGTGGAAGCCTCGATTTCTGCAGAGGAATTTGAACGGAAGATTCAGTCAGATGCATCCTTCGAACGTCTTCTAAAGAATGAAGTTCAACTTCCTGCCTACATCCAGGAAGCTGATCTCTACAAGCATCTGATCAGTCAGGACTACAGCCGGATCGGCTCTGTCTACAATGTTCAAAAGCTACTTTGCAGCTTCTTGAAGAAACACGAGATTGCGCATAGCTGTAGTGAGAAATATGGCGAGTTATTCGAGTTGACGCTGAAGGTTCAGCCTAAATGGCTGGATCTTCCATGGTGGTACTTTTCCCGCACTATCGATGGACTGGGCGATAGCCAGGGAAAGGAACTGGTGAAGATTCTAAAAGACAAGATCGCGCAGGATTTTCGTTTCTTGAAATCGGCGCCGAAGTGGCTGCAAGGCCCTGATTGGCCCTTCGTTGAAGGAAGGCCGTTGGTTTTTTAGGGCAGATCGACATTGGCAGCCTCCGTCACGACACTGCGCATCTGTACATTTTCTACGATGATCACACTGGAGCATTCGTGAATTTCAGCCAGTCCTGCTAGAGGCTGTTGAGCTGGGCAATACCAGCGGCCAGCGAAAGTTTCCATATCATGCGCACATGTGCAACGCATCCGACAGCAGACGAGCGCGGTGCATCCACGCATCTCGGTCGTAAATTGGACATGTAACTGTCACTACGAGCGTGCCGTTGTGCGCTGCCCGATGCATTCACAGCATCATCCGTGACACTCTGCAGTCGAATCGAACGCAGAGGAACACAGGGCAGGATGTGCGAAAAAATGCGTCGGGCGAGCTCTACAACCCTGCTTGAGCACGACTGCAACCGCTGCAGCTGGATTGATTCACATCAATGTCTGCGTCGCTGCATCCTGTCAGGCTGCCATCACCGGCGATGCTGCCGGTCACTTCGGAGGTCACCATGTACAAACGTATCCTGATTGCCATCGATGCATCCGAGCTGTCGCATCGTGGTTTGTTCCAGGGCCTTGAATTGGCCAAGGCCACTGGCGGCAAGGTCGATATCGTCACCGTGTCCGAGCCGTGGGCGATGGGCATGTACGACGCGATGGGCTGGAGCGTGGGCTACGAAGCGAGCCCGGAATATCGCACCGAGCGCGAGGCGGCTGCCGAGAAGATTCTGCGCCCGGCGCTGGAACTGGCGGTGGCGGCCAATATCAAGGCCACCTCGCATCACGTGCTGGATCGGTTCGCTGCCGAAGGCATCGTGCAGACCGCCAAGGACTGCAACAGCGATCTGATCATCATGACCTCGCACGGGCGCCGCGGCGTGCGCCGTATGCTGCTCGGCAGCCAGACGGTGGAAGTGCTGACCAACAGTTCGATTCCGGTGTTGGTGATTCGCTGACTGGCGGATGTTTTGCTGTGCAAGAACACGCTCAGCGCATCGCACATTCCACTGTAGGAGCGCGCCTGAGCGCGAGAGGCGTTACCGGTAACGCCCCATCGCGCGCAAGCACGCTCCTACGCGGATTACGGATCAGTTTTCCATTGTTTCAGGCTGACCCGCAAAGCGGCTCGCCGGCCGTGCAAGACGCCGTAGCGCTTCGGTATGCATCAGCGGGGCGGGCTGGACCGGCAGCGTGCCAGGGCGCACCGGCGTGTGATCGCGTTGCGCCTCCTGGCTCAGCTCGCGCATGAAGCGCCATAGCGGCATGTAGTGGCCGCGGCGCGGCGAATGCGTTGCCGGCGCAGCCCGACAGTGGCGGCGCCATTGCATCGGCTGCATGCCGAAACGCTGCTGAAAACAGCGTTGAAACTGCCGTTCCGAGGCGAAGCCCATCTCATACAGTAACCAGGTCAGGCTGCACTCCGGGTAGGCCTGCAAATAGCGGTGCGCGGTGCACAGGCGCTGCTCGCGGATGTAGCGGGCCACGCCGCCACGCGACTGGAACAGCCGGTACAACGAGGCGCGCGACAACGCGAACGCCTGTTGCAAGGACTCGGTACCGAGCTCGGCCTCGCCGATGTGCTGCTCGATGTAGGCCAGCAGATCGATCATCAGCGGCGCGTGCGCCACCACCGATGCCGATGCCTGCGGGACGATGGCGTTGTAATAGCCGGTGTTGCTCATGCGGGTGCTGCCTGCGGCCCACTCCCCGGGGCCTGTTATCTGATCAACCGAGAAAAGCGGCGCCAACCCATCACGGTCTTTTATGAACTCCGTGCTGCGTCACGCATCGATGCGATCGACGGCGATCCAGACCAACCGGCTGGCCCCTTCCTCAATGCACCGCGACGCCGGGAAGCCGCATGGACCCTGCCTGCGCTTTGGGTAGCGCCCAATGCAAGGCCCATAGCAACGGCATCGCATCGAGATCAGGGTGGGAACAGTGCTGGCTAGCGCTGCGCTGCATGAGGTCGCGCCGATTCGCTGATTCGCTGGTCTGCAGCGCGATGCCGGCCGCCAAGTGAATACCGAGCTCAGCACGACCGAAGGCACGCAGCAAGGTGATGGCAGATCACATGATCAATGCGGTGAGACGATTTGTCGGGTGATCGACGAAGGTGCTTCTAGGGTGACGCAACGGGAGACGGAAGCGTCGTCGCCACCACTCTCACGCACACGTGGAATCGTCCTGACAGCTGTTGGTATCCCGCGCTAGCGGGACAGTCAGATCGCTTGCTCTTGACGCCTTCGTACACACGTTTCAAGACAGTGCTCGCTCTCCAGGAGACTTCAATGTCGTTCAATATCATCAGCTGCGATGGCGGCGGAATTCGAGGACTGATCACCGCGATCCTCATCCAGGACCTGGACCAGCACAGCAACATCCTCAGCCATGCAAATTGCTTTGCCGGCACTTCCACCGGTGGCCTGCTTGCTCTGGCATTGGTGCAAAACGTCTCGATCAACACGATTATCGAGATGTACATGACCAAAGGCGCAAGCATTTTCGAACCCAACGGGTGGCTTCTCGATCAACAGGCCGAGTCGCAACAGCAAGGGGTGGACGCGACGCTGGGGAGCGGGCCGGGCTTCTTCAGCAGCCAGTACAAGAACGATGGATTGATCCAGATCGCAAGCGGATTGTTGGGTACAACGTCGCTTGCAGATGCGAAGCGGCTCGTCGTCGTCAACGCCGCGCGCCTGTGGGACGCGACCAGTGGGAACTGGATGCCTGCCACGTTCTCCAACGGCGTCAACAATGCGTACAGGCAGATCAGCATGGTCGATGCCGCATTGGCCACGTCTGCCGCGCCAACCTACTTTCCGCCCTATCGGATTTCCGGAGCATACGGCGACTATGGCTTCTTCGCCGACGGCGGCGTGTTCGCCAACAATCCGGCCATGACCGCCGTGGCCGAGGCCATTGCAAGTGGCCTGGTGAACAGCGTCGGCGATATCCAGCTGCTCTCGCTTGGAACCGGCAGCAGCCCGCAAGGAATTCCATCCACCGCAATCGGCAACCCGCTCGACTGGGGCGCAAAATCCTGGCTGTATCCCTGGGCAAGCGGCTCGGTGCCGGCCATGCCGCTACTGAATCTGACCATGGATGCAACGGCCGAACTTGCAAGCATCCAGGCCGAGCAGGTGCTGGCCGGCAACTTCAAGCGCGCCAATGTCGAACTGAAACGTCCTTACGCACTGGATGACTGGAAGCATGTCGCTGATCTGGCCAGCGAAACCCAGGCTTACCTGCAGACAGATGCGTGGAAACAGACGCGTGACTGGGTCGCCAGCCGCTGGAAATAGGGCAAATATCGGATTTTCGCGTAGGTGCAGCGTGGAGCTGCCGGAGCGCAGCTGCGTGGACAGCCCGCACGCTAGGTTCCAATCGTTTCGTCCACATCTACCTCGCAGCTCGCTCTGCGTTGTTTGCCAGTCTGGCGTTGACCCGGAATCGGGACACGCCGGCAGCGACATCGTCATCACTTTCAGGTTGTAGCAGTGTTCCAGCCGGAACGCATTGTCTTGGTTTGCCATCAGGAGATAACGAATGAGCAACGCATCGCCACATCCGCATGATGAATCCGGTATCGAATGGACCGACGCCGTCAGCGACAAAGGAATTCCCTACCAAATCGGGTTTCGCGGCAGCAGCCAGGAGACGGAGCAAGCCGATGCTGCAGGCGAAGAAGCGAAGAGAGATTTCGGCATTGCTGTCGCTTGGCCGCTGACCGGAAACAATTGGACCGATACCACCGCAGAGGTCAAATCGATTGCCGCGATTTCTCGCTATAATCTTGGAGCCTACGGCGGGACCTGGGCATATATCCTGTATTTCAGCAACACCGAACACTACGACTACTATTTCTACGACAAGACAGGCGACAGCTATCAGGTCAACACGTATCGCAATGGCGACCATTACGTGAGGTACAACTCGAGTGATCCGGCGATTGCCTTTATCAAAGGCAGCTGATTGCAGGATGTCAGGCAAAGACCGGCCGCAACGAATCGATTGCGGCCGGTTTTTCAACGCGTCTCGATCCCGACGGGGCCCCAAGACGTTGTGTCGGATAGTGCGTCTATCTAATTCCTGATCATGACTCGAGCTTGGAAGACGTTGGCAAGCGGCATGAGTCCAGGCGCCGAATCAATTGGTGTGCACACTCTGGTGACACCCATGACCGAGACTTTATGCGAATCAGCCAATGTTATTTGCCACGATAGGGGGCAGTAAATGCGACGGCGTGCTTCGGGCATCATGCCCGTGCTCTGTTACCAGCCATCGGCGCCATGGTAGAAATTTTATGCTGCTTTCCAAGCTTGCTTCACTCGGGCGCAAAAACCATCACTCCATCCCCAGCCATCACTCTCAGCGTCACCACACGACGATCGCTGTCTCGATCAAACTGAAACTGCAGCGTCCCCGCAGGAATCGCTGCATCGGCAACAAAGCGATGGCTGTTGAGCGGCTTCAGCGAGCGAGGCCTGCTTTTACCTTCCAGCACCAATCCCTCGCTGCTTTGCGAAATCACGACCTCCTCGCCGAGAAAGCTCAGATCCAGCACGCCGGTGAGCAGCGGTTCCTGATTGGGCCGCCGCACATAGCGGCCGGTGTAGTCCTTCAGGAGGGCTGTGAAATCGACCGGGCTGACTTGCACCGACCAATCGCCTGGCCAATGCTGCGCATCGGAGACCGCGTTGCGAATCTCGTTATGGAGCAAGTCGCCGTTTTCACCGTTGGTGAGCACGATCAGGCCGTCGCCGCTCTCGAGATTTCCTTCGAGATAGGCCTTGTAGCTGTCGTTGGCTCCGGCGTGATGAAAGATGCGCGATTGCCCTTGCCCGGCGAGGCGTGGCCCGAGCCCGTGGATGCCGGGGGCCACCTCGGTCATCATGTCGATAGCCAAAGCTTGCGGCAGAAATCCGACACTGCTGCGGTAGGAGCTACCCAACGCGATGACCAAGCGGCTCAACTCCTTGGCCGAGGTCCAGAAGCCGGACGCCGCCAGTTCCGGGAAACTTTGCCATCCACGCGGTAGTGCAACATGAGCGCCCGAGTCGTCGTGTGCGTGCGCCACATCGCGCGTGTCTGCGGCAAGGCCTGCATCGAACCGGCTCCTGCGCATGCCCAATGGGCCAAGAAGATGCTCGGTGGCAATCGCATTCAACGGTTTGCCCACAGCGTCTTCGATCACCGCCTGCGCGATCATGTAACCGCCACCGGAGTAACGCGCGCGGGTGCCGGCAATATCGATCCGCTGCAAAGGCTTGTTGACTGCGGGCGATGTGCCGGTGAGCGTCTGTACCAGCGTGGGCAATGCAGCGCCTGGGTCGAAGTCCTTGAAGCCGTGCACGTTGAAACCTGCTGTATGCGACAGCAGCATGCGCAGGGAAATCTTGCTGGTATCGCCGTCCGGCCCTTGCGGTATCTGCCAACGGCGTAGCCAGGTGCCGACGTCTGTATCCAGATCCACGATGCCAAGCGCGGCAAGCTTCACGCACAGCGCGGCCGTCACTACCTTGCTGACCGAGCCAACCGAGAACAAGGTGTCTTCGCCGATCGGTGAGCGACGTCCCGCCGTTGTCGATCCGAAGCCTTTGATGCTGTGGATCTGTCCCCCGCGCAGGATCGCAACTGCCACGCCTGGCACTCGGTGATGTTGCATGCGTGCTTGCAAGGCCCACTGCTCCTGACCGGTGTGCACGGTTGGGCGCAGCAATGTTTCGAACGATGCAGGCGGGCTTGATGTTTTTGCATGAGCAGCGATCGGCAGTGACCACAGTGGCAACGTCAGCCCGCCAATCAACAGCTCACGACGATGGATGACAGACATGACGATCCTTGTACTTTAGGGCGAGGCAGTGGGAGAAGTGAGCCAGCGTTTGCAGGATGCCCAGCTAACGATTTGCTCTTGTGATGATGCAATGCGATTGAAATTTTTTCTGGGCGATAGCAGTGGGCGAGGTTCGCTTGTTACTTCGGTCACCAAGCTATTCGACATCAGCAAGGTAAGCGCAATCGGTGCAAGCCTGATATCAGGTCAAAAGTTTCCATGGATGCGGCCATGCGTGCTTGCTGGCAAGTGATCTAATCATCTCCCAAGAC
This sequence comes from Xanthomonas hortorum pv. pelargonii, assembly GCF_024499015.1. Taxonomy (NCBI): domain Bacteria; kingdom Pseudomonadati; phylum Pseudomonadota; class Gammaproteobacteria; order Lysobacterales; family Lysobacteraceae; genus Xanthomonas; species Xanthomonas hortorum. The sequence continues at coordinate 2,108,001 of NZ_CP098604.1, read as the reverse complement.
TGCATCGATACGATCTGACTCGCCTGATTCTAACGCTGCTGCGGCTGTGTCAGCGACGCTGCATCAGCGAAAGCACGTTCGCGCGTCAATTGCTCTTATCGAAGCTTGGGGAAATCCAATGAAATGCATCTCTGCAGTATGTTATGTCGTTTTCGGCCTTGTCGTGCAGAGCACGCCTGCATTCGCCGCCGAACCCATCACCGGAAAATGGTTCACCGATAACCAGCAGGCACTGGTCGACATCCAGCCCTGCGGCACGTCGCTGTGCGGCACCATCGTCAAGGTGCTGCGGACCAAGCCCGGTAGCCGGAAGACCGATGCGTTCAATCCGGATCCGGCCAAGCGCCACAACCCCATGGAAGGCACGGTGATCCTCAGCGAGCTGGTGGATGCAGGAGATCTGTGGAAAGGCAAGATCTACAACCCCGAATCCGGCAAGACCTACAACGCCAAGATCAAGCGTGGCGCCGATGGCTCCTTGAAGGTGGAGGGCTGCGTGGCCTTCATATGTCAGGGGCCGACCTGGCAGCCCGCACCTTGATGGCTGCCTGACCTGGCCGGCCCGAGGCGCGTTTGCCAGGTCCGGCGCAAGCGAGCTAAACCGTTTGGTTTTGAAACGCCTACCCGGCCGCCAATGCGGGATACTGCGCTCCCACGCAGGCGAGATGGGCCCGATGTCCGAGCTGCCGATCACCGAGTTGTTGCAGGCCTGGCAGCGCGAGGAGCCCGGCGCGGGCGATGCATTGGCGCGGCAGGTGTACATGGTGCTGCGCGAGACGGCGTTGCGGCTACTGCGGCGCAATGCGCGCGGCGGGCTGCAGGCCACCGAGCTGGTGCATGAGGCGTGGATGCGGCTGGAGCAGGGGCAGCAGGGCTTTCGCTCGCGTGCGCACTTCTATTCGGTTGCCGCACTGCAGATGCGCCACCTGTTGGTGGATCTGGCGCGGCAGCAGGCCAGCGCCAAGCGGGGTGGGCAGGCGGTGACGTTGACCATCAGTCTGTCCGATGGCGCGCCGCGACCGGAGGCCTTGCTGATGGTGGCCGATGCCTTCGACAAGCTGGCGCGCGTGGACGAGCGCAAGGCCAAGGCGTTCGCGCTGACCGAGCTGGTGGGTTTCAGTGTGGCCGAGGCGGCCGAGCAACTGGAGGTGTCGGTGCCCACGCTGGAGCGCGATCTGCGCTTTGCGCGGGTGTGGCTGGCGGCGCAGCTGTGAGCGTTGTCGCCACTTCCTGGCAACGCCTGGAGGCGTTATTTCATCAGTCCTGCCTACTGCCGGTGGAGGCGCGCGAGGCATCCGCGCGTGCGCAGGCCGGTGACGATGTGGTGCTGCGCGATGCGTTGCTGGCGATGCTGGCGGTGGAATCGCAGGCCACGCTGCGCGTGCGTGCGCCGTTGAAACAGGCCGTGGCCGCCTTACGCGCGCCATTGCCGGAGCTGCCGGCCGGCACGCGCTTTGGTGCATGGGCGATCGACCGCCTGATCGGCGCCGGCGGCATGGGTCAGGTGTATTTGGGCCATCGCGCCGACGGCGCTTACGAGCGCGAGGTGGCGATCAAGCTGGTGGCCGCCGATGCGCTGGATGTGCAGGGCCGCGCGTTGTTCGAGTTCGAATGCCGCTTGCTGGCGCAAATGGTGCACCCGGCGATCGCGCAGATTCACGATGTGGGCACCGATGCGCACGGCCGCCCGTATCTGGTGATGGAATACCTGCGCGGCGAGCCGATCACCTGGTGGTGCGATGCGCATCTGCTCTCGCTGCATGCGCGCGTGTTGTTGATGCTGCGGGTGAGCGAGGCGGTGCAGCACGCACACCAGAAAGGCGTGATCCATCGCGACCTCAAACCCAGCAACGTGCTGGTCAGCGACATCGATGGGCGGCCGATGCCGGGCGTGATCGACTTCGGCATCGCCATCGATGCGGCCAATCCCGGCATGACCTCCGCGCATGGCCGCGGTACGCCCGGCTACATGAGCCCGGAACAGGCGCGCGGCGAGCAGGACGTGGATGCGCGCAGCGACATCTATGCGTTGGGCGCAATGTTCTATGAGTTGAGCTGCGGGCTGGCACCGGTGGCCGGGCAGGATGGGCTGCCGCAGCCCCCCTCGCAGCGCGTGGCGGCAGTGCCGGCCGATGCGCGTGCACGGATCTGCGCCGCACGCGCGACCACCCACGCCCGACTGCAGCGGCAATTGCGCGACGGCCTGGATGCGATCGTGTTGCGCGCGTTGGCGCCCGAGCCCGTTGCACGCTATGCGTCGGTATCGGCCTTGCTGGACGAACTGCATCGTTGGCTCGATGGCTACCCGCCACGCGCGTTGCAGGCGGGCCGGTGGTGGCGGCTGCGCAAGTTCGCCCAACGCCATCGCAGCGGCGTGCTGGCTGCCGGTCTTGTGTCGATCGCGCTGATGGGTGGTCTGGGCGCCACGTTGTGGTCGCTGCAGCAAGCCGCGCGCGATGCGCAACGCGCGCAGGTCACTGGCGATTTCATGAGCTCGGTGTTGTCCAGCGTGGACCCTGGCATCGCGCAGGATCTGGACAAGACGCTGATGTTGCGCTTGCTGCAGCAGGCCTCGCAGCGCGCCGCGCGCGAGCTGGCCGATCAACCGGATGCACGCACCGAGGTGGAACTGACGCTGGGTCGCACGCTGATCGCCTTGTCGGACTATCCGCAGGCGGTTGCGCATCTGCGCACCGCGCAGGCGCTGGCGCAGCAGAGCACGGGTGCCGGCAGCGAGCCGGCGCTGGAAGCGGCCTCCATGCTGGGCCAGGCGCTCAGTGGTGCGGGTCAATCGCGCGAGGCCGAGCGCGTGCTGCGCGCCGGCATGGCGCAGGCCGCGCGCGGCAGCGCAAAGCAGCAGAGCCTGGGTAACGACATGCGTGCCCGGCTGGCATGGGCGCTGCGCGATCAAGGCCGCATGCTGGAGGCGCTGGCGGAAAGCCGGCATGCCTACGTCGCCGCATTGGCCAACGTGGCCACCACAGCAGAACGCCGCATCGATGCCGGCAACAGCTACGCCGGCATGCTGGCTGGGAATGGGCAGCTTGCACCGGCCATCGCCTTGCAGCGCAGCCTGCTGCGCGAGCGCATTGGCGTGCGTGGGCCAGAGCATCCGCTGGTGCTGTCGATGCGCAACAGCCTGGCGGTGTTTTTGCTGATGCAGCGCGAGTTTGCCGCTGCCGAAGCCGAACTCGCGCCGCTGCTGCGTATTACCCGCAAGCTGTACGGCGACAACGCCGCCGATACCTTGATGGTGGAAGGCAATCTCGCCGACACCTTGCGTCAGCAAGGCAAGCTGGCCGAAGCCGGCCCGCATTACCGCGCTGCGATGGAGCGCGCACGCGCCGCCTTCGGCGACGATGCGCGGGCCACGATCACCTACCGCAGCAACCATGCCTTCTGGTTGCTGGATGCCGGGCAGGTGCAGGCATCATTGGTCGAACAGCGCGCTTGCCTGGCCTCGTCCTTGCGCGTGTTGGGCCGTGCGCATCCACAGACCGCCGAGATCCTGCGCGGCATGTCCGAGGCCGAGCGCAGGCTTGGCCAGATCGCCGCTGCGCGCGACCACGCGCAGCAAGCGCTGCAGATGTTGACCGGTATCTACGGCGATGCCGAAGAACCGCTGCTTGCCGCACGCCAGACCCTGGCGCTGGCCGCAGCGGCCAAGGCAATGCCGGCCATCTCAAGCGCAGAGACCACCACCGCTGTTGCGCAACGCTGATACGAAGTTGGCATCACCGGCACCAGCGGCCAAAGAGCCGCTGCGCTTACGCTCTACGAATCCCGAATCCCGAATCCCGAATCACCAGCTATACAACTTCCAATACACCTTGTTGACCTTGTCCTTTTCCGCATCGGTATGGCCGTCGTGATCGCGGTCATACAGGAAGTAGGGCGCACCGCGCGCGGGCGTCACGCGCACCATTTCCAGCTGGCCGTTGACCCGGTACTCGTCGACCTTGTCGCCGTTGCCCATGGTCTTGCTGGTGACATCCGCACCGGCCGGCACGTTGCCGCTGGCGCCGCTGGTGGCACAGCCGCCGAGCAGCAGTAATGGCAGCAGCAAAAGACTTGCTCTCATCATCGTCTTCATCCGTTCTAGGTCGTTGCTCAGTATGCGCTGGGCGGCGTGGGGTGAGCGTGCAGCGGTAGAATTGGCCGATGAGCAAATTAGTCCTGATCGACGGGTCCAGTTACCTGTATCGCGCGTTCCACGCGCTTCCGCCGCTGACCAATGCCCAGGGCGAGCCCACTGGTGCCTTGTTCGGTGTGGTCAACATGCTGCGCGCCACCTTGAAGGAACGTCCGGCCTATGTCGCGTTCGTGGTGGATGCGCCCGGCAAGACCTTCCGTGATGACTTGTATGCCGACTACAAGGCCAATCGCCCGTCGATGCCCGACGACCTGCGCGCGCAGGTGCAGCCGATGTGCGACATCGTGCATGCGCTGGGCATCGACATCCTGCGCATCGACGGCGTGGAAGCCGACGATGTGATCGGCACGCTGGCCCTGCAGGCCGCCGCCGATGGCTTGAGCGTCACCATCTCCACCGGCGACAAGGACTTCGCGCAGCTGGTGCGTCCGGGCATCGAACTGGTCAACACCATGAGCGGCAGCCGCATGGATTCGGACGAGGCGGTGATCGCCAAGTTCGGCGTGCGCCCCGACCAGATCGTCGACCTGCTCGCGCTGATGGGCGACACCGTCGACAACGTGCCCGGCGTGGACAAGTGCGGCCCCAAGACCGCCGCCAAATGGCTTGCCGAATACGACTCGCTCGACGGCGTGATCGCCAACGCCGACAAGATCAAGGGCAAGATCGGCGAGAACCTGCGCGCCGCGTTGCCGCGGCTGCCGCTTAACCGCGAACTGGTCACCATCAAGACCGACGTGACCCTGGCCAGCGGCCCGCGCGCGCTGGACCTGCGCGAGCCCAACGCCGAAACGCTGGCGGTGCTGTACGCACGCTACGGCTTCACCCAGGCGCTGCGCGAACTCGGCGGCGCCGCTGCCCAGGCTGGCCTGCTGACCGAGCCGATGCCGTTGGGGGCCGCCGCAGCCAGCGCCCGCACCGAACCCGGCCGCGCGCGCGGCACCGGCTTCGTGTCCGGCCCGGTCAGCGCCCCGGTGGAAGTGGACCCGGCGCTGTCGACACCCGGCCAGTACGACACCATCCTCACCCAGGAACAGCTCGACAGCTGGATCGCACGCCTGCGCGCCGCCGGCCAGTTCGCCTTCGATACCGAAACCGACAGCCTGGATCCGCTGCAGGCCGACCTGATCGGCCTGAGCGTGGCCGCCGAGTCTGGCCAGGCGGCGTATCTGCCGTTCGGCCACAACTTTCCCGGCGCTCCGGCCCAGCTCGACCGCAGCAAGGCGCTGGCCCAGTTGGCACCGCTGCTTACCGACCCTGCCGTGCGCAAGCTCGGCCAGCACGGCAAGTACGACCTGCACGTGATGCGCCGCCACGGCATCGCCCTGGCCGGCTACAGCGACGACACCTTGCTGGAGAGCTTCGTGCTCAATTCCGGCAGCGCCCGTCACGACATGGACAGCCTGGCCAAGCGCTACCTGGGCTACGACACGGTCAAGTACGAAGACGTTTGCGGCAAGGGTGCCAAGCAGATCCCATTCGCGCAGATCAGCCTGGAAGACGCCACCCGCTACGCCGCCGAAGATGCCGACATCACCCTGCGCCTGCACCACGTGCTTGGCCCCAAGCTGGCCGCCGAGCCGGGCCTGGAGCGCGTCTACCGCGAGATCGAGATGCCGCTGGTGGAAGTGCTGGCACGCATCGAAGCCAACGGCGTGTGCGTGGACGCGGCCGAACTGCGCCGCCAGAGCGCAGACCTGTCCAAGCGCATGCTCGCCGCCCAGCAAAAAGCCACCGAGCTGGCCGGGCGCACCTTCAACCTGGATTCGCCCAAGCAATTGCAGGCGCTGTTGTTCGACGAGCTCAAGCTGCCCGCGGTAGTCAAAACGCCCAAGGGCCAGCCCTCGACCAACGAAGAGGCGCTGGAAGCCATTGCCGACCAGCACGAGCTGCCACGGGTGATCCTGGAATACCGCGGGCTGACCAAGCTGCGCAGCACCTATACCGACAAGCTGCCGGAGATGATCCACCCGCAGTCCGGGCGCGTGCACACCAGCTACCACCAGGCCGGCGCCGCCACCGGGCGGCTGTCTTCGTCCGATCCCAACCTGCAGAACATCCCGATCCGCACCGAAGACGGCCGCCGCATCCGCCGCGCCTTCGTGGCCCCGGCCGGGCGCAAGCTGATCGCCTGCGACTACTCGCAGATCGAGCTGCGCATCATGGCCCACCTGTCCGGCGACCCCGGCCTGGTCGGCGCGTTCGAGTCCGGCGCCGACGTCCACCGCGCCACCGCCGCCGAAGTGTTCGGCCGCACCATTGATACCGTCAGCAATGATGAGCGCCGCGCCGCCAAGGCGATCAACTTCGGCCTGATGTACGGCATGAGCGCGTTCGGCCTGGCCCGCCAGCTCGGTATCGGCCGTGGCGAGGCGCAGGATTACATCGCGCTGTACTTCAGCCGCTACCCGGGCGTGCGCGACTTCATGGAAACCACCCGCCAGCAGGCGCGCGACAAGGGCTACGTGGAAACGGTGTTCGGCCGCCGGCTGTATCTGGACTTCATCAATGCCGGGAGCCAGGGCCAGCGCGCCGGCGCCGAGCGCGCCGCCATCAACGCACCGATGCAGGGCACCGCCGCCGACATCATCAAGCGCGCCATGGTCAGCGTGGATGGCTGGATCTCCGACCACGCCGAGCGCGCGCTGATGATCCTGCAGGTGCACGATGAACTGGTGTTCGAAGCCGATGCCGACTTCGTCGACACGCTGCTGAGGGAGGTCACCACGCGCATGTCGGCCGCCGCTGAGTTGCGCGTGCCGCTCGTGGTCGATTCCGGCGTCGGCGATAATTGGGATGAGGCGCACTGACCCAGCAGATAACGCTGATATGCTGAATGCTCAGACCAGACATTATGCGGATTAGGCCTGCGCCGATGGAATGAATAACTGCTAAATTCTACATATTTTTAACAGTTATCTTCACGATCCATCAATGTAGAAAATGTTGTTATATCCCTCGACGGGCGCAACGCCTGTCGGCAGATCTCTCCCATCCCCTGGAGCAGATCTCGGAGCGGAAACTACTCCCCAAGTTTCCGTTCCCTGGCCCCGCCGACCTCCCCCTGGTCTGCGGGGCTTTTTATTTTCAGGCTTGAATTTTGCTCTGCAACATAATTGGCTCATTGCGTAAGGCGAATGATTCGGTTGCGCTGGCAATCACAAATTTAAACGGGCTTAATTAAATCAATCAATCAACACAGCGTTTCATTCAACGCCGTGTTTAATCAGCCGGTTCAGCCTAGCCAATTGCGCGGCACCAGATAGTCCATCAGACGCGCCTCGGCGTTGCCCGGTTCCGGTGTGAATCCGTATTCCCAACGCACGCGTGGTGGCAAGCTCATCAGGATGCTCTCGGCGCGCCCGCCGCTCTGCAGGCCGAACAGGGTGCCGCGGTCGTAGACCAGGTTGAATTCCACATAGCGGCCGCGACGGTAGAGCTGGAACTCGCGCTCACGCTCGCCGTACGGCGTGTCCTTGCGGCGCTCGACGATTGGCAGGTAGGCATCCAGAAAGCCATCGCCAACCGCGCGCTGATAGGCGAAGTCGCGCTCGAAGTCCTTATCTAGGTCGTCGAAGAACAGGCCGCCCACGCCACGCGTCTCGTTGCGGTGGCGCAGGAAGAAGTATTCGTCGCACCAGCGCTTGTGCGCGGCATAGCGTTCTTCGCCAAATGGGGCGCACAGCGTCTGCGCGGTGCGGTGCCAATGCAGCACGTCTTCGTCGACGGGGTAGAACGGGGTCAGATCGAAGCCGCCGCCGAACCAGGCCGCCACCACGTCGCCATCGCGCTCGGCGCGGAAGTAGCGCACGTTGGCGTGGGTGGTGGGGATGTGCGGATTGTGCGGATGGAACACCAGCGAGACACCGCAGGCGCGCCAGGTCGCTCCGGCCAGTTCGGGCCGATGCGCACTGGCCGAAGGCGGCAGGCGCGAGCCGGACACATCCGAAAAGCCGATGCCGGCCTGCTCGAACACTGCGCCATCGCGCAGGATGCGGGTGCGCCCGCCGCCGCCTTCTTCGCGCTGCCAGAGGTCTTCGGCAAAACGCGCGCTGCCATCGATGGCTTCCACGGCAGCGCAGATACGGTCCTGCAAGCCGGTCAAATAATCGCGTACACGGTCGAATTCGTTCATGCCCCGATTCTAAGCGGTGCATCCTGGTTCGTGCATCGGGGCGAACGCGCCCGTTTGTCGCAGGGCGAGGCAATGCTTCGCTTGGGCAGCTAGCGGACGGGCACGGGGGCCCGACCAACTAGGCTGCTGACCTGTTCTCTTGCACTCCATCTCAACGTCGTTACGAGCCGGAATCTCGGTTGTCTTGGAGTGGTTGAGCAGCGGGGATAGATCAGTTGTATAGATCAGTTGTAGAGCGGCTGATCTGCCGATTTGCTGCAGGGCCCTTGCCCGCCCACCCTCGCGGGACACGCTGCAAGTACGTCCTTGTAAGCTCTTACGCGGCATCCATGCCGCGTAAGGTCCCGCGACGGTGGGCAGGCAAGGACCGGTGGAGATGGTCGGTTTGCATGGTGCAAGCAATGCAGGATGTGCGCTGTTTGGATAGCGGCGCGTCGGATCAGCTTCGCAACGCAAGGTGATCAACAGGCAGACCTTCAACAAAGCAACCTACAAACTTTCTGGTGCGGTGCCCTTACCGATTGCGGGACCGTGTGGCGGCATGGATGCCGCCACCGAGCCTACATGGACGTACTTGCGGCGTGTCCCGCGAGCGGTGAGGGCATCGCGCCCTCGACGCGACTGGCACACCGTGGAAGCTGTCCACGCAGCAGATCAGCGAACGATCACGCCAAGCGCGATGCAGCAAATTCAGCGCGCACGGCCGGCGTACACAGCCGCCACGCCAGCGCCGCGTGGATGCAGCCGAGTGCCAGGACGCCCGCGCCGGTCAGCAGCAATGCGAGCTGGCGCGTCGCCTGCAGGCGCGCCTGCAACTGCGGCCACTCCGGGCTATGCAGCACATCGGCGGGCAGCATGGCCTGCACACCCTCGAACAACGGCCCGATCAACGCCAAGCCGCCGAAATTGAGTAGCCCTGTCACCAGCAACACCGCCACAAACCCGACCCGCGCCCACTCGCGTCGCTGCAGCAACGCCCAGCTGAGCCACGCAAACGCGGCCGATAGCATTGCACCTGCGATCGACAACGACAGCGCATGATCGATCAGCCACTGCCACGACGGCGGCAGTGTCATGCCGTCGGGCAAGCCCAGCGACGTCGCGTCCGGCATGATCGCGATCAGCATGATCTGCAGCAGATTGCCCATCGCGCTGACCAGCCCGAGCAGCAACGATACCCATGCCAGTGGCGTGACAAAGCCGCCATGCGAGCGCGATGACGGTGGCAGCGGTGCGTTCATTGCAGCGAGGCGATATGTGCGGCCACCGCAGCCTGGCCATCAGGATCCAGCGACGGCTGCAGTTGCGCGTACCAACCCGGCAGCGCATCGGCCGGCAGGCACTCGCGCAACAACGGCGTGCTGCGCTCCAGGAATGCTTCGAAAAACGGTAGCCCGCGCACGTAGAGGAAATGGCTGTCAGTGATCGACATTCCTGCGTACGCCTCGCGCAACCACTCCAGATGCGGCAACGCGTGCGCACCGTGGCCGGCGCGGGTCAACGCGGTGAGGAAGCTGGTGCGTGCGGTGGCCGGTGAGGTGGAGCGCTCCTGCGCATTCAAATCATCGAAGGTCAGCAGCCACTGCTCGCCACGATCGATCTCGTTGCACATCACCGAGGTGGTCGCCAACTGCAATGCGTTGTGCGCGGTGGGCTCCAGCTCATACAGCGCCAGCCAGTGCGGGTAGGCCTCGCGGTAGCGGTCCAGCGCGCTCAATGCCAACGCACATAACCGCTGTGCATCGGCACCCAGATGCAGCTGCGCTTGTGCGGCGTTGTAGGCGCCCACTTGATCGCCACGCTGGAATAGGCTCAGCGCTGGCAGCAATGCGGGGTCGATCTTGGCTTCGGTTTCCGTGTCGTCGGCTGTGGCGGCCGGTGCCACTGTCGGTTCGGCTCGTGGCGTCTTTGCCGCCGGGGTCTTGCGTCCAAACAATCGGTCCCACAGGCCCATCGCGATTACCTTCTGCGCGCCGGTCGGTGAATGGAAAGCCGCTGCGGTGCCGGCGGCGCTCCGGTCGGGCGGCAGACCGATGCAGAGGGGAGCGCGATGCGCCAGCGATCTGCCGATCCTGCGTCAAGCTTAGAGCCAGTTGCGTACGTGGAGGTGAGTGCCAGGCACGTTGTTGCGGGGCGATGCGTGCACGACACCCCGCGTGCAACGCGCGCTACCTGCTGCTTGCCGCAAGATCCGGGTGCTGCCGCTGCATGACGTGTCATCGGCCGGGCGACGCAGCACGCATCGCCCGGCCACAATCGCATGCCTTACGGCTTCACCTGCTCATTGAACAGTTTGAGGATGCGCTTGTATTCGTCCAGCCACGAATCGGCACGCGTAAAGCCGTGGCGTTCCAGCGGATACGGCGCCACCTGCCTGTTGTCCTTGTGCAGCTCAACCAGTTTCTGGGTCATGTCGACCGAGTCCTTGAAGAACACGTTGTCATCGATCATGCCGTGGGCGATCAGTAGATGGTCCTGCAGCCCGTCGGCGTAGTTGATCGGCGAGGAGGTCTTGTAGGCCTGCGGATCGAGCTCGGGGGTGTTGAGGATGTTGGAGGTGTAGTCGTGGTTGTATTGCATCCAGTCGCCCACCGGCCGCAGCGCCGCGCCGGCCTTGAAGGTGCCGGGGCTGCGGAACAGCGCCATGTAGGTCATGAAGCCGCCGTACGAGCCGCCGTAGATGCCGGCGCGTGCACGGTCGCCCTGTTTGGTGGCGACCAGCCAGTCCAGGCCGTCCAGATAGTCTTCCAGCTCCGGATGTCCCATGTTGCGGTAAATCGCGGTGCGCCAGTCGCGGCCGTAACCTTCCGATGCGCGGTAATCCAGGTCCAGCACGATGTAGCCCTGCTGCACCAGCAGGTTATGGAACATCTGCTCGCGGAAATACGGTGTGTAGCGCTGCGACACGTTTTGCAGATAGCCGGCGCCGTGCACGAACATCACGATCGGATACTGCTTGCCGGGCTCGGGATTCTGCGGGCCGTAGTACTTGCCCCAGACCGTACCGGCGCCGTGTTTGGATGGCACCTGCACGTACTGCGGTGCGATCCACGGCTGCGCCTTGAAGGCGGGTGTCCGCGTATCGGTCAGCACCGTGGCCTGGCCACCGGTTGCCGGCACCACCGCCAGCTGCGGCGGCAGATAGGCGCCGGAGTAGCGCACCAGCACCTGCTGCCCATTCGGCGACAGGCTGAAGCCTTCCACACCGTTCAAGGCTGTCACTTCGGTGAGCTGGTCGGTGCGCAGATCCAGCTTGCACACCTCGTAATCGCCCGGCCATTTCTGATTGCACAGGAAATACATGCCGCTGCCATCGGCGCTGGGCACCGGCATCGACACTTCCCACTTGCCACGGGTGCGCTGACGCGGCCTGCCGTTGCCTTCCACCGTGTACAGCTGCGAATAGCCGGATTCTTCCGAGAGCAGCCACAGCGTGCGGTTGTCGGGCAGCCAGCCAAAATCGTTGAAGTCCCAGTTGATCCAGGCGCTATCGCTCAGCCGATGACGCGGCTGAAGTTTGGCCGCCTCCAGATCCACGCTGGCGATCCAGCGGTCCTTGTTGTCCACCGCGCGGATTTCCACCGCCACGTTGCGGCCATCGTCGCTCCAATGCACGGCCGGCCCGTTGCCGTCGCCATCGCTTTCCACGCGCACCGCGCGGTTGCCCTTGAGCGGGTCGCGCTTGGCGGCCTTGCGCAGTGCGGCCAGCGGGTCGGTGGCGATGCCGGGCAGCGCGTCGAAAGACAGCTGGCGCGCGCTGCCTGCGATCACGTCGACCAGCCATAGCGTGTGTGCGGCTGGCATGTTGCGGCCGACGCGGGGGCGGGTTTCCTGGAATTCTTCGTAGCCGGATTCGGTCACGTACTTGGGCATCTTGCCGGCCTGGCCTTCGTCGGCATTCTTGGCCTGGGTCATCACCAGCAGGTGGCGGCCGTCCGGCGACAACGCGCTGTCGACGATCTCCACCTCATCGCCCAGATACACCGGTGCAGTGGCACGCGTGGCGTCGGCGCGACGCCAGGTGTCTTCCTGCGTGCGCAGCGCCTCGCGCTGCTCGCGGTCGCGGCGCAGCGTGGCCAGCGTGGCCAGTTGCTGCTCGCGCAACACATCGGCTTTGGGCGCGGCATCGGGATCGCGTTCGGCCTTGACGACCGCCACCTGCGCGGTGCCGCCATCGGCGCGCCAGTGATACCAGTTGTTGCCCGCACGCCAGATCGCACCGCCATCGCTGGCGAACTGCGGACGCGATTCGACCTCGTTGCTGCGGGTCAGCTGGGTCAGCGCGCCCGAGCGCAGATCGCGCAGAAAGATGTCGCCATTGCGCGCGAACAGCATGCGCTGACGCGCCGCGTCGTAGCTGGGGTTATCCGCATCCAGACCGGCGCGGGCGTTGTCCGCCACGCGTTCTGCCGCAGCGCCGCCGGTGCCCTGGCGATAGGTGTCGCGCACCGGGCTGCCCTCGCGTTTGAGCAGGTATTGCACCTGTTTGCCATCCCACTGCCACCAGGCCGGCCCGATCCAGTCGGGGTCGGCCATCACCTGTTCGATGGTGAGCGGTGCGACGGACTACGCGTGCGCGGTGACAGCCAGCAATAACAAGGACAGCGGCAACAATCTGGGCATCGGAAACGACTGGACGCAACGAAAGAGCGGCCAAGCCTAGCAGCTCGCTTCGACCGGGGGCTTGGGCCACAGGTCATGCGCGGGGCGGGTGGTGGAGTGTGTCGTCGAAGCGGCGGGGTCTGTGCCAGTGGCGAGCTCGACCAGATGCGCCTGACGGTAAATGCGCAGTCCACGCACGGCAGCACGCGCGACCTGGCCGATCTCACCGCATCACTTTCAATATCAGTTTCAATGCATTCCACGTCGTGATGCGCAGCTGTCACAACGCCAAGGGTGCTTCACGCACGCCAGCGGCGACGCTGCGAACATCCGGCACTGCGGCGTAGCCACAGACCCTGCGACTTGCCAGCAGCCCAGGTGGCGGCCAAGCTAGCGCGCTTTTGTGACTGTCGGTTCACATGTCCAGCCTGCCTGCTTTTGTTGTTTCGCACCCGATGGCCGTTGGCGCGCCCGGCCGGCCGCTGGCCTGGCGGGCAGGGCAGTCGGTGGATCTGGCGACCTTCATCGCGCACGTGCACGGCTTGGCGCAGCAGCTGCCGGACGGCCGCCACGCGGTGAATCTGTGCGAAGACCGCTACCGTTTCATGGTCGCCTTCTACGCCTGCGCGCTGCGCGGCCAGGTGTCGCTGCTGCCGTCGTCGCGCGCACCGGCGGTGGTCGGTGAAGTGCAGGCGCGCCACGCCGATGCGTATTGTCTGGGCGATCTTGCCTTGGAGCTGGCACCGCCGCGCTACTGGCAATTGCCGGCAGAGTTGCCGCAGGCCGATGGCCCGATGCCGCAACTGGCAGACGATGCTCTGGTGGCGATTGGTTTTACCTCCGGCAGCACCGGCAGCCCGCAACCGAATCCCAAGACCTGGGGCAGTTTTTTGACCAGCACGCGCCAGGATCTGGTCGCGCTGGAGAGCCTGTGGGCGCACACCGATGCGGTGCCGCACGTGGTGGCCACGGTGCCGCCGCAGCATATGTACGGCATGGAATTGTCGGTACTGCTGCCGATGGTGACCACGCTGGCCGTGCATGCCGGGCGGCCGTTCTTCCCCGACGATGTGGCGCATGCGCTGGCCGAAATTCCGGAGCCGCGCCTGTTGGTGACCACACCGGTGCACCTGCGTGCGCTGGTCGAATCGGGCGTGCAGTTGCCGCCGCTGGCCGGCATCGTGTCGGCCACCGCACCGCTGGCGCAGGAAATCGCCGTGGCGGCCGAAGCACGCTTTGGCGGCGAAGTGCGCGAGATGTTCGGTTCCACCGAAACCTGCGTCTTCGCCGTGCGGCGCACCGCACTGGAAGCGGCGTGGACACCGCTGCCCGGCGTACGCCTGGAAACACAGGCTGCCGGCACGCTGGTGCACGCACCGCATCTGGCAACGCCGGTGCTGCTGGCCGACATGATGGACGTGGCCGCAGACGGCCGCTTTCAGGTGCGCGGCCGTCAGGCCGATCTGCTGGAAATCGCCGGCAAACGCGCCTCGCTGGCCGACCTTACCCGCCGCCTGCTGGCCATTCCCGGCGTGATCGACGGCACCATCGTGCAGCTCACACCGGATCCCGGGCAGGCCGTCGGCCGCATCGCCGCACTGGTGGTCGCCCCGACCCTGGACGAAGCGCAGATCCTCGCCGCCCTGCGCATCAGCGTCGACCCGGTGTTCCTCCCACGCCGCCTGCGCAAACTCCCCGCATTGCCACGCAACGAAACCGGCAAGCTGCCGCGCGATGTGGTGCTGGCTTTGCTCAACGGCTGAGAGATACTTGTCGGACACCAAGGAGGAGTGGCCGCATGCGCAAGGGATCTGCAAACAGGAAATTCGTGATCTGTGCAGTGATTGCGATTGCGATCGTGGTGACGTGTGTGGGGTGGCTGCGATTGCATCGCTCCGATCGTTCAATTGAGGCAGTCCCCCTGCGTGCACCCAGCGCTGTCATGCCGGGCAGGCAGGCCAAGCCTGCCGTAGCTTCGGCGCCGCTACCTCCTGCTGATACGCCGTTGCGCCAGGTCTTCGACGAGCTCAGTCGTCGCGCCGAGCAAGGTGATCCCGCTGCTGCGTGCCGACTGGCAATCGAACTGGAACGTTGTGATGGGATCCAGCAACAACTTGCCACTTACGACGAGCTGGTATGGCGCGCGCAGCGTGCCCGTGAGCGAAAGGTCGTCACCACGAATGAGGGCGGCAATCCTGATGCCTGGAACAAGATGCTGGACGGCATGGCGATGGGGTTGGTGAAAGCTGCCGATCGCTGCGAAGGTATCCGGCAGGTTTCCGTGGCCGAGCGGGTCGCGTTGTGGCGACAAGGTGCGCTTGCCGGAAATCCAGGTGCATTGGCGCATTACGCGGCCGGTAACGCGTTTCGGCGACGCGACATGCTGGAGCTTCTACCGGAATTGCAGCGCTATCGGAAAGAAGCGGAGACCCTTGCATTGCAGGCAGCCTCACGCGGAGATCTGCAAACCTCGCTGGCCTTGGCGGCTGCCTATTCGCCGCGCCGCGACAGCGGTGAACGTTTCTTCCTGGCGCAGGTAGTTAAACCGGATCTTGCACGGTCATTGGCATTGTATCGACGCGGCAGCCAGCAACTGCCTGCCACTGCGAGTCCGCGATCGCGCGAAGTGATCGACGACAACATCGCCTGGTTGCAACAGCACGCGACAGCCAGCGATCTCGCAAGGGCCGACGCGTTGGGCGCTGAGTGGGCGGGAACGTGGTCTGCCACGCCGATGCCTGAATCAGCCAGGGTGATGGTGAGCGAAAATGGCGGTGTAGGCGATATCGATCCAGCGCAATGCGCTCACTAACTCACCCATGCACCCCATCGATCTCCACCGCCAACTCATCGCGGCAGATCACCGCGTGCAGCAGCAGGCGCGGCACGGCGTCACCGAAGCGGGCGTCCAGTGCTTGCGCAACCTTGGGCAGGTCGTCTTGCTCGCGCACGTAGACCTTCAAACGCGTGCCGGCGCCGAATTGCGCGGGCAGGGCGGGGGCGTGCTGGCGTGCGGCGCCGAGCAGGGCGTCGAAGTTGGCGAAGGTTTCTTCCAGCTGCGCGAGCAACTGGCCGGTGTGCATCGAGGCATGCCCGACCACCGCGGCGGTGCCTGACAGCAGCAGCGGCATGTCGCTGCCGGCCGGCGGCAGCATGGCGCGCGCAAAACTCGGTGGCTGCGGGCCGTACTGGCGCGGGTAGTTGTAGGCGCTGACCTGGCGCGGATTTTCCAGCGGTGTGCCGGCGTCGCTGGCGGCCAGCCAGTAGATCTGGATGATGCGCTCGGCATCGCAACGGCCCACCGCAGTAGCGGCAGGCAGCTGTGCGGTATCGAAGGCGCCCAGGCCGCGTGCACGGCCGATGCAGAATTGCCGATAGCGTTCGCGGTCGCCGCTGCCCAGGGTGATCGCATCCAGATAATTCCAGATACGCAGCATGCGTGGAGTCTGGCTGCCGGTGACGAAGGCGGTGATTTCCGCATACGCCTTCGCGGCGGCTTCTTCGATGTCCACATCCTGTTCGTCGATCTCGATCACGCCGAACTGCAGGCGCCCGTCGCTGGACCAGGCGATGTTGCCGTCGCGCCCACTGCGCACCGGCGAGTCGCTGCGCCACACTTCCAGCACGCTGGCCTGATACGGCTGCAGTGGCACGCGCAGGTAACGCGGGTCGTCCAGACGCGCCGCTGCAGTGCCGAAGCCGAACACGGCCAGCACCTGCGGATCGGTGAGCAGGGCAGACGGGTCGGTCTGATCGACATAGTCGACCTGCAGGCGGGGATGGCGCACGGCGTGCGTGGTCTGGGCCTGGGAAGCGGTCATTGCGTGTCTCGTTGTTGCGTATCGCGTTGCAAGGTGTCGCCGTCGAAGCCGAGCGTGGCCTGACGCCGGCGTTGCCGCCAGGAGTGCCAGGCGCGCGGCATCATCGACAAGGTGGTGATGGCGTAAATGGCGCGGAACGCACGCAGACGCAGGCGCACCTTCGGGCTCTCGAACACGTCGCCGGCCAGCATCGCCACCACGGCCTCTTCGATCTGCCAGGTGTTCTGCGGTTGCGCGAACAGGGTGCGCATGGTCGGCGAGGTGAAGCGGTAGATGAACCACTTGAACTCATCCACGCCGCGCTTGAGTTCACGCTGCAAGGCCCGCTGCAGTTTCGCCTCGTGCTGCGGCGTGCGCAGCGCCTGGTTCACCATCGCCGCACCGCGCTCGGCGCTGTGCATGGCCAGAAACACGCCCGAGGAAAACATCGGGTCGACGAAGGTGTAGGCATCGCCGAGCATCAGCCAGCGCGGGCCAGCCATGCGCGTGCATTCGTAGGCGTAGTTGCCGGTGGCGTGCACCGGTGCCACGCGCTCTGCGCCGTGCATGCGCGCGGTGACTTCGGCATTGAGCGCCAGTGTGCGCATCAAAAAGCCTTCGCTGTCGCCCTTGCGGGTCTTCATGTATTCCGGGTAGCAGACCGCGCCCACGCTCATGATGTCGTCCGGCAGCGGGATCAGCCACATCCAGCCATGCGCATGCCGGTAGATGCTGATGTTGCCGGCATCCTCGCCCGGCCGGCGCGTCACGCCGCGGAAATGGGTGAACAGCGCGGCCGATTGATGCTTGGCATTGGCGCGTTTGAGCTTGAAGCGGTTGCCCAGAAAGGTGTCGCGGCCGCTGGCGTCGAGCAGATAGCGCGGGCGGAACTGCTGCTCGCCGTCCACGCCGCGTGCCTGCAATACCGGCTGTTCGCCATCGAAGCTGACCTGTTCGACCTTGACCTGCTCGCGCGCATCCACGCCAACCGCACGTGCGCGCTCGAACAACACCTGGTCGAACTGCGCACGCGGCACCTGGAAGGCGAAATCGGCCTTGGCATCCAGCGCCCGCGAAAAACGAAACGTGTTGTAACCGCCGGCATCGTTGGGAAAGTCCGCGCCGCGCTTGAGCACGCCGATATCGCGGACTTGTTCGAGTACGCCCAGGCGTTCGAGGATCGGTACGTTCATCGGCAGCAGCGATTCGCCGATATGAAAGCGCGGGTGCTGCTCCTTCTCCAGCAGGGTGACCTGCCAGCCTTGCTGCGCGAGCACGATGGCGGCGGCGCAGCCCGCTGGCCCGCCGCCAATGATCAACACATCCGGACACTCGGGTCCGGGGGCCGGCCCGGCTGCCGGCACGGCGGTCGGGGTGGGGCGAGCAGCGGTGGAAGTCATCCTGGAACGAACCTGCAGCGGGCGAGCGTCATGCAGTCATGATAGCCTGACCGGCGGCCCGGACAGGTGCACCCGGGTTGCCTCACCGCTCTCACCCGATCACCAACAGACCGACTGCGCGACCGCTCAACGGACGTGGCCGGTACCCGGAAGCGGCAGCGGCGACAACGTACACTGCGGTTCCAAAGCATCGCCCGCCTCGACCTGCCAGGTGTTTGCGACGCGTTGCTGTTGTTCGAATTGATTGCCTTGATTGATTTTTCCGAATTTGTTGCCCGACCCTCGCCTGTGGAAGCTTCTGGATGTCCCTGCAAACCGCTGCCGAACGTGAACTGGCCGAACTCCTGGTCGAAAGTCTGAACCTGGAAGACGTCCAACCCGCCGACATCGATCCGGAGGCGCCGTTGTTCAATACCGGGCTGGGACTGGATTCGATCGACGCGCTGGAACTGGCGCTGGCGATCAGCAAGCGCTATGGCTTCCAGCTGCGCTCTGACAACGACGAGAACCGTCGCATCTTTGCGTCGCTGCGCGCATTGTCGGCGCATGTCGAAACCAACAAGACCGTCTGATCTGCCTACTGCAGCGCCTGCCGATGCGCCCCCGTGGGTGCTGGGGCTGGGCGTGCTGCTGGCGGTGGCGTACTCGCCGTTGGCGCACTGGGCCAACGCCAGTCATCGCCCGGACGTGGCGGTCATCGCCGGGGCCTTGCTGGTGCTGATGGTGTTGATCGAACCGATGGTCGCGAGCCGGGCCTGGGCCTGGGCGCTGGCGGTGCTGACGCTGGCCGGCCTGAGCGCGTTGTGGCACTCGCCGTACGCGATGCTGCTGCTGGCCGCGCCGCCGGTGGTGTTCACCGGCTGGATCGCCTGGTTCTTCGGCCGCAGCCTGCGCCGCGGGCGCACGCCGTTGATTACGCGCATTGTCGAAGGGCTGTATCGCCAGGCCGGCATGCCGATCACGCCCGAGCAGTACCGCTATACGCGTCGCCTCACCCTGGCCTGGGCGCTGCTGCTGTGCGCGCTGACGCTGGTGAATCTGGTGCTGGGCCTGTGCGCCGAACCCAGTGGCGTGCTGGCGCAACTGGGCTACGCCTCGCCGCTGCCGATCAGCGACGCGCGCGCCTCGTTGTTTGCCAATCTGCTGGCGTATGGCGTGGTGGGCGGGTTCTTCGTGGGCGAATATCTATTGCGCGGCCGCTGGTTTCCACAGCGTCCCTATCGTAATCTGCCAGACTTCTTACGCCAGATGGCGCGGCTCGGGCCGGAGTTCTGGCGCGATCTGCTGCGCTGAGTGCGTGGCCAGGGGCAGCGACGTACGTGCACATTTTCAGGGACAAGACAAAAATGCCGTTGGCAAGGATGCCGTCGCGCCTGGCGTGGGCCGTGTTCAACCTGTTGCAGCTGGCCTTTACGCTGATCTTCACCGCTGGCGGGATCGTGTATTGCCTGGTGTTGCTGGCGATCACCCGCGACCCCGATCGGTTGCTGCGCATGGGCGGCTGGATGTGGTCGCCGGTGCTGTTTCGCGGCGCCGGTGCCCAGGTGATCGTGGAAGGCCGCGAGCGCGTGGACTGGTCCAAGAATTACCTGTTCGTCAGCAACCACCAGTCGGTCATCGACATCTGCGCGTTGTTCTATGCATTGCCGGTGCCGCTGCGGTTTCTGCTCAAGGACGAAATGCTCAAGGTGCCGTTCGTGAACTGGTTCGCGCGTGGCACCGGCATGCTGTTCCTGGACCGCGACAGCCGGCGTGCCGGGGCGATGGTGCGACGACAGGCGGCCGCGCTGCTGCGCGAGGGCAAACAGTTGTGTCTGTTTCCCGAAGGCACCCGCAGCCGTAGCGGCGCACTTTTGCCATTCAAGGCCGGGCTACTGCAGGCCGCTATCGATGCAGGTGTGCAGGTAGTGCCGGTGGCGCTGGATGGCTGCGGCAAGGTGCTGCCGGTGGAGGGTATGTTCAGGGTGCGCCCCGGCATCATCCGCGTGCGCATCGGCGCCCCGATCCCGGTGACCGGGCCGGATGCGCCGGACCGCCAACAATTGACCGAGCAGGCACACGCCGCCGTGGCGGCCATGCTTCAACCCAGGATTTGAGTTACCCGCTTATGGATTTCGTCGTGCCACATGATCATCCCTGCCTGCCTGGGCACTTCCCGGGTCGCCCCGTGGTACCCGGCGTGGTCGTCCTCGATCACGTGCTGCAGGCGGTGGAAGCCGCGCATGGCCCACGTGCCGCAATGCGCTTGCCGCAGGTGAAGTTCGTGCAGCCGTTGCTGCCCGGCCAGACCGCGTCGGTGACACTGGACGGCGCTGGCCCGCGTTGGCGCTTTCGCGTGCAGCGCGCCGACGAACTGCTGGTCAGCGGCGAGCTGGTCGCGGAGGCGGCGCCATGAACAGCCAGTGGAAACAGCGCCCGGAAGGCGGCGGACGTTTTGCGTTGTGGCTGATCCGCGGCATCGCCCGGTACGCCGGGCGCTCGGTGGCACGCGCGCTGCTGTACCCGATCACGCTGTACTTCCTGCTGGTGCGTGCGCCCGAGCGCAGTGCCTCGCGTGCCTATCTGGCGCGTGTGCTCGATCGCCCGGCCACGCTGCGCGATGTGGCGCGGCATATCCATACCTTCGCCTCGACGATCCTGGACCGCGTGTACATGCTGTGCGGGCAGATGCAGCGCTTCCAGGTCGACATCACCGGCCTGGATCAGCTGCACACGCAGATGGATCGCGGCCGCGGCGTGCTGATCTTCGGCTCGCATCTGGGCAGCTTCGATGCGCTGCGCGTGCTGGCCACCGAACGCCCCGACGTGCAGGTCAAGGTGGTGCTGGACAAGGCGCATAACCGCGCCATGACCGACCTGCTGGGTGCGCTGAATCCGCAACTGGCCGCCAACATCATCGACGCCGGCATGGATGCGACCTCGATCGTCATGGCGATCAAGGACGCCACCGACGCCGGTGCGCTGGTCGCGTTGCTGATCGATCGCCCGCGCGAGGGCGACCCGGCGTTGCCGGCGATGTTCCTCGGCCGCAATGCGATGTTCCCGACCTCGCCGTGGCTGATCGCCGCGGCGCTCAAGGTGCCGGTGGTGCTGGCGTTCGGCCTGTATCGCGGCGGCAATCATTACGAGCTGGCGTTCGAGACCTTCAGCGAAGGCCTGGACGTGCCGCGTCGCCAGCGTGCGCCGGTGCTGGCGGTACTCATGCGCGATTACGCGGCCAGGCTGGAACATTACACACGCTACGCGCCGTACAACTGGTTCAACTTCTACGATTTCTGGAACACCCACCATGCCGATGTGCCGCACCCTGCCGTGGATGCTGATACTGCTGTTCAGCGCCGCACCGCTATGCGCCGCACCGCCTGAGACGCTGGACGTCGGCCAGGTGCTGCAGCGCCTGGCACGCCCCGCACCGGTCAGTACCGAGTTCGTCGAACTGCGTGGCTCGGCCCTGCTGAAGACACCGTTGCGCGTGCAGGGCCATTACCGCCGCCCGGACGCACAGACCTTGGTGCGTGAGGTCAGCGCGCCATATCGCGAAACCACCACGCTGAAAGGCAACGAAGGCGTGCTGGAACGCGAAGGCAAAGCGCCACGGCGTTTTTCGCTGAGCCGTGTGCCCGAACTGGCCGGTTTGAAGTCCGGCTTCGGCGCGTTGCTGGCCGGCGACCGCGCGCTGCTGGAGCAGCAGTACCGCGTCAGTGGGCAGGGCCAGCCGCAGGCCTGGCAACTGACGCTGCAGCCCAAGGACGCCGCCGTGGCAAAGCAGGCGCGCGAGTTGCATCTGTACGGACGCAACGATGAGCTGCGTTGCATCGAGAGCTTGCCGGCCAAGGGCGATGCGCAACGCACGCTGCTGGCTGGTGCGGCGCGTGATGCTGCAAGCGTGACCGATGCGGCGGCGCTGACCACGCTGTGCCATGGGTCGGGCGCGTGATCCATCGCGTGTGGGTGTTGCGTGCGCAGCCGGGACACGCGCTTAGCAAGGAAAAAGCGACCGCCTTCGGCAAATTAGAGGCGCCGGTGCTGCACGCCTTCAACAGAAAGAACGCGTCACTGCAGCCCGCCCTCAGAAAAAACAAAGCGCCGTTGCAGCCCGCCCTCAGCAGAAAGAAAGCGTCACTGAAGCTGGATGCCGCGCGCGCGGCCGGTGGACGTTCCGCTGGCGCAGTGAGGCTTTCGCATGGCGCTTAAATTGAATGCAAACCGCCGCATCGGCCTTGCGCTGCTGTGGCTGGCCTTGCTGGCAGTCGCCGGCTTCTGGTTGAGCGAGACGCTGAAAGTCACCGGTGACTTGCGGAAATTCATGCCCGCCCCGCGCACGCCCGCGCAGAAGCTGCTGATCGAAGAACTCGGCGAAGGACCCGGCTCGCGCCTGTTGTTGATGTCGCTGTCCAACAGCGATACGGCCACGCTGGCCGCGCAGTCGCAGGCACTGCAGCAGGCCTTGGCCGCACAGCCAGAGCTGTTCGAGCTGGTCGGCAACGGCGGCAATGCCGGGTTGGATGCGATCCCCGAGCGCTTGCTGCCGTATCGCTATCTGCTCAGCGACAGCTTCGATAAAACCCCGCTGGATGGACAGACCTTGCAAGCGGCATTGCAGGCGCGCGTGCAGGATCTTGGCTCGCCTGCGGCCGCGATGGTGGAGCCGTTGCTGCCGCGCGATCCCACGCTGGAAATCCTGCATCTTGCAGAAACCCTGCAACCTGCCGCCGCGCCGCAGACGCGTAACGAGGTGTGGTTCGACCGCGCCGGTACCTCGGCGTTGCTGATCGTGCAGACGCGCGCAGCCGGGTTCGATCCCACCGGCCAGCAACTGGCGTACGACGCGGTGCAAGCGGCGTTTGCCAAGGTCAGCAAGGGCACCTCAACAACACTCGTTTTGACCGGCCCCGGCGCGTTTGCGGTGGAAATCACCGCGCGCACGCAGGGCGAGGCGCAATGGATCGGCACGCTGGATACGGTGGGGCTGGTGCTGTTGCTGCTGGTCGCCTATCGCAGCTGGAAGATTCCGGTGCTCGGCGTGCTGCCATTGGCGAGCGCGGGTCTGGCCGGCTTGGGTGCGGTGGCGTTGCTGTTCGATGGCGTGCACGGGATCACCGTGGCGTTCGGGTTCACCCTGATCGGCGTGGTGCAGGATTACCCGATTCACCTGTTCAGTCATCAGCGCCCGGGGCTGGATCCGCGCGACAACGCGCGCCATCTGTGGCCGACGCTGGCCACCGGCGTGGTCTCCACCTGCATTGCCTACGTGACCTTCCTGTTTTCCGGGGTGGATGGTTTGCGCCAGTTGGCGGTGTTCACCATCGCCGGGCTGGCCACCGCCGCCATCACCACACGTTGGCTGTTGCCGTCGTTGATCGACCCGGCGCCGCGCGACTATGCCGATTCGCGCATGCTCGCCGCGCTCTGGCGTGGCATCGCGCGCTTGCCGCGGCCGCGCATCAGTCTTGCGGTGATTGCCGTGATCGGCATCGCGGTGATCGTGTTTGCGCCGGGGCAGTTCTGGCAGAACGATCTGTCGAAATTGACCCCGGTGCCACCTAAGGCATTGGCGCAGGACACGCAGTTGCGACAGGAACTGGGTGCCCCCGATGTGCGTTACGTCCTCGCGCTGCCCGCAGCGAACGATGAGGCGGCGTTGCAGGCCAGCGAGCAATTGCGGCCGCGCCTGGAAGCGCTGGTGCGAGAGGGCACGCTGACCGGCTACGACATGGCCGCACGCTATCTGCCCAGCGCCAAGACCCAGCGCGCTCGTCAGGCAGCGTTGCCGGATGCCGCGCAAGCCCGCGCGCTGACCGACAGCGCAGTAGCCGCCACGCCGTTCCGCAGCGATGCATTTGCGCCATTCCTGCAGGATCTGGACGCTGCCAAGCAGGTCGCCCCACTGTTGCCGAAGGACCTGGCCGGCTCGCCGCTGGCGACCTCGGTCGGTGGGCTGCTGTTGGGGCATGGCGATCGCAGCACCGCCCTGGTGTCGTTGACCGGCTTGCGCGATCCGGCGGTACTGGCTGCCGCCGTGCAAGGCAGCGGCGCGCAGTTGCTGGATCTGAAGGACGCGTCCGAATCCCTGGTGGCGGCGTATCGCGGGCGTGTGCTCGGCGCGCTGGTGCTGGCCGCGCTGCTGCTGGCGGTGACGGTGGCGATCGCGCTGCGCAGCCCGCGCCGGATCGTGCGCGTATTGCTGCCGATGGCGCTGACCACGGTGCTGATCCTGGCGATCCTGCGCGGCATGGGGGTGGAGCTCAACCTGTTCCATCTGATCGCGCTGATCCTGGCGGCCGGCCTGGGCCTGGATTACGCGTTGTTCTTCGACCACGCCGGCGACGATCATGCCGATCAGCTGCGCACGCTGCATGCATTGATCGTCTGCAGTCTGATGACCTTGCTGGTGTTCGCGCTCTTGGCCGCGTCCAGCATTCCGGTATTGCGTGCGATCGGCAGCACGGTGGCGCTGGGGGTGTTGTTCAATTTCATTCTGGCCTTGCTGGTGTCGCGGGAGCCGGCGCTGGAACGTACAAAGAACGGAGAGCCGCATGCAGGGACGTGAGGCAATTGCCGCGCTGATTCCGCACCAGGGCAGCATGTGCCTGTGGGAAGCAGTGGTGGAGTGGGATGCGCAGCGCATCGTGTTGCGCAGTGAAGTGCATCGTAGCGATACGCATCCGCTGCGTGCCAATGGCCGCCTGCGTGCGCTGCATCTGTGCGAATACGGCGCGCAGGCCATGGCCGTGCATGGCGGCTTGCTCGGCCGGGAATCGGGCAAGCCGGTGCGCCCGGGCATGTTGGTGGCGTTGCGTGCGGTGGAATTGCACGTGGCCCATCTGGACGAGTTGCCGGATGCGATCGTTTGCGAGGCGCAGGTGTTGATGCAGGGAGAGGATAGCCAGCAATACAGCTTCCACTTGATGCATCAGGACCAGTTGCTCGCCGAAGGACGTGCCACGGTGATGCTGGGTGCGGCGCATGCCTCGTAGGAGCGCGCTTGCGCGCGATGAAGCGTTACCGATAAAGCCACATCGCGCGCAAGCGCGCTCCTACAGAAGGTAGGTGATCAAAATGCGGGCGATCTATTCCTGCGCTTGCTGCGAGTCGTTAGGATGAGGCTCTTTCCGCCGTCGTTTCTGCGGCTTTCATCGAGGCTTCCATGAGCACATCCATTCCACAGCGCCGGGCCCTGGTCACCGGCGGTAGCGGTGATCTTGGCGGTGCGATCTGCCGTCAGTTGGCTGCGCAAGGCCGGCACGTGATCGTGCACGCCAATCGCAATATCGCCCGCGCCGATGAAGTGGTCGCAGCGATCGTGGCCGACGGCGGCAGCGCACAGGCGGTGGCGTTCGATGTGGCCGATGCGCAGGCCAGTGCGGTGGCGCTGGCAAGCCTGCTGGAGGGCGGCCCGATCCAGATCGTGGTCAATAACGCCGGCATCCATGACGATGCACCGATGGCGGGCATGAGCGCCGAGCAGTGGCATCGGGTCATCGATGTCTCGTTGCACGGCTTCTTCAACGTCACCCAGCCGCTGCTGCTGCCGATGGCGCGTACGCGCTGGGGCCGCATCGTCAGCGTGTCGTCGGTGGCGGCGGTGCTGGGCAATCGCGGGCAGACCAACTATGCCGCCGCCAAGGCCGCCTTGCACGGCGCCAGCAAATCGCTGTCGCGCGAGATGGCCAGCCGCGGCATCGCCGTCAACGTGGTCGCGCCGGGTGTGATCGAAAGCGAGATGGTCGGCGAGAGTTTCGCGCCGGAGGTGATCAAGCAACTGGTGCCGGCAGGGCGCGTCGGCAAGCCCGACGAAGTCGCAGCATTGGTCGCATTCCTGTGTTCGGAAGCGGCCGGTTACATCAACGGCCAGGTCATCGGCATCAATGGCGGGATGGGCTGAGAGCGGCTGATCTGCTGGTTTGCTGCAGGGCCCTTGCCCGCCCACCCTCGCGGGACACGCTGCAAGTACGTCCTTGTAAGCTCTTACGCAGCATCCATGCCGCGTAAGGTCCCGCGACGGTGGGCGGACAAGGACCAGTCGAGTTGATCGGTGTGCGGAGTTTTCAACAAGCATCCAGCAAACTGGCTGGCCCCGTGTCCCGTGCTCAATAAAGCAATCAGCAAACTGTCTGGTGCGGTGTCCTCGCCGATTGCGGGACCGTGTGGCGGCATGGATGCCGCCACCTAGCCTCCAGGGATGGATTCACGGCGTGTCCCGCAGGCGGTGAGGGCATCGCGCCCTCGACCCGCTCGGCTTGGAACATCCAGACTGCGCTGAAGTTCAACATCTCGGTCGCCTTGAGAGGTAATTGAACGGTGCGGATACGTCTGGTGTAGAGCGGCTAATCTGCGGCCTGGCTGCAGGGCCCTTGCCCGCCCACCATCGCGGGACACGCCGCAAGTACGTCCATGTAGGCTCTTACGCGGCATCCATGCCGCGTAAGGTCCCGCGACGGTGGACGTGCAAGGACCCGTCGAGATGGTCGGTGTGCAAGGTTGCGAGCAGTGCATGCCGTGCAGCCATCCACTGAGGTGCGGTCTGATCGGCTCCTTCGCGTGCACCACGCGAAGGTTGAGAAAGCGCGTATCAATCAAAAAGCGCCGTTGCCGGCGCGTTCGAGCAAGCTCACGCCGCGTCGGCGTACCAGGCGGCGGTAAGGATCGGCTCGCCGATGGCGTTGATGGTCAACGCGTCCAGGCCGTGATCCGGCAGTGCGGGATGGCGTTGACGTGCCTGCAGCAGAATCTCGCGCGCCAGCACCGCCATGCGCGCGATGTTGCTGTGGATGCGTGCGGCAAAGGCTTCGTTGTCCAGCGTGTCGTGCAAGGCGCCATTGAGTTCGTTGAACCAACCGATCAGATATTGATCCAGCAGTCGTCCGTCGCCGGTGGCGATACCTTGTTCGCTGTTGTGCTGGCCCCAGTCGTGCAGCACGCGTTGCATCGCCAGATTGATGTCGCGCGCGTACCGGAAGTCGGTCTTCATGCGTGCGAGCAAACTCAGATCCGCGATGCGTCCGCTGCAGAACAGCGGCGCCAGCAATGACCAGTAATAGGTGTAATCCCAGATCACCTTGACCGGCATCACCTGCGCATCGCCGAACAACGCGTACTGATCCTGATACAGGGCCAGGGTGTTTTCGTAGAACGAGAAATACAGTTGCTGATACAGCTCCGCGTGCGGGCTGAGCGACTTGCCGGCGCGATCGCGGCCGATCAGTTCGCAGATGTAGGTATTGGAGATCGCAATGAAGTCGCTGCCGGGCGAATAGAACGGGTCCAGGAACAAGCCTGCTTCGCCGGTCAGTGCCCAGCGCTGCGGCGAGAACACCTGCTTGCAGCCATACGAGAAGTTGCGCAGGAACAGGAAGTCCTGCAGCCGGTAGTCGGCCTTGTCGAGCGTGGCGGCGACCTGCGGCTGATGCGTGCGCAGCCAGGTCATCGCCTTCTCGTGGGTGTTCATGGTCTCCAGCGGGTGCATGGCCGCATCGCAGACGATGCCCAGCGAATGCGCACCGGAGGAGAGCGGAATCAACCAGAACCAGTAGCCCGGCCCGCACATGTGATTGGTCGAGCGCCAGCGGTCCGGCGGCGTGCAGCGCTGCAGCCAGCTGCTGTCCTGCGACCAGCCATTGGGATCAATCAGGCCTTCCACGCGCCACCACACTGCATTGGCGTCGTGCGCGTTGTCCTGCGCCAGGCCGAGTTTGCGCTTGAGCAGGCCGGCGCGGCCGCTGGCATCCACCACCCAGCGTGCGCTCAGCGTGCCAGCCTCGCCGGCGCGCTCGTAGCGCACGGCGTGGTCGCTGTCGTCATCGGCCAGATCCACGCCCTTGACGCTGCAGCTGTCGACAAAGGTGATGCCCTGCGCGCGGGCGCGCTCGCCGAGGAAATTTTCGAAGCGGCCGCGGTCGATCTGCCACGACGGCGTCGGCAGGATCTGGCTGACGCCCAGCTCGGTGCAACGGTCGATATCCTGGCGCTTGTCGGAAAAGAAAAAGCGGAAGCCGAACTTGCGGATCTGCTCGGTCTCCAGATGCTCGCGCAGGCCCAGCACGTCGGCGAAATAATGCGCGCCGATTTCCACCGTGGATTCGCCGACCTTGAACGCGGCTTCGCGCACGGGGTGGGCGCGCCGTTCCAGCACGGTGATCGCCAGCGCGGGATCGCGTTGGCGCAACTGCAGCGCCAGACTCAGGCCGGCCAGGCCACCACCGGTGATCACGACATCTGCGCGCTGTGCATTCATGGGGATGGCTTGCTCTTGGTGACCGATGAAACAGTAGCAAACTCGCCGTCAGCGTCGTCGATCAGCACCGGGTTGGCGCGCACGCGGCGGTATTCGCGCCAGATATGCCCGTAGTTCCAGGCCTGGGCGACCACATGCGAGGTGATTTCCCACAGATCGCGCACTAGGCGGAAGTGGCTCTTGCGAAACGTGCCTGGCGAGGTGCCGGCGTAGCGGGTTTCGATCGGCACCGCGACCACGCGCGCGCCGGCTTGGCGTGCGGCGGAAATCAGCAATTGCGCTTCGAACACGAAGCCTTCGCCGGGCACATTGGGCAAGGTGAACACCGAGGCCGGATACAGGCGTTGGCCGCTCTGGCTGTCGACCAGCTGGAAGCCGCAGGCCCAGGCAATGCCCCAGTCGCCGAAATCGTTGCCGATGCGGCGGATGGTGGGCTGGGTGGCGCGCTTGCGCATGCGTGCGCCGACGATCACGCAACCGGGATGGCGGTTGGCCGCGGCCAACAGACGTGGGAAATCTGCCGCTTTATGCTGCCCATCGCCGTCCATGGTCATCACCGCGCGCATGCCCAGGCGCTGGGCTTGCGCAAAACCGCTACGCAACGCGGCGCCCTTGCCCAAGCGCTGCGGATGACGGATCAAGGTGATCGGCAGATCGGCGATGCAATCGGCGGTGCCATCGTCGGAGCCGTCGTCGATCACGATCACGTTGGAGCAATAGGTGAGCGCATCGTTGACCACTTCGCGGATGCGCAGCGATTCGTTCAAGGCCGGCACCAGGATCGCGGTGTCTTCGCGGCTCAATGGCTGCCGGCTCATCGCTGGATCTCCACGCGCAGTACCCGGCCCGGGCCGGCGTACAGCGCCACGCTGTCGCTGTCGGCGGCCAGCAGGTCGAACAGCGGCAGCATCGGCGCCATCGCGTTGCTGGCGACCTGCCGCGACAGCGGACCCTCGCCCGGCGAAGGCGTGCCGTCGTCCAGCCGCGCCCGCAGCTGCAGCTTGCCGGCCTGGCCGGGCGCGCCCAGCACCAGCGCGCCGCCGAGCAACCCCTGGCTGGGTGCGACCCGGCCCAGCGGCCCGACCGAGCGGGCGTCGTAGCCGGCCAGCAGCACCGCGTCCATGCCGGCGGCGCGCTGTACCAGCGCTTCCAGCAGACCCTGCGCGAAGCTGGCCCGGCTGGCGCTGATCGCCGTGGTCGGAGTCATCGCCCCGGCGCCGATGGTCCAGTAGCCGGCCGCGGCGCTGTGCACCGAATTGTGGAACTTGGTTGGCGAGATCGCCGATGGGTCGCTGGCCAGGGTGGTGCACATGTAATCGGAGATGGCCATATCGCCGTACGTGGAGGTGAAGATCGACGGCAGGCTGGCCGGATCGCGGCCGGCGGCGGTGCAGGCGGCCAGTGCGGCTTCCAGCGACACCGCCACCGTGTCTGGTGCGCGGCGGCGCTCGTTGGCGGCCAGCAACTGCGGCGCCGGGCGTGCCGTGGTCTCCTGCAGCGCGCCGCCGTGCACGAGGGCAATGGCGGCCTCCCAGTTGGGCAGCCCCTGGGTCCAGAAACCGATGCCTTCGATGGTGGCAGCCAGCATCAGCGGGCCCGCCCGAACAGCAGCGAGCAGTTGTTGCCGCCAAAACCGAAGGAGTTGTTCATGGCGTAATCGATCTTGGAATGGGCGTTGTCGAAACGGATCTGCGGGCCGCAGGCGGGGTCGGGCACGTCGCTGTTGAGCGTGCCCGGCAGCACGCCATCGCGCAGCGCCAGCAGCGCGATCACCGATTCCACGATGCCGGCTGCGCCCAGGGTGTGGCCGGTCCAGGCCTTGGTCGAACTGGCGTGCAGCGTGCCGGGAAAGATCGCCGCCACCGCGGCCGCTTCCACGCTGTCGTTGGCCGGCGTGGCGGTGCCATGCAGATTCAGATAGCCCACCGCTGCCGGCTCCAGGCCGGCGCGTTCGAGCGCGCCGCGCATCGCCAACTGCGCGCCCAGGCCTTGCGGATGCGGGGCGGACATATGGTGCGCGTCGCTGGATTCGCCATAGCCGTACAGCCACAACGCCGCGTCCGGTGCGGCGGCGGGGCGTTCGAGCATGGCAAAGCCGCCGGCCTCGCCCAGGCTCAGGCCGACCCGGCGCGCATCGAACGGCTGGCACAGCTCCGGCGCCACCACCTGCAGCGAGTTGAAGCCGAACAGCACGCTGCCGCACAAGGTGTCCACGCCGCCGACCAAGGCTGCGTCGACCACCCCGGCGTCGATCAGGCGCGCCGCCTGGGCGAACACCTTGGCGCTGGACGAGCACGCCGTGGCCACGGTCATGCAGGGGCCGCGCAGGCCGGTGGCGTGCTGCACGAAGTCGCCCAGCGAATGCGGGGTGTGCACGATCGGGCGATTCAAGTCATCCGGAAAACGCGCGCCCTCGCTATCTTCGACCAGGCGCGTATAGGCCTCTTCGCTGGCACCGATGCTGGAGGTGGAGGTGCCGATGATCACCGCCACGCGTTCGGCGCCGTAGCGCTGCGCGGCCGCCTGCACGGCAGCCGCCATGCCGTCCTGCTGCAGGGCCAGCCAGGCCAGGCGATTGTTGCGGCAGTCCCAGCCTTGCAGGGATTCGGGCAACACGACGTCTTCCACGCCGTCGACGCGGCCGATCCAGCACGGCAGCGGTTGCGGGCCGAAATCGTTGCGACGCATACCGCTGCGGCGGGCTGTCAGGGCGGCGGCCTGGGCGTGGAGCCCGGCGCCGAGCGCGGTGGTGGAAGTGAAAGCGGTGACGGCGACCGGGGCCATCTGGGACGAATGCTGCGCGTGGCTCACGGTGGTCTGGCTGGCAAAAAGTGTGCTCAGTATATCGATGGTGTGTCCGCGGCCCGTCGATGGCGCAACTGAACGTGTCGGTCATGTCGCTGACGCTGCTGGGATTTTTCGCAACGGCCGCGCTTTCGCCATGGGCGCAATTGGGACACAATCCTGCGACACACTTCTAAAACGAGCGCGACCACGCGCGCATGCACGCCTACGTCTATAAAAGCCAACGCAAGCAGGACACCTTCGTCTATCTCGCCATGCGTGACGACTTCTCCGGTCTTCCCGCCGCCGTGCACGCGCAACTGGCGCCGTTCGCGTTCGTGCTGGAGGTGGCGTTGACGCCGCAGCGCCGCCTGGCGCAAGCCGACGTGACCACGGTGCGCGAAGCGCTCAGCAAGCACGGCTTCTACCTGCAACTGCCCAAGACGGTGGTGCTGGCGGGCGAGTGCGACTATGACTGAGGCCACGCGTGCCGCGCGGTGGCGCGCCGCAGCGCTGGCCGGCGCTGCCGGGGTGGTGTTGTCGTTGCTGGGCGGCGTTGGCGGCAGCGTTGCGGCGGTGACGCTGTGGCTGGCGCAGCCGGCGTTCGCGCTGGCGGTGTCGTGGGCGCGTGGCACGCGCGCATTGCCGAGCCAGCCGCGTGCGATCGCGCAGGCGCTGCCGCCGCTGCTGGCGATCTGGGGCGTCGGTCTGTTGGCCCTTGCGGCCTTGATCACCTGGCCGCTGACTGCCTTGCGCGATAGCGGCAGCCTGGCCGCCGCGTTAGCGCTGAGCGTTGCGGTCAGCGCCGCGCTGCTCGGGCTATGGCGCACCTGGCCGCTGTGGGGCGAGGTCGAGCGCGATGGCGGCGCCCTGGCGCCGCGGTGGCACGCGCTGGCCACGCAGGAATTGCATGCCTGGCGTGGCCTGCTGGCCGCTGCACTGGTGCTGGCGATGTGCACGCTGGCCGTGGCGCTGGCCTGGCCGGGCTGGTTGTCGAACAGCTTGCGCTGGAGTCTGGCGATCGCCGCCAGCGTGCTGTTGCCGGCGGCCCATCTGCTGCTGCAACGCACCGCCGCGCCGGCACGCAGCGACACCCTGGTGGCCCGGCAGGCCGCCGATTTCTTCTCCGAAGCCGCGGCCGAACCGCGCCCGTTGGAGCCGGTGGCCCAGCATCAGCTGGTGCCGGAATTGTTCGAAGCCGCGCGCAGTGGACGCGTGGACCGCGCGCTGCAGCTGCTGGAGGCCGGCGCCGATCCGCAGGCGATGCCGCTGCCGGAATGGCGCGATCAACGCAGCCTGCCCGCGCTGGCCGCGGTGTTGCCGGATCTGCGCCTGCTGCGCGAGCTGATCGTGCGCCGCGTCGACGTCAATCAACCGCATCGCGGCATGACGCCCTTGCTGGCCGCCACGCGCGACAGCTGGCATGGCCGCCCCGACGCGGTGATGACGCTGCTGGCCAACGGCGCCGACCCGCGTGCCACCGACAACGACGGCAACACGCCGCTGCACCACGCCGTGCGCAGTTCCGACCCGGGCGTGGCCGCGCTGCTGCGCGATGCCGCCGCCGAACTCGACGCGCTCAATAATGAAGGCCATTCGCCGCTGGCGATGGCCTGCCAGGTCGGCAACTGGCGGCTGGCCAAGTTTCTGCTGGAACGCGGCGCGCATTCCGAACCGGAAGGTGGCGCGCCGGTGCTGCTGGCCGCCGCCGGCACCGAGGAAGACGACCCGGCCGGCGTGCAGTTGCTGCTCAAGCACAAGGCGCGCGTGGATGCGCGCGACCGCCAGCGCCGCAGCGCCTTGCACGAAGCCGCGTTGGCCGGGCATGGCGATATCGTCGAAGCGTTATTGTCGGCCGGTGCCAATCTGGAAGCGCGCGATCTGCTCGGCCGCACGCCATGGCTGGACGCGGCGCGGCAGGCACGCAGCGGCGTGCTCGAACGCCTGGTCGCACGCAAGGCCGATGTACTGGCCATCGATGGCGACGGCCGCAATGCAGTGATGCTGGCCTGCGCCACCGACCGCGTGTCGCCGGCCTTGATCCGGCGCCTGCTCGATCTGCAGGTGCCGGCCGACAGCGCCGATGCACACGGCCGTCGCGCAGTGGATGTGGCCGCCGAAGCCGGGCGCTGGGCGATCGTGCAATTGCTCGATCCTGCGTATCCGCTGCCGGCCGCCGTCAGCGATGGACACGGCGATACCCCCGGCGTTGCGGTGCTGCCCGATCGCCCGCCCTTGGTGCTGTTGCGCGAAGGCCTGCAGTTCGGTCAACGCGACGGCCTGGACGCATTGGCCAGGCTGTGCGGCCCGGAAGAACTCGGCGGCCTGTTGCACGATGCGCATCTGGCCTTGAACGCAGAGGCCGTGGACTGGCTGCTCCGCCACGGCGCCGATGCCGACGTGCGCGATGCCTGCGGCGATGTGCCCATGTTTGCGCTGCTCTCGCGTGGTGTGGAGGCGGTGCCGGCATTGCAGGCGTTGCTGCGCCATGGCGTCTCGCCGGCCGGCGCCGGCGGCCTGACGCGCCTGCTCAGTGCCTGCGTGCAGCACGATGCGGCATCGCGCGGGCTGGAACAGTTCGCGCTGGAATTGCTCGAACGCGGCGCCGACCCGTTCGCCGCGTCGGCGGCCGGCGACCCGCCGTTGTCGCTTGCGGTGCGGCTGGGCTGGCTGCGCCTGCAACAGTGGTTGCTGGAACACGGCGTGGACCGCGAGGCACGCGACAGCCACGGCATGACTGCGCTGCATCTGGCCACCGCGCTGGGCCGCGAAGCCTCGCTCAAATTGCTGGTCAAACAGGGCGCCTCGCCGGAAGCGCGCGCGGCCGACGGGCAGACCCCGCTGGGCGTGGCGCTGTCGATCGGTCGCCGCGATCTGGCCGATTGGCTGGACTGGCGCATCTGGTCGCTGCCGCACCGCACGCTGCGCGAAGCCGATGTGCCGGCTGCGGCCATGACCGGCGACACCGATGCGGTGCGGCGCCTGATCGATCTCGGCCTGCCGGTCGATGCGATCGACGCGCAAGGCTGCACCGCGCTGTTGCGCGCCGCCGGTGGCGGCCATCTCGGCGTGGTGGCGCATCTGCTCGGGCGCGGCGCCGATCCGCAACGCGCGGCCAACAGCGGCGCCACGCCGTTGTCGGCAGCGGTGAGCATGCGTCAGACCGAGATCGTGGCCGCGTTGCTGCAGGCCGGTGCGCAGATCGAGCATCGCCTGCCCGGCGGCGTCACCGTGCTGATGCTGGCCTGCGCGCTGGGCCTGCCGGATATCGTGGCGCGCCTGCTCACCGCGGCGGCCGACGTGCACGCCACCGACGATCAAGGACTGGCGCCGCTGCATTGCGCCGCACTGTATGGCTTCACCGCGCGCGACAAGAGCCGCCTGCTGGCCTTGCTGGACACCTTGCTGCTGGCCGGCGCGGACCCCGAGTATCTGGCCGGTGGCCGGGTCAGCCCGTTGCTGCTGTTGCTGGGCGCGCGCGCCGAACCGGGTACCGCCTGCGACGAACAAGTGGTACTGGCCGGCGTCGACCGCCTGCTCGACGAAGACGTCTCGCTGGATGTGGCCGATCAACGCGGCTTTGGTCCGTTACATCTGGCCGCACTGCACGGCTTGCCCTTGCTGGTGCAGCGCCTGTTGCGTGCCGGCGCCGATGGCGACCGCCGCGACGCGCTCAACCGCACCCCGCGCGAGATCGCGATCATGCGCGGCTTCATCGATGTGGCCGGCCAGTTCGAGCCCGCCTTGCCGGGTGTCTCCTCGATGGCGCGCTTCCTGCGCGAAGGCCGCTGAGCCAGCGCGGCGGCGCATAAGAAGTGGCGCATGTTAAATTTTCCTGAAAAAACATCAGGGGAAAGAAATGCGTTTGATGCTTTTGATGACATCTGTATTTTTCGTGCTCGTTGTCACCGGATGTGCGACAAAGAGAGAGCTTCTCGTCACAGGCGCTAGTCGGTCTGACGGGGTTATCAAGCTCTCCTACGAGCGAAACGAATTTCAGCGGGTATCTTATGACGACCAAAAAGCTCAAGATTTAGCCGCACAAAAGTGCGCAGCCTGGGGTTACAAGGGCGCAGAGTCCTTTGGTTCAGAAGAAAGTACGTGTTTATCGCGGCGGGGATTTGGCAACTGCGGCGGTAGGCAAGTCACCGTGGCTTACCAATGCCTCGGAGCTCCGGGCGATCAACAAAAATAGCTAGGCACTGATCCGTCGCCTGGAACACGCGGTGCCACCGTTGCTGCGTCTGCCGGCGCAGTCGTAACCCGATCCCGACACTGCGCGTGCAAGACTGGGTGTTCCCTCGCACGAAGGAAGCGCCTCTACGATGAGCGTGCGTATCGAAGACCACGCCATGCTGGGCAATTGCCACAGCGCGGCCCTGGTCGACCACTGCGGCACCATCGACTGGCTGTGTCTGCCACGTTTCGATTCCGATGCGTTTTTCGCATCTCTGCTGGGCGATGAGCAACACGGGCAATGGGCGTTGTCGCCGGTCGCCGCATTCCGCAGCGAACGCGCTTACGAAGACGACAGTCTGGTGTTGTGCACACGCATGCGTACCGACACCGGCACGGTGGAACTGGTCGACTTCATGGTTGCCAGCGATGAGGACGACAGCCACCAACATCTGGTGCGGATCGTGCGTTGCGTGCAGGGCGAAGTGCCGATGCACATGCGGCTGACCTTTCGCTTCAACTATGGCCGTACGGTGCCGTGGGTCACCGGCATCGAGGGCGGCATTCGCGCCATCGCCGGCCCCGACCAGCTCGCGTTGCGCTCGCCGCAGCAGCTGCACGGCGAGGACCTGGGCACCGAGGCCGACTTCACGCTGCGTCAGGGCGAGAGCACCTGGTTTCTGCTCAGCCACGGCCTGTCGCATCAGCCCACGCCGGCGGCGATCGATCCGGAACAGGCGCTGCAACGGACCACCGCGTTCTGGCATGGCTGGGCACGTCGCTGTACCGATGTCGGTCCGTGGACCGAGCAGGTGCGGCGTTCGCTGGTGGTGTTGAAGGGACTGAGTTACCTGCCCACCGGTGGCATTGTCGCCGCGCCCACCGCCTCGCTGCCCGAGCATCTGGGCGGCACCCGTAACTGGGATTATCGCTACTGCTGGCTGCGCGATTCGGTGTTCACGCTGATCGCGTTGTTGCAGGCCGGCTATCGCGATGAAGCCTCTGCGTTTCGCGACTGGGTGCAACGCACCATCGCCGGTTCGCCGGATCAGTTGCAGGCGCTGTACGGCATCGCCGGCGAGCGCCGGCTGCAGGAATGGGAAGCGGATTGGCTGCCCGGCTACGAAAACTCCGGCCCGGTACGCATCGGCAATGGCGCGGTGGATCAGTTCCAGCTCGACGTGTATGGCGAGTTGATCGGCGCGTTCCATTACGCGCGCGAGAAGGGCGTGGCGCCGCCGTCCGATGACGATGGCTCGTCGGCATCGCTGCTGGAAAAGATCCTGGATACGCTCGAAGACCTGTGGCGCCTGCCCGATGAAGGCATCTGGGAAATCCGCGACGAGCGCCGTCATTTCGTACATTCCAAAGTGATGGCCTGGCTGGCGTTCGATTGTGGCGCGCGCGATGGCATCACCAATGCCGACGCAGAAAAACGCGCACATTGGGGCAGGCTTGCCGAGGAAATCCGCGCCGAAGTGCTGGAAAACGGCGTGCACCCGGATGGCCACTTCGTGCAGAGCTATGGCTCCGACCGCCTGGACGCCTCGCTGCTGCTGATTCCGATCGTGGGATTTTTGCCGCCGGAGGATCCGCGCATCGCCGCCACCGCCGATGCCATCGCACGCGATCTGACCATCGATGGATTGGTCGAGCGCTATCGTGCCGACGACAGCGCCGATGGCCTGCCGGCCGGCGAGGGCACTTTTCTTGCCTGCAGCTTCTGGCTGGTGGAAAACTATGCATTGCTCGGGCGCACCGAGCAGGCGCGCGTGTTGCTCGAGCGCCTGCTTGGATTGTGCAACGACGTGGGCCTGCTCGCCGAAGAGTACGACCCGCGCAGCAAACGCATGCTTGGCAACTTCCCGCAAGGGTATTCCCACGTGGCCCTGGTCAATGCGGCATTGCGCCTGCACGGACGCATGGGCGAAAAGGAAACACGTCCATGAATGAGCAAGAGACCACCCCGCCGTGCATCATCGTGGTGCTGGGCGCACGCGGCGATCTGACCAAGCGCCTGGTGATGCCGGCGCTGTACAACCTGCGCCGGGCGGGTGCGTTGGGCGAGCAGTTCGCCATCGTCGGCATGGACCACGGCGATATCAGCGAGCGTTCGTGGCGCACGATGATGGGTCAGTCGATGACCGAGCTGCTCAGCAGTCGCGATGCCGAATTCCAGACCGATGAATTCGACACCGATACCTGGGAGTGGCTACGCGAGCGCATGCATTATCTGCGCGGCGATTTCACCGATTTAGGTGCCTATCAAGCGCTGGATGGCGTGTTGGAGAAACTGCACAAGCGCTACGGCACCCAGGGCAATGTGCTGTTCTATCTCGCCACCGCCGCACGTTTCTTCGAGCCGGTGCTGCTCAATCTGGGCGAAGCCGGGCTGGTCAAACAGCGCGAGGGCCAGGGCTGGCGGCGGGTGATCGTGGAAAAACCGTTCGGCCACGATCTGCCCAGCGCCGTCGCGCTCAACGCCACCGTCGCCCGCGTGTTGCACGAGGATCAGGTGTTCCGCATCGACCATTTCCTCGGCAAGGAAACCGTGCAGAACATCCTGGCGTTCCGTTTTGCCAATGGCTTGTTCGAGCCGGTGTGGAATCGCGACCGCATCGATCATGTGCAGATCACCGCCGCCGAAACCATCGGTGTGGAAGGCCGCGGACGTTTCTACGATCCCACCGGTTGTTTGCGCGACATGGTGCCGAATCATCTGTTCCAGTTGCTGGCGATGATTGCGATGGAACCGCCGGCCGCCTTCACCACCGAAGCCATGCACCGCCGCCGCGCCGAAGTGATCGAAGCGGTGCGCCCGATCAAGCCCGAAGACGTGGTACGCGGCCAATATGCCTCCGGCGCGGTGAGCCGCAGCGCGGTACCGGGGTATCGCGAAGAAGACACCGTGCCGGAGGATTCGGAAACCGAAACCTATGTGGCGATGAAGCTGCAGGTCGACACCTGGCGCTGGGCCGGCGTGCCGTTCTACCTGCGCACCGGCAAGCGGCTGCGCGAGCGCACCACCGAGATCGCAATCCGCTTCAAGCCTGCGCCGCTGGCACCGTTTCGCAGTACCGAAGTGGGCGGGTATGGCCCCGACTGGCTGGTGCTGCACATCCAGCCCGACGAGGGCATCTCGCTGCAGTTCGACGTCAAGCGCCCGGGCGCGCAGGTCGCGCTGGCACCGGTGCGCATGGACTTCCGCTACCGCGACTGGTTTCCCAAGGAATACACGGTGGGCTACGAGCGCCTGCTGCAGGACTGCATGAAAGGCGAGGCCGGCCTGTTCCAGGATGCGGCCATGGTGGAAGCCGCCTGGCGCATCGTGCAGCCGATCCTGGATGCCTGGAAACAACCGCCAAGCGACTTCCCCAATTACGCCGCAGGCAGCGCCGGCCCGTCGGCTGCCGATGCATTGCTGGCGATGAATGGCGGGCACGCCTGGCGCGCGCTCACCCCGGGCCGCAAGCCACCGCCGCGCCGCGGACCGGAAGCACGCAGCAGCGCTGCAACGCCGGTCAAGAAAGCCACCAAGAAGACCGCGAAGAAAGCGAGCAAGGCGACACCCAAGCGTGCCGCCGCACCTGCTGCAAAATCCGCTCAAGGCGCAGCCGGTTCGCACGGCAAGGTGGCAAAGACATCCGTCACCAAGCGCGCGACGAAGAAGGTCGCAAAAGCAGCAGCGAAGACCGTGAGCAAAGCTGCGGCTGGCAA
Source organism: Xanthomonas hortorum pv. pelargonii (assembly GCF_024499015.1). Taxonomy (NCBI): domain Bacteria; kingdom Pseudomonadati; phylum Pseudomonadota; class Gammaproteobacteria; order Lysobacterales; family Lysobacteraceae; genus Xanthomonas; species Xanthomonas hortorum. The sequence goes on along the minus strand of NZ_CP098604.1, from coordinate 2,069,000 downwards.
AAGCGCAGCGAAGAAGCCGGCCAGCAAGACCGCAGTGCGCACACCGCGCAGCTGAGTGATGCGATCAACATGCAGCCGCCGCGATCGTGCGGCGGCTGTGTGTGCAGAAAATCCCGTAGGAGCGCGCTTGCGCGCGATGAGGCGTTACCGGTAACGCCTCATCGCGCGCAAGCGCGCTCCTACGCAAAGCTCAACGATCCTGGGTGGTGGGCGCAGCCTCGCCATCGACATCGGCCTTGACGTCGGCTTCGAACAGATTCATCAGATCCGCGCGCGCATCGCGTGCGGTCTGCACCACCTTGACCTCGTCGTCATAGACCAGGTGCTGGCGATGCAGCAACTCTTCGTCGTGCTGGCGGAACCGTTTGACGTGATCCTTGGCGACTGCCTCGCTCAGGCCGAGCGAGGTCAACATGCGCTCGCCCAGTTCCAGGCTGGAGGCGAACACTTCGCGGAACGGTTCGGCGCCCAGGTCCATCAATTTCCAGGCGTGCTGGCGATTGCGTGCACGCGCCAGCACGGTGGCTTGCGGATACAGACGGCGGATCAGCCGCACCGTCTTGATATTGGTTTCCGCATCGTCCATCGCGATCACGAACACCTTGATGCGGTCGGCACCGGCGGCGCGCAGCATTTCCGGCCGGGTCGGATCGCCGTAGTACACCTGGCTGCCGAAACTGCGCATGTCATCCACGGTGTCGGGGTTGTGCTCCAGCGCCACGAACGGCACGTGCCGGGCGGTGAGCAAGCGCGCCACGATCTGGCCGAAGCGGCCCATGCCGGCCACCAGCACCTTGGGCGTCTGCGTATCGATGGTGTCGAACGGGCGCTCTGACTTGGGTGCACGTGTCCGCAATGGTCCGTTGAGGATGCGCTGCATGCCGAGCAGCAACACCGGCGTGAGCGCCATCGACACACCGACAATGGCCACCAGGCGATCGTGGTTGGCGCGCTCCAGCAAGCCGACGCGATCGGCTTCGTTGAACACCACAAACGCGAACTCGCCGCCCAGCCACAACACGCTGCCCAGCATCAGGCTGCTGCGCAACGGCAGCTTGGCCACCGTGCCGATGCCGACCAGCAGTGAGAACTTCACCACCAGCAGGATCGCCACGCCGCTGGCGATCAGCCACGGCTCGGCGACCACCCGGTTCAGATCGATGCCCATGCCCACCGAGATGAAGAACAAGCCGAGCAGCAGGCCTTCGAACGGTTCGATCTGCGATTCGAGCTCGTGGCGGAATTCCGAATCGGCCAGCAGCACGCCGGCCAAAAACGCGCCCAGGCTGGCGCTCAATCCGGCTTCCTGCATGATCCAGGCGGTGCCCAGCACCACCAGCAAGGCGCTGGCGGTGAACACTTCCGGCATGCGGGTGCGCGCCACCATGTTGAACAGATAGCGCAGCACGAAGCGCCCGCACAGAATGACCAGCGCCAATGCCGCGACCGCCCTGGCCACGTCCGGCCATTCCAGCGTGGCGTTCTTGCTGCCGCCCAGCAACGGAATCGCCGCCAGCAATGGGATGGCGATCAGATCCTGAAACAGCAAAATGGCGAACGCCAGGCGCCCGTAGTCGCTACTGAGCGCCTTGCGTTCGGCCAGCAGCTGCAGGCCCACCGCGGTGGACGACAACGCCAGCGCCACGCCGACGATCAATGCGCTCTTCCAGCCCAGATTGCCGAGCATCAGCAAGCCGCCCAGGATCAGCGTGGTCACCACCACCTGGGTGGCGCCGGCGCCGAACACCGAATGGCGCATGACCTTCAACCGCGACGGCGACAGTTCCAGGCCGATCACGAACAGCAGCATCACCACACCGATTTCGGCTGCGCCGCTGATGCGTTCGGCATCCTGCACCACGCCCACGCCGTCGGGCCCGAGCACCACACCGGCGACCAGATAGGCCAACACCGCACCCAACCCGAAGCGCTTGAACACCGGCACCGCCACGATGGCGGCCAGCATCAGCACCAGAGCCAGTTCCAGACCGCCGCTATGCATGCGCACTCTCCGTTGAGGTGCGCATTATGCCGCGCACTGCGGCTGACCAGCTGGCACCGACGTGCCGGAGTCGCAGGCAATGCGCAGCGGCCACCTTCGTGGGAGCCATTGACCAAGCCGGCTCAGGCGCGCAGACTGCGCCCCGCCGCCGCCCGGATCACCGGTCGGTACGCACTTCTCGGAGCCTTTCTCATGTCCAGCGACAGTCACCCTAGACCCGGGTCGATGACCCAGCTGGCGCGCGCCTGAGGCTTTGGGTTCGCCGGCTGTCATCGACGACGGTCGTCACCAGGCGAACCCTATGTACAACGAAACCCTGCGCCTTGCCCAAGGCGTCAACGCCTTGATCGCACCCCTGGCCGAGCGCAACACGGCCGATGCGGTGGAATATCTCAACACCCTCGACCGCGACGATGCGGCCCAGGTGCTGGCCGCGCTGCCGCAACCGCGTGCGGTGAAACTGCTCGAACAACCCGAGCTGCACGATGCCAGCGCATTGGTGGCGCAACTGCCGGCCGAACAGGCCGCCTCCTTGCTCGGGCAGATGGCCGACGACCGCGCCACCGACATTTTCCACGGCCTGGACGCCGAGCAGCGCGCGCCGCTGCTGTGGCTGCTCAGTGCCGAGGCGCGGCTGTCGATTCAGGCCTTGATGCGTTACCCGCCCAACACCGCCGGTGCGCTGATGACCACCGAGTTCGTGGCGGTGCCGGCCGACTGGACGGTGGGCCGCACCCTGCAGCACATCCGCGAGGTGGAGCGCAGCCGCGAGACGGTCTATGCGATCTATCTGCTGGACCCGCACAGCCGCGTGCTCACGCAGGTGGTGACCATGCGCCGGCTGATCACCGGCGCAGACGACGCGCCGATCCTGGAGGTGGCGCAGGTCAACCCGCCGGTCACGGTGGACCCGGCGCTGGACCAGGAGGAAGTCGCACGGCTGATCCGTCGCCATGACTTGTTGGCCATCCCGGTGGTGGATGCGCACGGCCACATACTCGGCATCGTCACCGTGGACGATGTGCTGGATGCATTGATCGCCGAATCCACCGAAGACGTGCACAAGTTCGGCGGCATGGAAGCACTCGACAAGCCCTACATGCAGATCGGGTTTGGCCAGATGATCAAGAAGCGCGCCGGCTGGTTGAGCGTGCTGTTCCTGGGTGAAATGCTCACCGCCAGCGCGATGCAGCACTTCGAGGACGAGCTGTCCAAGGCGGTGGTGCTGACCCTGTTCATTCCGCTGATCATGAGCTCGGGCGGCAACTCCGGCTCGCAGGCCACCTCGCTGCTGATCCGCTCGCTGGCCTTGCGCGAAATCCGCCTGGGCGATTGGTGGAAAGTGGCGCTGCGCGAGCTGCCCACCGGCCTCACCCTGGGCACGATCCTGGGCCTGCTGGCGATCGTGCGCATCACCATCTGGCAGACCGCCGGCCTGTACGACTATGGCCCGCACTGGCAGATGGTGGCGCTGACCATCGGCGCGGCGCTGATCGGCATCGTCACCTTCGGTTCGCTGTCCGGCTCGATGCTGCCGTTCGTGCTGCAACGGCTGGGCTTCGATCCGGCCAGCGCCTCGGCGCCGTTCGTGGCCACCTTGGTGGATGTCACCGGGCTGGTGATTTATTTCAGCATTGCCGCCGCGATCCTCAGCGGCACGTTGTTGTAGCGCGGAGAGGTGATGGCAGGCCGTATTGCTTGGTCCATTCCGCATCGCTGCACGGCAGGCCGTGCAGCGATGCGGGGCGGCGAGCGCCGGTCAGAAGTTTACGTACAACGTGGCACGCACATTGCGGCCAGGTTCGCTGTAGCGGCCGATACCGTCGTCGGTGGCATAGCCGTACAGATAGAAATCGCCACGGGTGACATTGCGGATGCGCGCCCATTGCGAATAGCGCTCGTCGAACAGGTTGTACACGCCCAGATTGACGCGCACATGCGTGTTGAAGCGATAGCTGCCGAATAGATCGACCACGCTGTAGGCGTCGCTGAGGAACGGCTCGGCCGGGACGCCGAAGATATCGTTCTCCACATTGACGTCCTTGGCTTTCTTGGCCAGGGCGTGGGTGATGTTGGCGGTGATGCGCAGGCGCTCGTCCAACCCCTGCCAGCTCAGGCCGAGCACGCCGCGATCCGGATTGATGCTGTCCAGCGGGCGGCCGTCTTCCAGCTCGCCCTGGTTATGGGTCCATGCCGCGCGCAGCAGCCAGACATCGCCCAGCTTGAATTGCGCATCCAGTTCCACGCCCTTGACCTCGACCTGGCCGACATTGAGCAGCGTGGTGTAGGCGTAGCCGTTGCGCGTGGTGCACACGCCGCGGGTACAGGTCTGGTAGAACGTGCCGGCGTTGGCGGTGACGGTCTCGCTCTGGATGAAGTCGTCGTAGCGGTCGCGGAACACCGACAGGCCCACGCGCGCCCAGTCGCTCTCCCAGCGCCAGCCCAGTTCCAGGTTGAGGCTGCGCTCGGCGTCGAGCGCGGGATTGGCGGCCACGGTCGGTACGTTGACGGTGTTGCCGGTGGCGACCTCGGTCAGCGCGGTGATGCTGGTCGGGGCGTACATCTCGGCGGTGGTCGGTGCACGGAAGCCGCGCCCGGCCTGGAACCACAGTGTCTGCTGCGGGGTGACGGCGTAGCTGATGCCGGCCTGCCAGGTCGGTGCGGCGAAGCTCACCTCGCGCACCGTGCCGGTGGTATCGGTGAAGGTGGGCGACAGCGTCGGTGCGTAGCGGTAATGGTCGTAGCGCGCACCCAGGGTGAGCTGCAGACGATCGTCGAGCAGGCCGATGCGGTCGCGCAGGTAAACGCTCCAGGTGTCGGCATTGGTCTTGGGCACCTGCGCCGGGTCGACGGTGGCAGTGTCCAGCGTGCCGGCGTTGTTCCAGCGGTAGTCGATCGCGCTGAAATCGATGCTGCGGCGCTGCCAGGCGGCGCCATACAGCAGTGATTGCGACCAGCCGTTGCCATGCACCAGCTTGTCGAAGTCGACCGCGATGCGGTCCAGGGTCTGCTCGGTGTCGCGGTCTTCGGCACGGCGGCAGGGCAACGCCACCGTGCAGCGGGTGGTGGCGGCCGTGGCCGGGGTGCTCGAGGTGCCGCTCTGGGTAAGAATGCGAGTGGTGCCGCGGCTCTCGGTCTGCTGGCGGTCCAGCTGCGCTTCGAGGGTGTCGAACAGCGCGTTGTTTGCGTTCCAGATGTAGCGCAGGCCGTAGCGGTCACGGTCGTTGCTGTCCTCGCCGATGCGCTCGGCGTAGCTGGGCGCGCTGACGCGGCTCAGGTTGTCGACCCGGTTCTGCGAGCGGTTGCGTTCGTAGACCACGCCGAAGCGGTGCTGCGCGTTGGGCACCACGTCGAGCTTGGCCAGCACGTTGTCGCTTTCGCTGTCGATCGGGTCGGGCGTGCGCCGCGCGCTGCCGGTGTCGATCTCGGTGCTGGAATACCAGCCCTCCGACTCGTGGCCCTCGCGGCGGGTGTAGGTCAGCATCGATTCGACGATGCCGGTGCGGTTGGCCACGGTGATATTGCCGAGCAGTTGGTCGTTGTGGCCGGTGTAGCCGGTTTTCAGGCCGACATAGCTGTCGTTGCCCTGCGCCTTGAGGTAGTCGTAGGGATCCTTGGTGGTGAACACCACCGCGCCGCCGAGCGCGCCGCTGCCGGCACTGATGGAATCGGCACCCTTGACGATATCCACGCTCTTGAGCGAATCCACGTCCACGCCGCCGCGGCCGGCGCGGAAGAACTCGTAGTCGCGCGCGGTCTCCACGCCTTCGGCCATCGACAGGCCATCGATGGTCATCGCCACGCGGTCGCCTTCCAGGCCGCGGATGTTGAAGCCGTTTTCGCCGAAGCGGCCCATGTCGGCGATGCTCACGCCGGGGATGTAGCGCACCAGGTCCTCCATGCTTTCCGCTTGTTCCTGCTGCAGTTGCGCGGTGTCGAGGGTGGTGACGTTCTGGTTGGTGGAGGCGCGCTTGTCGCGTGCGGCCTTCACTTCCACCGGGTCGAAGGTGGTGGCGTCGGCGGGTGCCTGTTCGGCATGCAGCGGGAAGGCCAGGCCGGCGGCGATCGCCAGGGCCAGCAGGGTCGGTGTCGAGGTCATCGTGGGATCCACAGTCAGGAAAGAGGAATGGGCGCGGTAAGGCGCGGACCTGGCTGCGGGCGGCATGGCATGGCCGCGTGGCTGGGTGGGGCCCGCCAGTGGCGGGCCGGGCGCTGCGGGCATCGAGGCCCGCGGCAGGAAAGTCAGTCGGCGCGAGCCGGGGTGGCGGCCGGCGCTGGCGCAGTTGCAGGTGCCGGTGCCGGCGGCGGCAACGCGGCGTCGCTGGCATCGACCACGCCGTCGTGATTGCGGTCGACGCGGGCGAAGGTGCGCAGGCCAGAGGCCTGGTACTCGGCGAAGTTCATGCGCTTGTTCTTGTCGGTGTCGAGCACGGTGAAGCGCACATGCACCTGGCGGTCGTCGGCCAGTTCGAGCGCGGTGAGGCGGCGGTTGAGGCGGTCTTCGAATTCGACTCTGTACTCGTCCAGCGAAAGCGCACCGTTGCGGTCGCCGTCGGCACCGGCGAACTGCGCCTTGCGCAGGTCTGCGTATTCCGCCTCGCCCACCTTGCCATCGCCGTTCTCGTCGTACAGCGCGAGAAAGCCCTCGGCCGAGCCGCTGTCGGGCATGCCGGGACGGCCGCCATCGCGGTCGAAGGCGGCCGTTGTGTCGCCCGACCCAGCCTTGGCAGCGGCCTTCAACGCCGCCTGTCCGCGCGCCCAGTCCTGCGCACCTGCCGCGTCGAATTCGGCACGCGAGACCTGCCCGTTGCCATCGGCATCCAATGCCGCAAAGCGGGTCTTGCCTTGTGCGGCCTGCGCGCTGCGTTCCTGCTCCAGCGCACGCTGGCGGCGTTCGCGAAACTCACTCACGTATTCGTCCTCGTCGACCGTGCCGTCGTGGTTGCGGTCGGTGGCATCGAAGCGGCTGCGGCGGAAGTTCGCAAAATCGGCGGCGGTAATGCGGCCGTCGCGGTCGTCGTCATGCTGGGTGATGAAGGCCTGCACGTTGTTGCCGTGGCCGCCGAGCAGCGGGCGCGGCGCGGACTGGGCGAGTGCGGTAGCAGGAAGCAGCAGCGCGCACAGGCACGCGCCGGCCAGGGAGCCAGTGTTCATGGATTGCCTCTTGATGGGGAAAACGGTGCCGGGCCGTAGCGTTGGCTGGGCCTGCAGCTGGATCGCGATGCCGGGCGGAGGGACCGCGCCGGTGGAGTCATGCCGCCAGGGCGACGCAACCGCCGCAGCGGTTGCGCGGCGCTATTGTTCGAGCACCCGAAACGTCAGTGTGGTGCTGTTGCTGTACTCGCGCACCGGGGCGTCGGCCGGAGCCGGGGTGCGGTGGCGGCTCAGCGCCAGCCAGGTGCCGGCGCGGTCCAGCTTCAAGGTTGCGCGGCCCGCCGCGTCGGTGGTCACGCTGATCGACGTCGGCTTGCGATCGGAGGTCCACACCGCCTCGCTGATGTCCACGGTCTGATTGGCCAGCGGCACGCCGTCGTACTGCACCGTGAAGACGAAGCTCTCGCCGACATACAGATCGTTGGGGTGCGTCACCGGCACCAGTTCCAGACCCTGATTGCGCGGCGCCAGCGCGCTGCGATCGGGTTTGCCGACGCTCAGATAGGTTTCCGCCAGGGTGCGCGACTGGAAGCTGGCAATTAGCGTGGCCCCCTTGGGCATGGCCACTTTCGGGTCGCGCACGGTCTCGCGCTTGCCGTTCAGTTCCCAGGTGCGGAACTGCGCGCCCACGCGCAGGCCGGTGCTGACCCGATAGGTGCCGGCCTGCTTGCCCAGGGTGTGTTCGACGACGGTGCGGGTGTCGAGCGCCTGCACACGGAGCGGTGCGACATCGCGGCCATCGGGCCCGGTGATGCTGAAGTGGCTCTGGTCGAAGGCCGCTTCCGGGACGAAGAAGGTCTCGGCGAAGGCCGCGTCCAGGGTCACCGTCTGACCGGGCTGGGGGGCGAAGGTGTTGGGTGCCAGATAAGGCGTGTGCGCAGAGGCAGAGGCGGCAAGCAGCAGCGCCGACAAGGTCAGCAGTTTCATGGGGGGCCCTGTTCCGAATGAGTCGCTGGCGGCATGGGCGCGGGGCGGCGCTGAAAGCTGGCTGACCACGCAATATTAACGAAAATGCGAATCGTTCACAACAAGTGTGTGGACTCCGTCGTTGTTCTGCGGCCTTCGGGTCGATGACGTCGGCTTGGGCCGACGTGTACCGTGTCCGCTTCCCCCGTCGTCGCCTTTGCCATGAGCACCTATCACCTGCAGCAGGTCTTTCGTCCCACCACCGTGGCGGTGGTGGGCGGCAGTCCGCGCGATCGTTCGGCCGGGCGCGCGGTGGTGCGCAACCTGCGCGCGGCCGGGTTTCCCGGGCAGATCGGCTGGGTGAGCCCGCGTTACAACGAGATCGATGGCGTGCGCACGGTGGCGCGCCTGACCGATCTGGCCTGGGTGCCGGACTTGGTGGTGATCACCGCCCCGGCGCGCATCGTGCCGCGCATCGTCTCGATTGCCGCACGGCGCGGGGTGGCCGCGGCGATCATCCTGACTGCAGGTCTCGGCAGCGGCCCCGGCTCGCCGGCCGCGCGCATGGAAGCCTCGGCGCGTGCCAAGGGCATGCGTATTCTCGGCCCGCATTGCCTGGGTGTGATCGCCCCGCATGCGCGGCTCAATGCCAGCATCGCCGCGCATTGCCCGCAGGCGGGCGATCTGGCGCTGATTTCCGAATCCAGCGCGATTGCCGCCGCCTTGGTGGAATGGGGCGTGGCGCGTTCGGTGGGGTTCTCGGCGGTGGTGTCGCTGGGCGATACGCTGGATGTGGATTTCGGCGATCTGCTCGACTACTTCGCCACCGACTACCGCACCCGCGCGATCCTGCTGTATGTCGAACGCATCGGCGATGCGCGCAAGTTCATGTCGGCCGCACGTGCCGCCGCGCGCGCCAAACCGGTGGTGGTGGTCAAGTCCGGCCGCCAGTTCCGCATCAACCCGAATGCCGACACCCACGCGCAGGCGCTGGCCGGCTCGGATGCGGTGTATGGCGCTGCGTTCGCGCGTGCCGGCCTGTTGCGGGTGGGCGCGCTGGACGAGCTGTTCGCCGCCGCCGAAACGCTGGGCCGGCTCGGCAGTTTTCCCGGCCGGCGCCTGGCTATCTTGAGCAATGGCGGCGGGGTGGGGCAGCTGGCGGTGGACCAGCTGGTGCTGCGCGGCGGCACCCTGGCGGAGTTGTCGGCCAAGACCTTGGAGCGGCTGGATCAATCGCTGCCCGAAGGCTGGTCGCGCAGCAATCCGGTGGACATCATCGTCGACGCCGATGGGCCGCGGTATGCCGCGGCGATCGAAGCCTTGCTGGACGATCCGGAGAACGACGCGCTGCTGGTGGTCAATGTGCCGACCGCGTTCACCTCCTCGGCCGACGCGGCCAAGGCGTTGACCCGCGCGCTGGACCAACGCGACCGCTATCAGCGCGAAAAGCCGGTATTCGCGGTGTGGCTGGGCCAGGACGATGCGGCGATCGCCGCGCTCAATGCTGCGCGCGTGCCCACCTATGCCACCGAATCGGATGCGGTGCGCGGCTTCACCCACCTGGTGCGCTACCGCGAGGCGCAGGCGGCGTTGATGGAAACCCCGCCCAGCCTGCCGGAAGACTTCGTGGTGGATGCCGGCATCGCCCGCGCGGTGGTCGATGAAGCCTTGGCCGCCGGCCGCCGTTGGCTGGATCCGGTCGCCACCAACCGCTTGCTGGCCGCCTACGGCATCCCGATCGTGCCGCTGCAGGTGGCGGCCACCGCCAACGAGGCGGCCTTGCTGGCCGACCCGCTGCTGGCTGTCGGCCGCACGGTGACTTTGAAGGTGTTGTCCAACGACATCGCGCACAAGTCCGATGTCGACGGCGTGCGCCTGAATCTGTCCAGCGTGGCGGCGGTGCGCGAAGCGGCGGCCGGCATCCTGGCACGCGCGCGCGCGGCGCAACCCGATGCGGTCATCGAAGGGGTGATCGTGCAACCCACCGTGCTGCGGCCCAAGGCGCGCGAACTGATCGCCGGCATTGCCGACGACCCGGTGTTCGGCCCGGCGATCGTGTTCGGGCGCGGCGGGACTGCGGTGGAAGTCATCAACGACCGCGAACTGGCCTTGCCGCCGCTGGACCTGCGCCTGGCCCACGAGTTGATCGGGCGTACGCGGGTCTCGCGCATCCTCAAGGCCTACCGCGACGTGCCGGCCGCCGACGAGCGCGCGGTGGCGCTTGTGTTGGTCAAGCTGGCGCAGCTGGCGGCCGATATCCCCGAAATCACCGAGCTGGATATCAATCCGCTGCTGGCCGACCGCGATGGCGTGATCGCGCTGGACGCGCGCGTGGCGGTGGCGCCGGCGCGCAAGCTGCACAAGGGCCGCGGCCATCCGCGCTTTGCGATCTTTCCGTATCCGAAGGAATGGGAGCGCCAGATCGCGCTCGGCGATGGCACCCACGCGTTGGTGCGCCCGGTCCGCCCGGAAGATGACGCGCTGTTCCGCGCCTTCTTCGCGCGGGTCACCGACGAGGACCTGCGGCTGCGGTTCTTCCAGTCGGTCAAGCATTTCAGCCACGAATTCATCGCGCGGCTGACCCAGCTCGATTACGCGCGCTCGATCGCGCTGGTAGCCATCGACCCCAAGAGCGGCGACATGCTCGGTGCGGTGCGCCTGCATGCCGACGCCGATTACGAGGGCGGCGAGTACGGCATCCTGATCCGCTCGGACCTCAAGGGCCACGGCATCGGCTGGCAACTGATGCGCATCATGATCGAGTACGCGCGCTGGCTGGGCCTCAAACAGATCGAAGGCCAGGTGCTGCGCGAGAACCGCACCATGCTGGCGATGTGCCAGAGCCTGGGCTTCGGGGTACGCCCGGATCCGGACGATGCGACCCTGATGGCGGTGACACTCCCTATAATGGGCGAGCCGCGCCCGGCCTGACGTTGCGTCACGCCGCGGTCCCCCATCCTCCACCACACGCCGGATCTGCCGGGCCTTGCCCTGGCCCGTTGCTCCGGCTGTCGTCTCGGCCCGCCTGGGAGTGTCAATGTTTCGCGATTTCAGAATGTCGTTCTTGGTTACAGCCGTCTGCCTGGGCGTTGCTGCCTGGTGGGGCCACACCACCTCGATGGGCCTGTGGCAGGCGCTGTGGCTATGCCTGGTGCTGAGCGTGCTGGAAGTGTCGTTGTCGTTCGACAACGCGGTGGTCAACGCCGGTGTGCTCAAGCACATGAACGCGTTCTGGCAAAAATTGTTCCTGACCGTGGGCATCCTGATCGCGGTGTTCGGCATGCGCCTGGTGTTCCCGATCGTGATCGTGTCGGTGGCCACCGGCATGGGCCTGGTGCCGGTGATGCAGATGGCGCTCAAGGAGCCGGAACGCTACAGCCAGGTGCTGACCGACCATTACCCGTCGATCGCCGCCTTCGGTGGCATGTTCCTGTTGCTGGTGTTCCTCAACTTCCTGTTCGACCAGGAGCGCAAGCTGCACTGGCTCGGGCCGGTGGAGCGGTTGGTCGGCAAGCTGGGCAAGGCCGATGCGATGTCGGTGATCGTGGCGGTGACGGTCCTGCTGTGCACCAAGCTGTTCCTGCCCGATGCGGTCTTCCAGAGCGTGCTGTTCGCCGGCCTGGGCGGCATCCTGCTTTACTTGCTGGTGGGCAGCGTGGATGCCTTGTTCGAGTCCGAAGAGAGCGAAGACGGCATGGGCCCGGCCAAGCGCTCTGGCATCGCCGCATTCCTGTACCTGGAAGTGCTGGATGCCTCGTTCTCGTTCGATGGGGTGATCGGTGCGTTCGCGATCACCCGCGATGTGGTCATCATCATGCTGGGCCTGGCGATCGGCGCGATGTTCGTGCGTTCGATGACGGTCTATCTGGTGCACAAGGGCACGCTGGACGAGTTCGTGTTCCTGGAGCACGGCGCGCATTACGCCATCGGCGTGCTGGCGATCATCATGCTGGTCGGCACCGTGTACCACGTGCCGGAAGTGCTCACCGGCCTGATCGGGGTGGCCTTCATCGCCGCCTCGGTGTGGTCGTCGATCCGCTACCGCAAGCGCCACCACGTCGGCCCGACCGAGATCTGAGTAACCTGAACGGCCAATTCTCTCGTTTAAAATAGGTCTGCTGGCTGCAGTACTAAGCAAGTTCTATTCCTTTACACAGTCACAAAAATCACCTGCTTCTTGGGTTGCATCGCACCGCTAACCACACTATCTTGTGGTCACGCTGAATTTGACTTCCTTTTTCCAACTTCGGCCTTAGCCACGCTAAGGCCGAAGTTGGAAAAAGAGTTCAATTAGCATTTGGTCTGGGTCGTGACGGTTCGCATGTTCCAATGTGAGCCACCCCCCCAGCCTGTCCAAGCCGCGTGCATGCACGACGCGCGGTGCCGGTAATGGCATCTCTGGAGTTGGTGGCATGTTCGCGAACGCTTGGCGTCCGGGCGTCACTGGTACCACCAAGAGTTCCCAGGCTCCGGTTTCCATCCAAGAGATGGGCTTGTGTAACCACGTATCGGAAGACGCATGACCACCAACGACACCCTTGCCGCGATCGCCGGCGGTACCTCAGTTACCACCCCCAGCGTTCCCGCCAGTGTCAGCGCACCCAGTTGCGGCGCGCTTGAATCGACCGACCCGTCGGATGTTGTGCCGCACCCCCGCCAAGCCATTGCAATGCACGCACAGACCATCGAAGAACAAACCGTCTCCACCTGGATCACCAAGGAAGCCGGCAACCGCAAGATTCCGTTCGAGCCGGAGCGCCTGGAGCGCGCCATCGACCAGATCCATGCCGAATTCCCGCAGCTGGACGTGGCCGACTACAAGCGCTCGGTGTTCGGCTTCGTCGATCGCAAGGACAGCGTCAACGCCGACGACCTGGTCGACCACCTGATCCGCGAGGCCGAGGCCCGCGTCGATCTGACCACCCCGGAGTGGGAGCACTTCGCTGCGCGTCTGTACCTGCGCCGCCTGTACAAGCGCGCCAGCCGCAACCGGTTCTACGACGCCAGCCAGAAGTACGGCTCGTTCGTCGGCCTGCAGGAGAGCCTGGCCGACCGCAATGTCTATTCCAACGACATCCTGCGCCGCTATTCCAAGGACGAACTGATCGAAGCCGGCAAGATGATCGCGCCCGAGCGCGATACCTTGTTCGCCTACAACGGCCTGTACCTGCTGGCCACGCGTTACCTGGCCACCGACAACTCGCGCGGCGTGTTCGAGCTGCCGCAGGAGCGTTGGCTGACGATTGCGCTGTATCTGATGCAGGACGAGATCGGCACCGGCAAGGGCAGCCGCGAGCGCCGCATGCAGCTGGTGGGCGAGGCCTACTGGGCGCTGTCCAACCTGTACATGACCGTGGCCACGCCCACGCTGGCCAATGCCGGCAAGGTCGGCGGCCAGCTCTCGAGTTGCTTCATCGACACCGTCGACGACAGCCTGCAGGGCATCTACGACTCCAATACCGATGTGGCGCGCGTGTCCAAGCACGGCGGTGGCGTCGGCGCGTACCTGGGCTATGTGCGTTCGTCGGGTTCGGCGATCCGCGGCGTGTCCAATTCCTCCGGCGGCGTGGTGCCGTGGATCAAGCAGCTCAACAACACCGCGGTGTCGGTGGATCAGCTGGGCCAGCGCAAGGGCGCTATCGCGGTCTATCTGGACATCTTCCATCGCGACATCGAAGCGTTCCTGGATCTGCGCCTGAACAACGGCGACCAGCGTCTGCGCGCGCACGACGTGTTCACCTCGGTGTGCATCCCCGACCTGTTCATGGAAGCGGTCGAGCGTCGCGGCGACTGGTATCTGTTCGATCCGCACGAAGTCAAGCGCATCAAGGGCTGGTATCTGCAGGACTTCTACGACGAGAAGAAGGGCGATGCCAACAGCAGCTTCCGTCGCAAGTATGAGGAAGTCGTCGCCGACGAGCGCATCACGCGCAAGACCGTCAAGGCGATCGAGATCTTCAAGCGCATCATGGTCAGCCAGCTGGAAACCGGCAACCCGTTCATGTTCTATCGCGATGAAGTCAATCGCAAGAATCCGAACAAGCACGAGGGCATGGTCTATTCGTCCAACCTGTGCACCGAGATCCTGCAGAACATGAGCCCGACGCGGATGATGCAGGAGATCATCAGCGGCAATCAGATCGTCACCACCAAGAAGGCGGGCGACTTCGTCGTGTGCAACCTGTCCTCGATCAACCTGGGCCGCGCGATCATCGCGCAGGACGACCAGGCTGATCTGCTGGGTGCCGACGTACTGGAGCGCTTGATCCCGATCCAGGTGCGCATGCTCGACAACGTGATCGATCTGAATCAGTTGCCGGTGCCGCAGACTACCATCACCAACCAGAAGTATCGCGCGATCGGTCTGGGCACCTTCGGCTGGCACCATCTGCTCGCGCAGAAGTCCATCCATTGGAACGCCAAGGAAGCCGAGGATTACAGCGACGAGCTGTACGAACGCATCAACTATCTGACCGTCCAGGCGAGCATGGAGCTGGCCAAGGAAAAGGGCACCTACAGCGTGTTCCGCGGCAGCGACTGGCACACCGGCGAGTACTTCCGTGCGCGCGACTACAACAGCCCGCAGTGGCTGGAGTTGTCCGCGCAGGTGGCCGTCAATGGCGTGCGCAATGCCTGGATGCTGGCGGTTGCGCCGAACATGAGCACCGCACAGATCGCCGGCTCCACCGCCTCGATCGACCCGATCTACAGCGCGTTCTACTACGAAGAGAAGAAGGACTTCCGTCGTCCGGTCGCCGCGCCCGGCCTGTCGCTGGAAACCTGGCCGTACTACGAAAAGGGCGCCTACAAGGTCGACCAGTTCGCCAGCGTGCGCCAGAACGCGCGTCGTCAGCGGCATATCGACCAGTCGATCAGCTTCAACTTCTACGTGCCCAGCACCATCCGTGCGAGCACGTTGCTGGATCTGCACATGACCGCCTGGCGCGAAGGCCTGAAGACCACGTACTACGTGCGTTCCAACGACATCGACATCAGCGAATGCGAGTGGTGTTCGAGCTAAAGCGCATTCGCGCTTCAGCTCCCCATGGTTCGCCTTGCGAACCATGGGCCCCAGCTCATCAGCATCCACACCCCGCGCCTTTGGCGCGCCCTGACTCAGGGGGCTTTCCTCCAGAACGATTGCTACCGTCGTCCCTGCTGCACGCGCGCGCGACGCCTGAAAGACGAGTAAAGACCCATGTCCGCAACACCGCTTGAGCGCATCAAGATCCTGGAGCCGCGTCACCCCAATCGCTCCACCGCCATCATCAATGGCCAGACCTCCGGCATCCTCAACTGGAACGACATCCCGTACCCGTCCTTCTATCGGGCGTACAAGGAGCTGTCGACCAACTTCTGGATCCCCGACGAGGTGGACATGAAGGGCGACGCGCGCCAGTACAACGAGCTGTCGGCGCGCGAGAAGAATGCCTACGATTCGATCATCGGCTTGCTGGCCACGCTGGATTCGCCGCAGACCCGCTTCATCTACAACGTCGCCGAATACATCACCGACCCGGCCGCGCATGCCAATGCCGCGATCATCGGTCAGCAGGAAGTGATCCATAACGAGAGCTACAGCTACGTGCTGGCCTCGATCACCGGCCTGGCCGACCAGAACCGCGTGTTCGAGCTTGCCCGCACGCACCCGACCATCATCAAGCGCAACGCGCCGATCATGGGCGCCTACGACGACTTCCTGCGCGACAAGACCGCCGAAACGCTGATCCGCGCGCTGATCCAGTCCTCGATCCTGGAAGGCATCAACTTCTATTCCGGCTTTGCGTATTTCTACAATCTGGTCCGCCAGAACCGCATGACCGGCACCGGCAAGATCATCAGCTTCATCAACCGCGATGAGCTGGCGCATTCCAAGTTCATCAGTGAGCTGATTCGCGCCATCATCGGCGAGAACCAGGCGCTGCAGGGCGACCAGCTCACCGACTACGTGCACAAGGCCTTCGAGCACGCGATCGACCTGGAAACCGTGTGGACTGCCGAAGTGCTGGACGGCATCGACGGCATCGACGTGGACGAGATGATCCGCTACGTGAAGTACCGCGCCAACAAGATGGCCGGCATGCTCGGCATCGAGAAGCTGTACGAAGGCGCCAACGACAACGTGATGCCGTGGATCAAGGCCTACGCCGACAACTTCACCGAGACCAAGACCGACTTCTTCGAGATGCGGAATGCCTCGTACAAGAAGACCAACTCGGATAACGGCTTCGACGATCTGTAAGAATTTCTGCCGCTCATATCTCCAACTACCTGCGAACCCATATGAGATTTGAGGTGTACTGCGATGAGGCGAATCCAGACGTCCTAACGTCTGCTAATCCGCGTGCGCGTTACCTCATGATCGGAAGCCTTTGGCTTCCACAGGAAGTTCGGAATGAGCTTAAGTCGCGAATTGGCGACCTTCGAAAACGACATGAAGCCTGGGGCGAGATCAAGTGGAGCAAGGTTGCGCCTAATCGCCGCGACTTCTACGTAGAACTGGTTGACCTCTTCTTCGCATACGGCGAGAACCTTCGTTTTCGATGTATTGCGGTTGATCGGACCCAAATTGATCTTTCGCTACATGACGATGATGCGGAGCTGGGGTTTTACAAGTTTTACTACCAGCTTCTTCATCACTGGATTCTTGATTTTAATGATTATCGAATCTTCTGTGACGCGAAGAGCAATCGCGATTCGAAGCGCCTACCTGTCCTTGCCCAGTGTCTGTCGCGAGCAAACTTGAGCTCGAATATTGAGAGTGTTCAGTCCTTACCGTCTAACGAAGTAGTACTGATCCAGATGTGTGATTTGTTGCTGGGAGCAGCTAGTAGCAAGATCAACTCTACCCTGACGCCTAACACTGCGAAGTTCACCGTCGTTAGCCGTATTGAAAGCGCATTGGGTCGCGAACTTGGTCCAACCAGCAAGGGCGAGGAGAAATTCAACCTCTTCAAGATTCGACTTAACGGAGGGTGGTAATGTCGTTGCCTCCGTTAGTCAAGTACGAAACTTCTGCCGAGTACCGACAACACTACGAACGCGTCTACTGCCGTGGCAATATCCAGACACCAGACGAGATCCGAGTCTACTTCGATGCAAGAAAATTTGGCCATGCGTTCTACGAGAGTGCAGGGCGAGATGGACAGAAGGATACTTTTTCAGAAGTAAGGGCGCAGCGAATCGACTGGATTCAGGCGACCCTTACGCATCCGGACGCCATTCTATTTCAAGGCTGGGATAAAACTGCCGGACAGGTTGACCCCACCCGCCGAGTGGCGGTGGTCTATGAAGATTTTGTGGTCGTGATTGCACTGTCGCTCAAGCGAGATTCGGTACTAAAGGCCAACTTCATCACGTGCTACCAAGCAGATAGCAGCATAGGAAAGATTCGAAGTTCGCCGACTTGGTCTCGCGAAGAATGCGTCCGCTCGCTTACCAAAACCAAATAGCAGGCAAAAAAGCCGCTGATTCGCTACGCGGGTTCAGCGGCCGAGACCTCGATAGGTTCAAAGCCGATGGGCAGTGAACTCGAGGCGGAGCTTAGCTCAGCTATCGTTAGAGTCAAGTGCGCTTGGCACAGCGGCGAAGCCCCAAGAAGCCCCAGAAGCCAATGGAAGTTGCAACCCATTGTTTTTAATATAAAATTTTCCTGAACCCATTAATCATTGAGCAAATGCGCATCCTCCTCGCCTACACATCGCTCAGCGGCAACACCCGCGATGTCGCGCGCGCGATCCGCGCGCGTTGCGAGGAGCTGGGCCATGCGGTGACCTGGATCGATGCCGACATCCAGACGTTGGCGCAGGCGTGCCCGGACGGCGCGGAGCACGATCTTTACATCCTCGGTAGTTGGAGCATCAACGCCGGGCGTACGCCGCCGGAGATGAAGTGCTTCATTGAGGAGCTCGTCGCCGCAGTCGGCAAGCCGGAGCGCCTCGCGGTGTTCGGCACCGGCGAGACGCAGTGGGGCGAAGAGAATTACTGCGGTGCGGCCCGGCGCATGGCCGCGTTTTTCGGTACGCGCTACCCGCGGCTGGAGATCGAACAAATGCCCCACGGCGAACGCGACGCCACCAAGATCCAACACTGGACCGACACCATTCTTGCCCTTACCGACACACCGTTCGAGAACACCCCCCATGCAGACGCTCCACGCCACCACCCCTGACGACTACGTCGCCGCCCTTGCCGCGCATCCGCGCTTGCTGGTCGACTACTACAAGGACAATTGCCCGGGCTGCAAGATGCTCGACATGTCGCTGGCCAAGTTCGCCGCGAGCGAGGACGCCGCCGGCGTCGCACTTCTCAAAGTGAAGCTGGAAACAGTTGGCGAGGACTTCTTTCGCGGCCTGGGCTTGCGGCAGACGCCGACCCTGGCGTTGTTCAAGGACGGCGCCGAGGTGGCACGCCTGCCCGGCTTCCAGTCGCCGGCGCAGGTGGAAACCGCGGTCAAGAGCAGCCTCTGAGTCGTCGATGTAACCCATCTTCGATGCGCGTCATCGAAGATCTCGGTACACGCCGCCGTATCGACAAGCGAACGATGACGTGAACTAGCTCTCTCGCAGGAGCGGCCCCGGCCGCGACCGCCTTCCCGATAAAAACATATCGCGCGCAAGGCAGTTCGCGGGCATGAGCCACGCAGACTGCCAGCCATCGACCGATGCAGTTGAGCCGTCAGCATTGCCCAAACGCGCGCCGGCGTCGGCACGACGCACAGCACTACAGCAGCGGCGCTGCGTCCCGGCGGACGCCGCTGCGCCTTGAAGGCATCTCCGACGCGCGCCCGGCTGCTGCAATCGCTTCCAGCACGCAGTGGCCGCACATCCCCCTCTTTGGAAACCCGCATGCCAAACAGCTCGCAGACGCCTCCCCCGACCGAAGTGCGCATGGTCGAGATCGTATTCCCCAACCACACCAACCACATGGGCACGCTGTTCGGCGGCCAGGCACTGGCGTGGATGGACAAGGCCGCATTTCTGGCGGCCTCGCGCTATGCGCGGCGCTCGGTAGTCACTGCGCGCTCGGATCAGGTGGATTTCAAACTGCCGATCCGCCAGGGCCAGATGGTGGAAACCATTGCGCGCGTGGTGTCGGTGGGGCGCAGTTCGATCAAGGTGGAAGTGGAGCTGATCGCCGAGGATCTGCTCAGTGGCGCGCGCGAGCTGTGCACGCGCGGCCACTTCGTGATGATCGCGCTCGGCGCCGATGGCAAGCCGACCACGGTGACGCCGTTGCCCGCGCCGCAGGCCTGGACCGCTTGCGGTAGGCGGCAGTGGTGCGCGCGGTAGACTCGGTCTCTTTACTCACAGGAAGTCATGCGATGCGAAGGATCCGCGCACCGCGCTGGATGGCGGTGCTGATGATGACCTCGCTGCTCGGCGCGTGCCGCGCGCCGCTGCCGGCCCAGAGTGACCAGGCTGTTGCGCCGATGGATCCGGATCGCGTGCTGATCGGTCGCATCCAGGGCAGCGCTGACACCAGTCCGCTGCTTGGGCGAAAGGTGGCCATCGAAGGCATCGTGACCCGCAGCCTGGCGGGCGATAGCGACGAGATGGGCCAAGAGCTTGCCGAAACCCTGGGCGATGGCAATCGCGGCAAGGTAGTGGGCTGGTTTGTGCAGGACGAGGGCGATGGCGTGGATGCGACCTCCGACGCCGTGTTCGTGCTCGACCAGGGCTATGACACCGGAATCGGTGTACCCGGTGAGAGCGAGTACACGCTGCGCATGGGCACGCGCGTACGCACGGGCGACCGGATCAAGGTGCGTGGTGTGGTCGCCGAGGTCGCGCAGGACATCGCCGCCGACCAGCCACGCAGCAGTGGGCATCAGGTCGGTCGCGGCGACCCGGCGGGCAGCATCACCACGATCGAGGCCGGATGGATCACCCTGCTGTCGCGCCGTGAGCACCGGCCGGCGATTGCGTTGGTCGACACGGATCCGGAGCGCAGCGCGGAAGAATCCGCCGAGGCGATGCGTCTAGGTGCTCCAGGGTCAGCGACTGCCGGTGCACGCCCCTGAGTAAGAGCGGCTATCAAAACTACTGCGCGACAATCAGGCGGGCGAGGCCGGTGATCGGAATCGGCATGTACCACGCGTACACTCCGGTTCCTCCGCGCTGTCCGCATCCATCTGACGACCACTCGCTACGTTTTGTTAGCCACTGAAAAATACTGACAGCTCTGTCGACCGGTATAGCGCAACGCCATGCGGTCGCGCGCGGAGTGCTTACTCCTCGACTTCGCGGTCCTCGCGCTTGGTTTCTTCCATCGCTTCGGGTTCGAGTTCTTCGGCGCTGCGATTGAGTTTGACGAACACGCCCCAGGCGATCAGCAGCAGCGCAGCACACAAGCCAACGGCAGCTGCGTACGGTAGCTTGGCCGGGTCGTCGTGCATCAGCTCGAAGATGGACACCAGCGTTTCGATCGCCAGCGCAATCACGATCACCACGAAAAAGCGCGACAGATAACGCCGCACCCGCGTGGGTCCGCTGACTTTGACATCGCGCAGGATTTCTTCTTCGAAGATGGTCTGGCCCAGCTCCAGTGTCACCAGCGCCACGGTGAGCAGGCCGATCGCCTCCAGCACCACGTTGAAGCGATCGCGCACCACCATGTCGCCGCCGGGGGTAAACCCGTGCCACAACTCCAGCCCGGCCATCGCCACCAGACCTGCCGCGCACAGCACGAAAAACGCCAGGATCACGAAGTGACCGGCACGGAACAGGTGGCTGAGCAGTTTCATGGCGAGCACGACGGGCGAGGGGAAGCAGAGCATCGTGTGCATCGCGTCGTTGCAGCGCGAAGGCAGCGGCAATGCCGATGGGCATCGCGTCGCGGACGGCATCGTGTCACTTGCGGTAATGCGCAGTGCCACCTCAACGCATCACCTCATCGCCTAAATCCCTTCCCCCACCGGGGGAAGGTGCCCGTAGGGCGGATGGGGGTCCGGTTCACACGTACACCTACCCGCACACCCAATCGCATCAGCTATGCCGCAACACCTGATACGCCTGCAAATGCACATTCGCCGCCATCAGCAGCGGCGCGTTGCGCCCGGTCTCGCGCACCCGCTTCAGCATGTCGCCAACGATCTGCGCCGCTTCCACGTCCTGGCCGGCTTCCAGATCGCGCAGCATCGAGGCCTTCAGCGGCGAATCCACCTGCAACAAGGTCTGCAGCGCCTTGGCGCGCGCAGCTTCCGGAATCGGCTGCCCGGCCGCATCGGCAGCCCACAGGCATTCGTTGTACAAGCCGTTGATCAACGCGCGGCCGTCGTCGGTGGCCACGATCGCACCGACCGGCGCACGCATCAGGCAGGTGGCCGCCGCCAGCGCGGTGAGGAAGCTGTACTTGATCCACTGCTCCTGCGCGATCTGCTCGCTAGCCACATGATCGATGCCGGCCTGCGCGCAGGCAGCAGCAAACGCCTGCACCCGCGCCGATGCGGCACTGCCATCGCGCTCACCGAAGGTCATCGCCGCCGGCTTGCCCAGATGCAGGATCTCGCCGTGCTCGCCCTTGGTGGCGCTGATGAAGCACAGCCCGCCCAACACCCGCGCGGCACCGAAGCGCTCGTCCAGCGCCGCGTAGTGGCGCAGACCGTTGAGGATCGGCAGCACCGTGGTGTGCTCACCGACGGCCGGCGCAATCGCCTCGATCGCGCTGTCCAGGTCGTAGGCCTTGCAGCTGAGGATCACCAGATCGAACGGCCGCTGCGCCACCAGCGCCGGCAGATCCTGCACGGTGACATGCGCCACCGGCAGATCGGCATCACCGAGCGGGCTGCGGATGCGCAAGCCATCGGCCTGCAACTGCGCCGCACGCGCATCGCGCACCAGGAAGGTGACATCGACCCCTGCCTGCGCCAGACGTCCGCCAAAATAACCGCCGGTGCCACCGGCGCCCAGGATCAAAATACGCATGAAAAATTCCTTTCAACTTAATTCGAACGCGCAGACGTCAGCTATTATTTCAGCCGGATCGGGGATTCTCGGTCGGCATCAGGCTCTGGCGGAATCGCCGGGGCCTTTTGTTTGGGTCAGTAGATCTGACTAGCTCTGCCAAGGATATCTAGCGGGAAATCTTGACCTAGCTTTTGCAGGCTAGCTTGATTCATGTGGCTTATGACTTTTTCCATATTTTCCACGAATCGACGTGCTTCCATCGGCCTCGCCTGCTTAGCCCAAGGCGGATCTGTACTGGGATTGCGCGGCCGAGTTCCTTTCCATGTGTTGTCCTCGTCTTCGCGCGCATAAGGCTTCGCATGAGCGACCTTGTTGCGGAAATTGAAGAATTGACTCACCGTCGTAAGCGAGATGCTTTCCAGCGTAAGATCTAAGAGCGTGTTATGAACCTTGAAAGAGCGTAGCTGCATTTCCAAGCATCAGAATCGTGAAGACAACAAAGTGCAAGCCGGCCAAGGTTTCCGGCAATCGCTCATAGTCGCGTGCCAGCCGCCTGAAACGATTGACCCATCCGAAGCTGCGCTCGACGACCCATCGGCGTGGAAGCAAAACGAAGCCTTTCTTCGCTTCTTGCAGCTTGATGACGTGCAACTCGATGCCTTCTTCCTTGGCCGCCTGCGCCGGTTCTTCGCCGGTATAGCCTTGATCCACAAACGCGATCTTGACCGTTTCACCGGTCACGTGTTGTACCTCTTGAGCCAACGATCGGACTTGCGCGCGCTCTTGCTCATTGGCTGGCGTGACCTGGACGGCGAGTAGGTGTCCCAGCGTATCGACCGCCATGTGCACCTTGCTCCCTTTCTTGCGTTTGTAGCCATCGTATCCGGCGCGCGGTCCGCTTTCACAGGTGGACTGCAGCGTCCGGCCATCGAAAATGACCGCGCTCGGCTGGCCTTTCTTCCCGTGCGCCACACGCAGGAGTGAGCGCAAATCGCTGACCATGGCCTCAAAGCAGCCAGCCTGTAGCCAACGTTGCGTTTGCTGATACACCGCCTCCCAAGGCGGGAAATCGTTGGGAAGCAATCGCCACGGTGCGCCGGCGCGTGCGATCCAGCGCAGTGCATTGAACATCGCGCGTAGCGCGTACCTGCGCTGCGGTGCCTGCGCATCCATCAGTGTCAGATACGGCGCAGCAAAGGCCCATTCTTCGTCGGAAATATCGGTCGGATATGGCTTACGAGGCTTCATCCATATACGTTAGCGTGACAAGGCTAAAGTTCATAACACGCTCTAAGGCATTAGTCAATTCCAGGAATTTTTGATCAGGTGCTTTGCGCTCAAAATCCTTGATGTCCTCGAGCTGCAGAATCATTCGACGTTCGTGTAGTGCATGCGCGAGTTGGTTGAAGTAGGCCTCCAAAGCAAAGCAGCACATCATCATGGCCCCTAGAGCGAACTGATTAGTTTGCTCCTCGGTGGCATCTTCGCTTTTCTCGAGGAAAGAGCGTGCTGCATGCGCAAGAAGCGCATGCGAATAGCCCTCCACGCTCTGTGTCACATGCTTGCGATCCATATCAGCTCCGCAAGCCCACGCCACGGCGCAACAACCACAGCGCCAGCGCGCTGAGCACCGCGACAAAGCCCAGCATCAGCGCGTAAGCGACCCAGATCGGCACGTCCGAGCTGCCGAGCAGGCCGTAGCGGAACGCGTTGACCATGTAGAAGATCGGGTTGGCGTGGGTGGCTGCTTCGGCCCACGGTGGCAGCAACTTCACCGAATAGAACACGCCGCCCAGATAGGTCAGCGGGGTCAGGATGAAGGTGGGCACGATCGCCACGTCGTCGAACTTCTTGGCGTACACCGCGTTGACGAAGCCGGCCAGCGAAAAGATGATCGCGCCCAGCACCACCGTGCTCAGCGTCACCAGCGGATGCGGGATGCGTACGGGGGTGAAGAACATCGCGATGATCAGCACCAGCGCGCCGACCATCACCCCGCGCAGCACCGCGCCGGAGACGTAGCCCCACAGGATCACCCAGTTGGGCATCGGGCTGACCAGCAGCTCTTCCACATGGCGGCCGAACTTGGCGCCGAAGAAGCTGGAGGAGATGTTGCCGTAGCTGTTCTGGATCACGCTCATCATCACCAGGCCCGGCACGATGAACTGCATGTACGTGTAGCCGCCCATGTCGCCCACGCGCGAGCCGATCAGCCCACCGAAGATCAAGAAGTACAGCGTCATGGTGATGGCCGGCGGCACTAGGGTCTGGCCCCAGATGCGCAGGATGCGCTGCACTTCGCGGCGCACGATGGTGCCCAGCGCAATCCAGTTGCGGCGTGCGTTGGTGGGTTCGGTCACGGTACGGATCTCGTTCATGGCTGGCCTCCGCTGCGCGGCTGCGCTGGCGGTGTGCCGTTGGGTGCGGCAGGCGGGGTGATGGTGGCGACGGCATCGGCGGGCGCCGGGGCGTCACCGGTCAGACGCACGAACAGCTCTTCCAGCCGATTGCTCTTGGTGCGCATCGAGCGCACCCGGATGCCGGCACTGCCGAGCGTGGCGAACACGCGGTTGAGGTCCATCGCGCGCGGCATGTCCAGGTCCAGCGTCTGGCTGTCGATGGCGGTGAGCGTGGTGCCTTCGATCACCGGCAGCTGCGCCGGCAGATCGCCATCGATATCGAACAAAAAGCCTTCCACATCGAGCTTGGCCAGCAGCTCGCGCATCGGGCCCTGGGTGACGATCTGGCCGTGATTGATGATGGCCAGGTTGCGGCACAGGTGCTCGGCTTCTTCCAGATAATGCGTGGTCAGGATAATGGTGGTGCCGGCCGCGTTGATCTCTTTGAGCACGCGCCACATGTCGCGGCGGATCTCGATGTCCACGCCGGCGGTGGGCTCGTCCAGGATCAGCAGGCGCGGCTGGGTCATCATGGCGCGGGCGATCATCAGCCGGCGCTTCATGCCGCCGGACAGCGTGCGGCTCATCACCTGGGCCTTTTCCCACAGGTGCGAGCGGCGCAGCTCGGCTTCGGCCAGACGCTCGGCCTCGGCACGCGGCATGCCGTAGAAACCGGCGTAGTTGACCAGGATGTCGAAGGGTTTTTCGAACAGGTTGAAGTTGACCTCCTGCGGCACCAGACCGATCAGCCGCATCGCATCGCTGCGGTGCTGGACCAGGTCGGTGCCGAACACTTCCACCTGGCCGGCGGACAGATTCACCAGCGAGCTGATGATGCCGATCAAGGTGGATTTGCCGGCGCCGTTGGGGCCGAGCAGGGCGAAGAAATCGCCTGGCGCCACGTCCAGCGAGACGCCTTTGAGCGCCTGGGTGCCGTTGTCGTAGGTCTTGCGCAGATCGCACACACGCAGCGCGGGTGCGGTGATCGGAGATGGGGAATTCAAGATGTTCCTTCGCGTCAGCGTGACGGCGCAGCGAGTTGCAGGCCGTTATTATAGAAGCCCGCGGGGGCAAGCCCCGATCACAGACTGTCCTAAATACGTTCGTGCCCGTTCAATTCCCCCTCAAGCTTGTCGACCGGCGCATGATTGCGCCCACCGTGGCCCACTGCCAGTTCCTGCGTGACGACGGGCAGCCGCTGGATTTCCAGCCCGGGCAGTTCATCCAGATCCATTTCAATGGCGCCGATGGCACGCCGACCAAGCGCAGCTATTCGCTGGCGACCATCCACGACCACGCGTTCGGACCGGGCGAGGCGGTGGATATCGCGGTGAGCTTCGTGCCCGGCGGCTCGGCCACGGCGCTGTTCGAGGGCCTGCAGATCGGCGACCAGTTGCAGGCCAGCGGGCCTTACGGCCGCTTCTGCCTGCCGCCAAACGATCACAACCGGCGCTATGTGCTGATCGCCACCGGTACCGGCGTCACCCCATACCGCTCGATGCTGCCGTTGCTGGCCGAGGCGATCGCCAGCCGCGGCGTGCAGGTGGTGCTGCTGCAGGGCGCGCGCACGCCGGCCGAGCTGCTGTACGGCGATGACTTCCGTGCGTTTGCCGATGCGCACCCGCAGTTCCGCTACGTGCCGTGTTTCTCGCGCGAGCTGCCCGACCAGCCGCACGCCGATGTACGGCACGGTTACGTGCAGCAGCAGCTGGCCGAATTCGTGCCCGATGCGCAGGGCGATATCGCCTACCTGTGCGGCAATCCGGACATGGTGGACAGCTGCGTCGAAGCCTTGAAAGAAGCCGGCCTGCCGAACGCGCAGATCCGTCGCGAGAAATACGTCAGCCCGGCGCCGGCAAAAGTCTGAGGTCATCGGGCAGGGGCCGAGCTGTCTTGCTCGGCGCCGCTGATCACGCCTGGTCGGCCTGCACCCGGCGTGTTCAAGGCCCGTCAACAGTATCGCGATGCCCGCCGAAGTGCCTCTGCGATAGCGCCAGCACGCGCCGGACATGGTGCCCGAGCGTCTCGGCCGGGCCGAAGCCGCAGCGTGTTGCAACTTCCACACTGAAAACTGCAGGCCGCCGAGTGCAACGCGCTGCCGAATCGCTAGCCCGCCGCGAGCGTCGCTGGCGGGCGCTGCAACTCGACGGTGATATGCACCAGTTCTTCATGAATCTGCAGCGCCTCGCGAACCAGCTTCGCATCGATATCTGCCGCGGTGATCAGACTGACCACGCAGGCATAACGATCGCTGCCGACGCGCCAGACATGCAGGTCGCCGATGTCGATCGCATGCGGCAGCTCGGCGATGACCTGCTTCACTTCTTCCACCACCGGGGCATCCATCTCCGCATCCAGCAGCACGCGGCCGGTACTGCGCAGCAGTCCCCACGCCCACACGGTGACCAGCACCGCGCCGACGATGCCCATGATCGGGTCTAGCCAAGTCACGCCCCAATGCATGCCGGCGACCAGCGCGACAATCGCCAAGACCGAAGTCGCCGCGTCGGCGACCACGTGCAGATACGCCGCCCTCAGATTCAGATCGGCGTGACCGTCGTGGTGACCATGACCATGACCATGACCATGACCGTCATGCGCGTGCTCATGGCCGTGCCCGTGGTGATGACCATGGCCATGCGCATGGCTATGCGAATCGCGTAACCACCACGCGCAGATCAGGTTGACCAGCAGGCCGATGACCGCAATGACCGTGGCTTCCTGATACTGGATGGGCTTGGGCGAGAACAATCGCTCCACCGATTGAAATGCCATCAGGCCGGCAACGCCCAGCAACAGGATCGCGCTGGTATAGCCCCCTAGCACCTCGACCTTCCAGGTGCCGAAGGTGAAACGCACATCGTTGGCATTGCGCCGCGCGAAGCGGTAGGCGAACAACGCAAGCCCCAGGGCGAGCGCGTGCGAGCTCATATGCCAGCCATCGGCGAGCAGGGCCATGGAGTTGAGCGTCCAGCCGCCGACGATTTCCACCACCATCATGACCACGGTCAGGATGACGGCCTTGCGGGTGCTGTGTTCGGCCAGCGGGTTGGCGCTGGCAAAGGTGTGCGACTGCGCGCAGTGCGGCGCGGCGTGCGTGATCGACATCGGAAGAGGCTCTGGCTACGATACCCCCCTATGGTATCTCAGATACCCCTAGGGGGTATACGGCAATGGCACATCTGAATCAGGACAAATCCAAACTGCTCGCGCGCGTGCGCAGGATCCGTGGACAAGTGGAGGGGCTGGAAAAAGCCCTGGCGCAGGACGTGGACTGCACTGCGTTGTTGACGCAGGTCGCGGCGTTCCGCGGCGCGGCGCAGGGGTTGATGGTCGAGTTGCTCAGCGAGCACCTCAAGCATCACGTGGCAGCACCGGATGCATTGGGCGACCGCGAGCTGGCGGTGGAAGACATCACCGCCATCCTCAAGACCTATCTGAAGTAAGAACGCTCACCAACACTGCTGGGCTCATCGCCAGGCGGTGAGCGCAGCAGTGGTTGCCGGTCCTCAGCGCGGAGACGGTTCCAACGTCATCAGCACCACATCGTTGCTGCGCATCGGCACGCGGATCTCCACCACGCCATCGGCGCCGACGCGCACGCGCCGGTCCTGTTCGGGCGTATCGCGCGTGGCCTGCTGCAGCTGGGTCAGCTGACGCGGCGCCAGGTCCTTGGGCATGCCCATGTCGATGTACAGCGACAACGGGTCGTTGTGCCGGTAGCCGGTCTTGCGCACCTGCAGCTGATACGTGCCGGCCGGCACCTGCGTCATCCGGAACACCACTGGCGCGCTGTCGGTGCTCGGTACTTGCCTGGTGTAAAACGGCGTATTGCTCACCGCCTGCACCGGCTGCTGCCAATCCCACGCCAACGCGGCGATGCGTTGGCCATCCACCGCCGCAAATGCGTGTGCGTCGCGCAGCGGAATGTCGCGGCCTTTGAGTGCGTTCAAGTACTTATAGGCAAACCAGGCCGGCTTGCGGATGCCTTCGCGATTCATCAGCCCGAAGCCACCGTGGAACGGCGTGGGTGGCGGGCCGGGTTCTTCGAACAGATCGGTGTAGGTCCAGTAGCTCATGCCCTGCACCAGGCCTTGCACCTGTTTGAGCTTGGTCAGGATGTAGGGCGCGCTGATGTAACTGTCGTGGACGAAATCGCGTGGCGTGTAGCTGCTGCTCCACTCGGTGAAATACAGCGGCAGATCCGGGAACGGCGATGCCTGGATCTGCTCGCGCACCCGTCGCACATCGCCAACGATGGCATCCGGCGATGCAGACAGCTTGGTGTCCTGCTTGCCGTCTTCATCGAGAAACCCGCCGTCCACGCCGTAGGTGTGCGTGCTGACAAAATCGATCGGCAGTTTGTTTTTAGCCACATAGGCCAGCAGTTCCGGTACCCATGCGGCACCGGCGGTGGAGGGGCCGCCCACGCGCAGTTGCGGGTCGATCGCCTTGATCGTGCGTGCGGTGTTCGCGTACAGAGCGAAGTAGGCCTGCTGGTCGGCGTTCTCCCAGAAATCCTTGAGGTTGGGCTCGTTCCACACCTCGAAATACCACTGCCGCACTTCGTCGGCACCATAGCGCGCGCGGATATGACGCACGTACGCATCGATCAGCTGCGTCCACTTGGCCGGATCCGGATGCGAGGTGTTGCCCTTCCAGTAGAAGACCGTCTGCTCGGAGGTCTTCATCGCGCCGGGCGTAAAGCCCAACTCGACGAACGGACGGATGCGTTTGGCCAGCAGCGCATCGTAGAGCTGATCCAGCTTGGTCCAGTCGTAGACGAGTTTTCCGTCGACGTCTTTCACCGTGCCGAGCACGTCATGGAAGACATCGTGGAAGCGGATGTAGCGAAAGCCCAACTCCTGCACGGCAGGAACCAGGTGTGCCTGGGTGTCGCTGCGGATCAAGGTGCCGGGAAAATCCGAGCCGATCGACAGAGCGTAGAAACGGTCGACCGGCCCGCTGGCGGTAGCCACATCCACCTGGATCGTGCGCGGCGCAGGTGCGATCTCTTGCGCCACTGCCGAGGTCGCCATGCAGCCACTCAATGCGATTGCCAACAAGATCTTCAGACGCATCATCGCTCCCACCAGTATTCGATCAGGGAGCGTAACCCAGCTCCGGTGCAGCGCCGCGGAGGGGATGTGGATGCATCTCCTCTCGCCATCGTCGAGTCGGCGATCACGGTAGCCCGCGCGTCACCGGATGTGTAAAGGGTGCTTGACAGCTAGCCGCGTCAAGCGCATCGTGCCTGTCAAGTTGACTTGACAGGCTAAAGGGATGCATCAGCAGCATTGGCAATCGGATTGCACACAGGCGTGGCCGGCGCAGTGGTTGATGCGCGGCAGTGCCGAGATGGAGAGCGTTGGCCTGTTATCGAGCGCAACAGCGCAGAAGAGGCGCAGCTCATGACCAGCTACAACCGCAACGCGCTGGTCGCGCTCTGCCTGGGGTTGGGCTTGCTCGCAGTGGGTGCGCTTGGCCATTGGCGGCTGTTGCCACTGAGCGCTTACCTTGCCGGGTTGTGTGCAGGTGCGGGCGTGTCGTGCCTGTTGCTGGCACTGCTGCTTTGGCTGTCGCGTGGCAGCATGCGCGACAGCACGCGCCCCGCATTGGCGCGGCGTTATCAGCGCGAATTCGGCGTGCCGATGATGTTGTACGTGGTGGTGATGCTG
The DNA here is from genome assembly GCF_024499015.1 of Xanthomonas hortorum pv. pelargonii. Taxonomy (NCBI): domain Bacteria; kingdom Pseudomonadati; phylum Pseudomonadota; class Gammaproteobacteria; order Lysobacterales; family Lysobacteraceae; genus Xanthomonas; species Xanthomonas hortorum. The sequence goes on along the minus strand of NZ_CP098604.1, from coordinate 2,038,954 downwards.
GTCTGGAAATACCTGCTGGCCCATGTGGACCCGAACTGGGCGCGCGTGCTGATCGCGTTGTTGCCCGCAGTGTTGGTGGCGTTGGTGATCCGCGCGGTGGCGCGCTACGTGCGCGACTCGGACGAGATGCAGCGACGGATCGAACTGGAGTCGATCGCCATTGCCGCCGGCCTGGTCAGCGGCGCGTACATGACCGGTGGGTTTCTGCAGGCCGCCGAGCTGATCGACATCCCCGCAACGGTGGCGATGCTGTGGGTGTTTCCGCTGTTGTGCGGAACCTACGGCATCACCAAAAGCATCAACGCACGTCGCTTTCAATGAACAGCCGGGTACGCGAATTGCGCGAGGCCAGCGGTTGGTCGCAAGGCGAATTGGGCGAGCGGCTGGGCGTGTCGCGGCAGACCATCAATGCGCTGGAGACCGGCAAGTACGATCCCAGCTTGCCGTTGGCGTTTCGCATCGCGCGCTTGTTCGGGGAATCGATCGAGCACGTGTTTCTGTTTGAAGACGGGCAGTAGTCGCAGCGGTCACACCCGACCGGCTGCGGCGTCAGGGAATAGGGGATACCAGGAGAGATGGTGAACATGGTGAAGCAACCCACAGTGGTAGCGGCATTGCTGATTGCGATGCTGGCTGCCGGATGTCAGCCTGCAAATAAACCTGCTGAAAACACACCTGCGAAAGATGCGCCTGCTGCAACCAGGGCTGGCGCAACTGCACCCGGCAGCGCGCAGACACCTGCAGCAAACACGCAGACCGGCACGGCCGCAGCCAATCGCTACGGCGCGCTGCAATTCGTCCCGTGCACGCTGAGTTCCGGCAGCGCGGCCGGCAACATCGAAGCGCAGTGCGCAAGCCTGCGCGTGCCGGAAAACCCGGCCGCACCGACAGGGCGCAGGATCGACTTGAAGATTGCCTGGCTGGAAAGCGATGCCGGCGCTGGCAACAAGCCGGATCCAGTATTCTTCATCGCCGGTGGGCCGGGGCAATCGGCGACCGAGGCTGCCGCCATCGCAGCGGCTGCGTTACGCGAGGTACGCAAAAATCGCGACATCTTTCTGGTCGATCAACGCGGCACCGGGGGATCTCACCCCATGCGGTGCGAGACAGCCGATGGCAAGCCGTTGCAGGCCGGCATGGCGTCCAGTCCGGAAGAATTGAAGGCCTATGCGCAGCAATGTGCCGAAGGCTTGCAACGCCATACCGACCCGCGTTACTACACCACTGCCGAAGCCATCGGCGATCTGGATGCCGTCAGAGCCGCCCTGGGTGCGCCACGCATCGACCTGATCGGTGTGTCTTATGGAACGCGCGTGGCGCAGCACTATGCCAAACGCTATCCCGCACAAACGCGCGCCATCGTGCTCGATGGCGTGGCGCCCAGCGATCTGGTGATCAGCGGTGAGTTCGCACGCACGTTTGAAGACGCTCTGATTCTGCAGTCCGAACAATGCCGTGCCATCGCGGCCTGTCGTGCGCGCTTTCCCACCGATGTACGCACGCAGCTGCGTACCGTCATGGACCGCTTGAAGACCGAATCGCCGGAGGTGGAGTATCGCGATCTGCGCACCAACGCCATCAAGCGCGACCGGGTGACCGCCGATGCGGTGATCGGTCTGGCCTTTACCTTCTCCTATGCACCGCAAAGCGCTGCCCTGCTGCCGCTGGTGCTGGATGAAGCCGCTGCAGGTCGCTACGCGCCGTTGATGGCGTTGTCGCACATGGACATGCAGATCAACCAGCCCATGCAATGGTCGGTGGTGTGCGCCGAAGATGCCGACCGTTATCGTCCGGCGCCCGCGCACCAGGCATTGCTGCTGGGCGAGGATGTGCCGCGCAGCGTCTTTGCCGCATGCCCAGTGTGGCCCAGCGGCAAGCGCGCGGCCGATTTCACCGCTCCACTGCGTTCTCAGGTACCGGCCTTGCTGTTGTCCGGTCAGCTGGATCCGGTCACGCCGCCACGCTATGCCGACACCGTGCTCAAGGGACTCCCCAATGGGCGGCATCTGGTTGCACCCGGGCAGGGACACAGCGTCATGGCGCTGGGCTGCATCCCCAAGCTGATGGCGCAGTTCATCGAAACCACCAATGCCGGTGCGCTGGATACGCGCTGCGTTGCCGATCTCAACAACGTGCCCGCGTTCACCTCGTTCAACGGATGGGAACCATGAGCCGCACCGACCACGCCACGGAGGCGCTCGCATGATCGTTGTCGACAACCTGCACAAATCATTCAAGACCAAGACCGGGCTGGTGAAAGCCGTCGATGGGGTCAGTTTCAGCGCCGCCGATGGCCAGATCACCGGCCTGCTCGGCCCAAACGGCGCCGGCAAGACCACCACCTTGCGCATGCTCTACACACTGATGTCGCCCGACCAGGGCAGCGTGAGCGTGGATGGCGTGGACGCCGCCCGCGACCCGGTCACGGTGCGTCGCGCACTTGGCGTGTTGCCGGATGCGCGTGGCGTATACAAGCGGCTGACCGCGCGCGAAAACATCGCCTACTTCGGTGAGTTGCACGGCATGTCGCGCACGCTGATTGCCGAGCGCACGCGCCTGCTGTCGGCCGCGTTGGACATGGACGACATTCTCGATCGTCAGACCGAAGGCTTCAGCCAGGGCCAGCGCACCAAGACTGCGATTGCGCGCGCGCTGGTGCACGACCCGCGCAACGTGATTCTCGACGAGCCCACCAACGGGCTGGACGTGATGACCACGCGCGCGATGCGCGGCTTTCTGCAGCAATTGCGTGCAGAGGGGCGCTGCGTGATTTTTTCCAGCCACATCATGCAGGAGGTGGCGGCGCTGTGCGATCGCATCGTCATCGTCGCCAAGGGCACGGTGGTGGCCTGCGGCAGCGCCGACGAACTGCGCGCTGCCACCGGTGAAGACAATCTGGAAGACGCCTTCGTCAAGGCGATCGGCTCGGACGAGGGACTGCACGCATGAGCACCACATCGTTGTTGTCCACCCTGTGGACGGTACTGCGCAAGGAGTTGCGCGATATCGGCCGCGATCGCCGCACGCTGGCGTTGGCCTTGTTGCTGTCGCCATTGCTGTACCCGATCCTGATCCTGGGCATGGGCGCACTGAGCGAAAGCCGCGTGCGCACGCAGATCGACAAGCCGCTGGAGATTCCCACGCTCGGTCGCGAGAACGCGCCCAATCTGGTGCGTTTTCTGGCCGCGCAAGGACTCAACGCGGTCGCTGCGCCGGCCGATCTGACCGCTGCAATCCGCACCCAGGAGGTGGATGTGGCGCTGCGCATCAGCGACAGCTACGCCGAGGATTGGCGTGCCGGCCGCCCGGCCTTGGTGGAGGTCATCAAGGACAGCACGCGGCGCGAGGCCGACGTGCCGGCCATGCGGCTGCAGGCCGCGCTCAGCGCCTATAGCCAGCAGGTCGGTGCATTGCGCTTGCTGGCGCGCGGCATCGATGCGCAGGTGGGTAGGCCGCTGGAAATCGCAGCCCAGGACCTGGCCACCGCCGACGCCAAGCGTGGCCAGATGATGGCGATGCTGCTGCCGGTGCTACTGGTGATCACCTCGTTTCTGGGCGGTGCCTCGCTGATTCTGGATGCCACCGCCGGCGAGCGCGAACGCCAGTCGCTGGAGCCGTTGCTGGCCACGCCAGCGCCACGTAGCGCGATTGTGAGCGGCAAGATCGCCGCCGCCTGCGTGATCGGCATGGTGTCGTTGTTGCTCACGTTGCTGGCGTTCAAGTTGAGTGCGCAGTTGTCCACCTCGAACCTGGGGCGCCAGCTCAATGTCGGTTTTTTGCCGATGTTGCAGATGCTCTTCATCCTGGTACCGATGCTGTTCGTCGGCACCTCGCTGCTGACCTATCTGGCCGCTGCTGCCAAGAGCATGAAGGAAGCGCAGGCGCACATGACCTGGCTGCTGCTGCTGCCGATGCTGCCGGGCTATGCGCTGATGGCGTATCCGCTGAAGACGCAGTTGTGGCACTTCGCGGTGCCGTTTCTGGCGCAGAACCAGATGCTGTTGAAGGTGATACGCCATGAGCAGATCAATGCGCAGACCTGGGCGGTGTATCTGCTGGCTGGCTTCGGCGTAGCGGCGGTGTTGTGGTACGCGGCGGTGCGGCGGTATCACCAGGAGCGGTTGGCGATTTCCGGCTGATGTCCCTTCTCCCACCGGGAGAAGGTGGCGCGCAGCGCCGGATGAGGGTACGGGTTGCTGGTGCGAATGCGCAGCTACGATTGTTGATATTTGCGTGCAATGTGGCTGTTGTTTATCAAGTTCGTGATGTCCACTTCGCCGCCGTACCCTCACCCCAACCCCTCTCCCGATGGGAGAGGGGCTTTAATCCTTCTCCCCTCTGGAGAAGGTGCCCGCAGGGCGGATGAGGGTACGGATCACCAGCCAAACAAAAAGCCCGCATCGCTGCGGGCTTTTTGTTTGGTGCCCGACATTCGCCGGGAGTGCAGTGCATCGATCATCGGCAGCCATGAGCCATGAGCCATGAGCCATGAGCCATGAGCCAACAACCAATCAACCAATCAACCAATCAACCAATCAACCAATCAACCAATCAACCAATCAACCAATCAACCAATCAACCAAGCAATCAACCAATCAACCCAATCAACGACCAAGCAATCAAGCAACCAACGGACTCACTCAGCCGCATGCAGAACTACTCGATCGCCCAACGCCCCACTCAACCGCCCGGGTTAAACGACAGCGTGCGCCGCGTGGTCACCGGTGCGGCCACCGGCTCGAAGCGCCAGCGCTTGACCGCGTTGAGCGCTTCGCGGTCGAACACGCGCGGTGGATTGGCGCGTAGCACGCGCGAGGCGGTGATCGAGCCATCGGTGCCGACCGTCAGTTCCACCAGCACTTCGCCGGAAGTACCGGCGCGCAGTGCTTCCGGTGGGTAGCGCGGTGCCGGGGTGCTGATCGGGCGCAGCGACTGCGCGCTCGGAGCAGCGGCGGCGGGCGCAGCAGCCGGTGCCGGGCGCGTGGCGGCTGGCCGGGGTCGGTGCGGGCGTCTCGGCCTGACGGCGCGCCACGGCCTGGCGCTCGGCTTCGGCGGTCTGCTGACGCGCGGCTTCCTGTTGCGCGGCGATCTGCTGCGCAGCGGCCGCCTCGCGGGTCTGCTGCTCGGCCAGGCGCTTCTGTTCGGCGGCCTGCTTGGCCTTGTCTTCGACCAGCTTCTTGGCTTGCTCGGCATCCTGCTCGGAGCGGTTGGCGGCGGTCTTCATGCCCGCTTCCAGGCCGCTCTTCAGGCGCGGCAGTGCCGGTGCCTTGGGGTCGACCTTTTCGATCAGCGCGATCAGGCGCTGCGCTTCGAGGAATTCTTCGCGGCTGATGCCCTGCTCGGCGGCGATCAGCGTGTAAGGCATCAGATCGGTCAGCGCGCTGTTGACGGTGGCGTCCTGCGGCTGCTTCTCGCGCAGTGCCAGGTAGTACTCCACCGCGTTGTCGCCGGCCGGGGCGTACATGCGGTTGTCCTGCAGCGCCTTGGTGGCCGATGCGCGCAGCTGGTCGGCGGCCATCGACTGCACCTGCGGCGACACCGCAGTGACTGGCGTGGGCGCGGCGGCCGGTGCCGCAGGTGTGGCGCCGGTGGCTGGCGCGGTGGTGGCGGCCTTGTCTTCCTGCTTGGAGCAAGCGGCCAGGCCAACCAGCAAAATGACTGGCGCGATCCGGCGTGCCATACGGCCCTGTGTCAGATCCAACATGCGTCCCCCTTACCCCGAGTGCGATAGATAACGTTGCTGCGGCGAGCGCCGGCCACTGTTCCCGCAATGGACGGCAAAGCGGCAATCTAGCATTGCTGGGGCGGTCTAAGCCAAGGGGTGCGCCGAGGTCGGGCGCAATGTCATGCCGCCGGGGTGGCGAGCACCGGAGTGACAGGCAGCCGCGTAGCCGGCTCGGGCAATGGCGGAGCGGGGCAGTAGCGCCGTAGAAAGTCCGCATGCGCGGGCAGCCGCATCAACGCCGCATCGACCCGCGTGCGGATGTTCTCGAGAAAATGACCGAGTTCGGCATCGCCCATCAGGTCGGCCACCGGGTGGTGCTGCTTCGGCGTAATGCCCTGGCCCAGCATCACCTGCACCCACGAGTTCTCGGCAAACAGTTCGTTGGCCTGATGGAACACCCGCCCGCTCTGGCGGAACAGCTCCACCCGATGCCGCAGCGTGTCGGGGATCTCCATCGCCGCGCAATCGCGCCAGAAAGGCGTGTCGCGACGGTCGGTGACGTGGTAGTGCAGGATCACGAAATCGCGGATATGGGTGATCTCTTCAGCCGCTTGGCGGTTGTATTCGGCGATATCGACGTCGTTGATGACCTGCGGAAAGGTCTGCATCAAGCGGATGATGCCGCGCTGGATCAGATGGATATTGGTCGATTCCAACGGCTCCAGAAACCCGCTGGCCAGGCCTAGCGCCACGCAGTTCTTTTCCCACACCCGATGCCGCTGGTTGGGTGTGAAACGCAACGCGCGCGGCTCGGTCAGCGCGCGGCCAGTGAGATTGCGCTGCAAGACCTGCGCAGCGCTGTCCTGGTCCATGTAGCGGCTGGAATACACGATGCCGTTGCCCACCCGGTGCTGCAGCGGAATGCGCCACATCCAGCCGGCCTGATCGGCGCGCGAGCGGGTGTAGGGCACCGGAACGCCAACCGATTCTGTCTGCACCGCCAGCGCGCTGTCGGCAAACAACCACTGCGACCAATCGTCCGCGCCCACACCCAGCGTCTTGCCGATCAGCAGGCCGGCAAAGCCGGTGCAATCCAGAAACAGATCGCCTTCCACCCGCGTGCCGTTTTCCAGCGTTAGCGCAGTGAGATAGCCGCTATTGGCGTCGGTCTCCACGTGACCGATGCGCCCTTCGATGCGTTGTACGCCGAAGCCTTCGCTGAAGCGGCGCAGGAAGCGCGCATACAGACCGGCATCCAGGTGATAGGCGTAATTCATGCCGCCGCTGGGCAGGTGCGCAAAGCGGCCTTCCTGCGCGGCGCGCAGCTCAAGACAGTAGTCGCCGAAGTCGCGCGCTACGCCGCGCTGCCGGCCCTTTAACCAGAAATGCTGAAAGCCCGCGCTCCAGTGATCGGTGCCGGTATGGCCGAACGAGTGGATGTAGTGCCGGTCGACATCGCGCCAATGCTCGAAGCCGATGCCGAGCTTGATGGTGGCTTGCGTGGCGGCCATGAACGCGGCCTCGTCGATCTCCAGCAGGCGGTGGAAGGTGACCAGGCTGGGGATGGTGGCTTCGCCCACGCCCACGGTGCCGATCTCGTCCGATTCCACCACGGTGATCTGCAGTTGCCGGCCCAGCACTTTCGACAAGGCGGCTGCGGCCATCCAGCCGGCAGTGCCGCCACCGGCGATGACGACGCGGCGCACCGGGCGCTGTTGCGGATCGGAAGGCGTGGTGTCGGGCATGGCGAGTGATCCTCAGCGATTCAGGCGTTGCAGCAAGCGTGCGCGCAGGCTGCGGGCACGGGTCTCGTCCATCGGCGCCAGCACGCCGCGCGCCGCCTCCGGTACATGCGCGGCGGTGTGCGTGTCGGCATCGAACACGTAATGCTCGAATACGTCCTGCCAGATCGCGCGTTGCTCGGCTGGCAGGTCGCGGATGGTGAGCAGCGCCAGCATCAGCGCGTTCATCGGCGAATCCATATAGGCCGGGCTCTGCCGCCACCAGAAATTCACCAGCACGTTGAAGGACTGCAGCGCTTCGATGTGATGCCACCACATGCTGGGAATGAACAACGCATCGCCCGGTCCCAACTCGGCCACCAATGCGTGTTCCAGCGCCTGCGCATAGCGTGGAAAACGCTGCAGATCCGGCGCGGCGATATCGACCAGGCTGACCGGCTGCCCGGCCGGGGTGAGATCAAGCGGGCCGATGTAGAGATTGGCCAATTGCGTGGGCGGAAACAGGGTGAAGCGGCGCCGCCCGGCGACCACGCAGGCCAGGTTGTCGGGCAGGTCCTGATGGGCGGCAATGCGGGTGCGGTTGCCGATCCAGATGCTGGCCAGTGGTTCGCTCTGCGGCAGGGCGATCGGGTTGTGCGCGCGCAGGCCGGGCAGGTAGGTGTCCAGCGTGGTGGAGCCGACGTAGATCGCCGGTGGCTGCGGGTTATACAGATCGCGCAGCAGGGTCTCCAGCACCACGCTCAGCGGCACGCGCTCGGGGCGGAAATTGAAGCCACTCATGTCCGCGTTGTAGAAGAAACGCCCGCCGATTTCCGGCGGACCGACCTGCGCCACCACTGCCTCGCCGCGATCGAAACCGCGCAGATACGTGGCCGCTGCCTGGGCAGAGGTCGCGCCTGCCTGCGCGAGTGGCCAGTCGCGGACCAGCCCGCGCAGCACCAGCGGCGTGGTGGAGCGCAGCACGGCTGGGTCCAGCTGTTGCGGGTCCAGTCCGTGCAATTCTTCGATGGCGCGCGGCTCAGCCAGCATGGCGGCGCTGCATGCGGTCGAGCAGGTGGCGGAACTGCGCGATCGAGGCCACCGCCATGTACAGCGGTTCCAGATCGCCGTGTCGGTGCAACTCGAGCAGCGCCGCATCGTCGAGCGTGCGCAGGCGTTCTTCATGCACGGCGTAGAGCCCGATCAAACGGCATTCCAGACCGTTTTCCAGCGTGGCCTCGAACACGAACGGTTCCAGCAGCTCGTAGCTGAGCAAGCGTGCGACGAAGGCCTCGCTCGCCGCCAGGCCATCATGCAAGGTGCGCAACACCTGGCTAATGCGGTCGAGAAATTCGGTGGTGCCGCCATGTTCGCGGAACAGCAGTTCGCCCTCGGTGGTGCTGATGCGCGGGCTGTCCAGGTCCACGTGTACCATCGGCCCGTCCGGTTGTTCGCCTATCAGAAACGGTTGGCGTTGGATCGCCAGCGGCACGTACGGCGCATCCCAGCGCGCGCCGTCCAGAAACAGGTTTTCGCCCAGGCTCAGGCCCAGCAACGCCAGCGGCTGAAAACTGCGTTCGCCACTGCGATGGAACACGATCGGGTACTGCGCCTGCAGCTGGCGAAATTCCTGCGGAAACGTCGCAGCCGACATCACCTCATCGCCGAAGGCGGCGCCGTGCGTGGTGATCACGCGCAGATCGCGGTGATCGAGATTGTTCAACAACACGGCATTGGTCATGGGGGAAAGTGACACATCACGCGGGGCGCGTGGCCCATGCTTGGACAGTTGCTTCGGCGTGGCAAGTCCCGGATGCAACACATCCGGGAAACGCAAAGAGGCAGCCGTGCGAGACGCTCCGGCAGACTCGCTGCCGAGAGCGCTTAAAAGAGCATCACTGCATGACCAACGCGCGGCCTCACCAGAACTTGTATCGCACGCCCAACATGTAGCGCGGCCCGGTCTGGGTGGCATAGACGATCTGGTTCGAATGACGGCCGTGCTGGCGCTGCACCTCGTCGGTGAGGTTGATCGCCTCCAGGCTCAACGACAGGTTCTCGGTCCATTGATACCCGATGCTCAGATCCAGCTGACCATAGGCTTCGGTATAGACCGGGTTGGGCTGGCCGCTGCCGTCGAAGCGCGCAGCCAGGAATTCGTCGCGCCAGTTGTAGGCCGCACGCACCTGCCACTTGTCCCGGTCGTAGAAGCCGACCACGTTGGCCGAATCGCTCAGGCCTTCCAGCGCGAACTGCTCGCCGATCACTGCGTTGTTGTAGGTCAGCCCGGAGTCGACCATGGTGTAGTTGGCCGACACGCCGAAGCCGCTGTCGCCGAACATGTGCTGCAGGTTGAACTCCCAGCCATCCAGCGAGGCCGAGCGCTGGTTGGCCGGCGCGGTGATGGCGAAATTGGCCACCGGGTCGCCGGGCTGCCCGCTGATCACGCCGGTGGCGTTGCCGTTGGCATCGTCGGCTCCGCGCACCACGCCGGGCGCGCCGCCGCGGTTGCGGAAGATGTAGTTGCGGATACAGGTCAGGTCGGCCGAGGCGCAGCCGTTGCCCAGCGCTTCGTTCCAGTACGCACCTCCCACCGGGGTGTTCAAGCCCAGCGAGGTGTCGTTGCGCGTGGTCACGCCGATGTAGTTGTCGATGTTCTTGCGGAAGAAGCCCACCGAGGCGTAGCTGGCATCGCTGTAGTACCACTCCAGCGAGAAATCGATGTTGTGCGAGAGCAGCGGCTTCAGGCCGGGGTTGCCTTCCTGGCCGGTGCCGCCTTCCAGGCGCGCGATCTGGTTGAGCGTCTGCCCGCCCTGGATATCGCCCCAGCCGGGGCGGCCGATGGTTTCGCCGTAGCTGCCGCGCAGTACCAGATCCTCGGTGAGCTTGAAGCTCAGATCCAGGCTGGGCAGCCAGTATTCGTACTTGCCGCTGCCACTGGCGAACGCAGAATCGGCCAGGCGGATCGGCAACTCGTTGTTGGCGACCCAGTCGATGCCCACCGCCACCGGCACCAGCGCCTGCGCGTCCACCTTGGTTTCTTCGTAACGCACACCGACGGCCAGGCTGATCGGTACGCGCAACTCGTCCCAGCTGTTGTTCCACTGCAGGTAGGCGTTCTTGGACTTTTCGGTCACGCGGCGGTCGGTGGTGAACACCGGCGAGATGCGGTACAGCGCTTCATCGCCCGCGGCTTGCGCGGCTGCCTGACGGGCGCGCTCGAAGTCGAACAGGAACAACTGGTTGAACTGCGCCGGATTGCCGCTGCCGTCGATCGCATCGAAATACTGCGCGAACGAACTCGGAATCCACAGATCGTCCGGATAATCGGCCGCGGTGCCGTTGCCGCCCCAGGTATCGCGCTGCACGTTGGAAAACGCCGAGCGGTTCTTGACCTCGGTGCTGCCGATACCGAACTTCAACTGCGAATAATTTTCGAAGGTGAAGTCGCCGTTGACCTGGGCCTGGTCGATCTCCGACTTCATGTAGCTGTTGCGGAACGCCGAGCCGGTGACCAGCGTGCGCGACGGATCCAGCCCGTTCAGGCCGAAGCCCAGCTGCTGCTGCAACACCGGGAAATCCTTGCTGAAATCCACCACCGAGGTGCCGCGGTAAAAGCCCGAGACGCCCAGCGAATTGCTCGAGCCGTACGGGCTGTCCGCACCGGCTTCGGCGGTGGAGCGGTGGATGTCGAAGTTGAGCTTGAACTGATCGGTCACCGCCCAATCCACGTTGAAGCCCAGCGACTTGTTCTGGTTGCGCGTGGCCGCGTTGGAGCCGGCGGTGGCCAGATCGCTGGTGGCCGGGTTGACGAATTCCGAGTAGGTGATCGGGCCGGCCACCGGACCGTTGGTCCAGGCGCTGGCCGAGGGGCCGTAGTTGAACCACACCGACATCTCGTTGCGCTGCTGCTGGATCTTGTTTTCCGAGTACGTGTAATCCAGCGTGGTGGTGATGTTGTCCAGCGGCTTGTACTGCAGTACCAACTGCCCGTTGGTGCGCTGGCGCTCAACGCCGACCACGCGGTAGTTGAGGTTCTGCGGCACCGAATAGATGTCGTTCGGGCCGGGGCGGTTGACGATGTTCTCCGAGCCCGGCGCACCTGGCTGCGGGATGGTGCCGTAGGCGGTGGAATCGCCGCGGAACGAACGCCAGCCGTTGGGTACGCCGACCTGGCTGTAGCCGAAATCGCGCTCCTGGTAGCTGCCGCTCAGCGACACGCCAAAGCGCCCGTCGGCCGAGGTGTTGCTGAAAATGCCGGAGATTTCCGGCGTCAGCGCATCGCCCTGCAGGCGGCCGGGCAGGTTCTCGTTGGAGGCATCGTGCACGCCCTTCAGGCCCACGTTGGCATGCAGGCCCGGGTTGTCCAGCGGCCGGCTGGTCTTGATGTTGATCGTCGCACCGATGCCGCCGGTGGGCGTGCTGGCGCGGCTGGTCTTGAACACCTCGATGCCGGAGATCGACTCGGACGCCAGGTTGGCGAAGTCGAACGCACGCGAGTTGGAGGCATTGGATTCTTCGATGCTGGCGCCGGGCATCTGCCGGCCGTTCAACAGCACCAGGTTGAAGTCCGGGCCGACGCCGCGCACGGTCACGCGCGAACCTTCGCCCAGCGAGCGGTCGATCGACACGCCGCTGATGCGTTGCAGCGACTCGGCCAGATTGGTATCGGGGAACTTGCCGATGTCCTCGGCCACGATGCCGTCGACGATGCCTTGCGCATCGCGTTTGACGTTCATCGACGAAGTGAGGCTGCCGCGGATACCGGTGACCTGCACCGCATCCAGCGTGGCGGGGTCGGCCTGACTGGCGCCGGGAACGGTGGATACCGACTGCGGCGCTGGCGCGGTCTGCGCAGCCAGCGGCGTCGACAATGCGAACAACAAGGCAGACGTCAGACGCCGCGTGCGCGGCAGGGTGCGTGGCTCTCTCACGATGATTTCTTCCCCAAGCGAAAAAAGCCGGCCCCAAGTGAGACTGGCAAAGGTCGATGAACAATCACGCATTTGTTAGCGCAGCCTTAACCAAGTCAACTTGCACTGCAGCATCGGCCGCGAGCCAATCGCGTCACACATCGTTCCAATCTGCAGCACGGCGAGCGCACGCGCTGGTAGCGGACTTGGTCGTACCATCGATCGCCACGGCGCGCAGCTACGTGCCAACCCCTTCCGAACTGGAGTACCCAATGATCGACCTGTACTACTGGCCCACCCCCAACGGCCACAAGGTCACCTTGTTTCTGGAAGAAGCCGGGCTGGACTACACGCTGAAGCCGGTCAACATCGGCAAGGGCGAACAGTTCGCGCCGGCCTTCCTGCAGATATCGCCCAACAACAAGATGCCGGCGATCGTCGACCACGCACCGGCCGATGGCGGCGCCGCGCAAAGCGTGTTCGAGTCTGGCGCGATCCTGTTGTACCTGGCCGAGAAGACCAGCCGCTTCCTGCCGCGCGACGCACGCGGCCGCATCGCCGCACTGGAATGGCTGTTCTGGCAGATGGGCGGGCTGGGCCCGATGAGCGGCCAGATGGGCCACTTCAATGTCTATGCGCCGGAAAAGATTCCCTACGCGATCGACCGCTACAACGCCGAAGTGCGCAGATTGCACGGCGTGCTCGACAAGCGTCTGGCCGAACACGCCTTCCTTGCCGGCCCCGAGTACGGTATCGCCGACATGGCCAGCTATCCCTGGATCGAGGTCTATGGCGACCTCAAGCCGGACTACGCCGCCTTCCCGCATCTCAAGCGCTGGCATGACGCCATCGCCGCGCGCCCGGCCACGCAGCGCGCCTATGCGCTCAAGGACCAGGTCAACCCCAATGCCGGCAAGCCGCTGAGCGAGGAAGAGCGCAAGCATTTGTTTGGGAAGCGCTGAGCCGCAGTGCGATTAGGGGCTAAGCGCTTCTAGGTCTGCTGTGCATGTGGACGTTCTGGATTGCAGCGCTTTACGCAATGACGCAGTCAGGCACCGCACTGCTCAGCCACTCCAATCGCAAGGCTAAGCTTCGCCCGACCCTCATCCGGCGCTACGCGCCACCTTCTCCCGGTGGGAGAAGGAAGCTGGCTCCCCGGTGCGAAAAGGAAGCTAGAGCCCCTCTCCCCGGGAGAGGGGTTGGGGTGAGGTACGGTTTCCCGACGCTCCCACCGCTTCTCAAACCCCCACCACCCCTGCATCCTGTCGCAGCACTCCCGCCAGGATCTTCAATGCGTTCCCTGTTCGCCGCCCTTGCCCTCATGCTCAGCACGATCACCACCGCCCACGCCGAAAAACTCACCCTCGACGCCATCACCGGCCCCTTGCCGCTGTCCGGCCCGACGCTGATGAAACCCAAGGTCGCCCCCGACGGTTCGCGCGTGACCTTCCTGCGCGGCAAGGACAGCGACCGCAATCAACTGGATCTGTGGGAGTACGACATCGCCAGCGGCCAGACCCGCCTGCTGGTCGATTCCAAGGTCGTATTGCCCGGCACCGAAGTCTTGAGCGATGTCGAAAAGGCCCGCCGCGAACGCCAACGCATCGCCGCCTTCGCCGGCATCGTCGATTACCAATGGGCGCCGGACGCCCACGCATTGCTGTTCCCGCTCGGCGGCGAGTTGTATCTGTACGACCTGCGCAAGACCGGTGCGGCAGCGGTGCGCAAACTCACCCACGGCGAAGGCTTCGCCACCGATGCCAAGCTCTCGCCCAAAGGCGGCTTTGTCAGCTTCGTGCGTGAACGCAATCTGTGGGTGATCGATCTGGCCAGCGGCAAACAGCTGCAGCTCACTCGCGATGGCAGCGAGACCATCGGCAATGGCGTGGCCGAGTTCGTCGCCGACGAAGAAATGGATCGCCACACCGGCTATTGGTGGGCGCCGGACGATTCGGCGATTGCCTTCGCGCGTATCGACGAATCCGGCGTGCCGGTGCAGAAACGCCCGGAAGTCTATGCCGACCACACCGAGGTGATCGAACAGCGCTATCCGCAGGCCGGTCAGCCGAATGTGGCCGTGCAACTGGGCGTGATCGCACCGCGTGCCAGTGCGACGCCACGCTGGATCGATCTGGGCAACAACTCCGATATCTATCTCGCCCGCCTGGACTGGCGCGATGCGCAGCGGCTGACCTTCCAACGCCAATCGCGCGATCAGAAAAACCTCGAGCTGATCGAAACCACGCTTGCCAGCGGCAAGCAGCGCGTGCTCATCACCGAGACCTCGCCGACCTGGGTGCCGCTCAACAACGATCTGCGTTTTCTCAAGGACGGCCGCTTTGTCTGGAACTCCGAGCGCAGCGGCTACGAGCATCTCTACGTTGCTTCCGAAGACGGCCACACGCTGACCCCGCTGACTGCCGGCGCCTGGGTGGTGGATGCACTGCTGGCCGTCGATGAGCACGCCGGCACGGTGTACTTTTCCGCAAGCAAGGAGTCTCCGACCCAGACCCACATCTACGCCGTGCCGCTGGCCGGCGGCGCGATCGAAAAACGTTCAAAAACCAACGGCACGCACGCAGCCAGTTTCGCCAGCAATGCCAGCGTCTACGTCGATAGCTGGTCCAACACCAGCACGCCACCGCAGATCGAGCTGTTCCGCGCCAATGGCGAAAAAATCGCCACGCTGCTCAAGAACGACCTGGCCGATCCGCAGCATCCTTATGCCAAATACCGCGACGCGCAGCGCCCGGTGGAATTCGGCACGCTCACCGCTGCCGATGGCAAGACACCGCTGCAGTATCGGCTGATCAAACCGGACAACTTCGACCCGGCCAAGCGCTATCCGGTGATGGTGTACGTGTATGGCGGCCCCGCTGCGCAAACCGTGCTCAATGCCTGGCCAGGCCGTGGCGATGCGCTGTTCGATTACTACCTGGCCCAGCGCGGCTATGTGGTGTTCTCGCTGGACAATCGCGGCACCCCGCGGCGCGGCCGCGACTTCGGCGGCGCGCTGTACGGCAAGCAGGGCACTGTCGAAGTGGACGACCAACTGCAGGGTGTGGCCTGGCTCAAGGCGCAGCGCTGGGTCGATCCCACACGCATCGGCGTGCAAGGCTGGTCCAACGGCGGCTACATGACCTTGATGCTGCTCGCCAAACACAGCGATGCGTATGCCTGCGGCGTGGCCGGCGCACCGGTCACCGATTGGGGGCTATACGACACCCACTACACCGAGCGTTACATGGACCTGCCGGCCGGCAACGCCGACGGCTACCGCGACGCACGCATCGCTACTCATCTGGACGGCCTGCGCGCCAAGCTGCTGCTGATCCACGGCATGGCCGACGACAACGTGTTGTTCACCAATTCCACCGCGCTGATGAGCGACCTGCAGCAGCGCGGCACCGCCTTCGAACTGATGACCTATCCCGGCGCAAAGCACGGCTTGTCCGGCAGCACTGCCTTGCATCGTTACAAGACCGCAGAGGCCTTTATCCAGCGCTGCTTGATGCCGTAATCCAGACATCGGCTGGCTGCGCGGTTGCCGCAGCCAGCTCAATGAGGCCTTGGTGTTCATCGTGATCGATGCGGTGCGCTACACCTGCGGCCATCACCCGGAAGCGCCACCGCGTCGGCGCAGCGTCTGCCGCTCTTCCGCCAGCGGTGTTGGGTTGGCATTCTTGTGCAACTGACAGGCACGCGTGGTTGCGGCCAGCTGCCCCCGTCAACCGTTGCTCACCGCACTGCAAAGGATCTGCCATGTCACTCCCGCCACCGATTCCGGGGTCACCGCAACGCGGCGTACGTGCACCCGAGTTCTGGAGCCGCAACTGGAAATGGATCGTGCCCGGCATCGGGCTGGCGCTGTTTCTGGTGTTGGCGCTGGTGGTCGGCGCGCTGGTCTACGTGATCACCGGGGCGGTGAAGTCCAGCGATGTGTACTGCGGTGCGCTGCACATCGCGCGCTCCGATACACGGGTGATGCAAGCGCTGGGGACGCCGATCGACGAGGCTTTTCTGCCCGACGGCAGCGTCAGTTACGTCGGTCCACTAGGGGAAGCGCATTTCAGTGTTGGCCTGCACGGGCCGCGCGGGCAGGGCAGTGTGCAAGTGGACGCCACACGCAGGCACGGCCGCTGGACGTACCAGACGTTGACATTCGCCAGCGCACAGGCCGATCCGATCAGTCTGTTGCCCACCGCGCCGCCGCCTTGCCAGCCATGACCTAAGACGCATTGCCGCCACCGCCGCAGATGGGTAGGGTCGCGCTACTTCTCCTTGCAGATGCCTTTCATGAAACCACTTGTCGTTGCTGTC
The DNA here is from genome assembly GCF_024499015.1 of Xanthomonas hortorum pv. pelargonii. Classification (NCBI taxonomy): domain Bacteria; kingdom Pseudomonadati; phylum Pseudomonadota; class Gammaproteobacteria; order Lysobacterales; family Lysobacteraceae; genus Xanthomonas; species Xanthomonas hortorum. The sequence goes on along the minus strand of NZ_CP098604.1, from coordinate 2,022,335 downwards.
GCGCTCGTTCTGGGCACCGCGTTGCCGGTGTCCCAAGCCCCGGCCCAGAGCCAGACGACCAAGGCCGCGCCGGCCCAACGCCCGACGCCGGCCTGGGTACAGACCAGCAACGGCTACGCGCAGATCCTGCTCACTGCGCAGGCCCCGTTTCAGCCCGAATACGCCAGCTTCTTCGGCGTGCCCGGCTACGACGACCAGGTCATCGACCTGGGCCCGGACAATGCCGCGCGCTATCGCGATGCGATGAGCAAGGCGCGTGCCGCGTTGCAGGCCAAGCTGGCGACCGAGCGCGATGCCAACGTGCGCCAGGATCTGCAGATCATGATCGGCGCGGCCGAACAGAATATCGAAGGCAGCGAGCTCAACGAGCGCTACCTTTTGCCCTGGAACGACGCCCCGCAGCTGGTCTTCAGTGGCCTCAACGGGTTGTTGTCCGACCAGACCGTGCCCGAGCGCCGCGCCAAGGCGCTGGACCGCCTCAAGCGTTACGTCGGCCTGGTGCCGGGCAGCACGCCCACCACCACGCTGGCCCGCAAGCGTTACGAAGAACAGCTCGGCAATAAGGCCTTGTTGCAGCCAACCGAACGCGAAGTGGAGCAGGCGCTGGCGAACGTGGACACCTACGTCGCCGGCATCGGCGAGTTGTTCGCCAAGTACAAGATCGCCGGGGCCGACGAGGCGCTCAAGGCAATGTCCACCCAGTTGAAGGACTACGCCAACTGGACCCGCACCAACGTGCTGCCCAAGGCGCGCAAGGACACCCGCCTGCCCGAGCCGCTGTACGCGTTCCAGCTCAAGCAGGTCGGCATCGATATCGCCCCGAAGCAGTTGATCCAGCGCGCGCAGCTGGAATTCATGGAAACCCGCTCGGTCATGCAACAGCTCGCACCGCTGGTGGCCAAGGCCAAGGGCGTGCAGGGCAGCGATTACGTGCAGGTGATCCGCGCGCTCAAGGGCAACACCATCGCCGACGACCAGCTGGAAACCCACTACCGCGGCGTGATCGACCAGATCGACCCGATCATCCGTCAGCAGCGCATCGTCGATGTGCCCAAGCGCCCCATGCAGATGCGCCTGGGCAGCGCCGCCGAAAGCGCCGCCCAACCGGCACCGCATTTCCTGCCGGCGCCGCTGATCGGCAACACCGGCCAGCAGGGCCAGTTCGTGCTGCCACTGGGCAACCCGACCGCCGACGGCGCCAAGAAGGAGCAGTACGACGACTTCAACTTCGGCTCGGCCGCCTGGACGCTCAGCGCACATGAAGGCCGCCCCGGCCACGAACTGCAGTTCACCGCCATGGTCGAACGCGGCGTCTCGCTGGCGCGCAGCATGTTCGCGTTCAACTCGGTCAACGTCGAAGGCTGGGCGCTGTATGCCGAAGCCGAAATGGTCCCGTACGAACCACTCGACGGCCAGCTGATCGCCCTGCAGTTCCGCCTGCTGCGCGCGGCCCGCGCCATGCTCGACCCAATGCTCAACCTCGGCCTGATCGACCGCGAACGCGCCCGCCAGGTACTCGAAGACGACGTCGGCCTCTCGCCCGCCATGACCCGCCAGGAACTGGACCGCTACACCGTCCGCGCCCCCGGCCAGGCCGGCAGCTACTTCTACGGCTACACCCGCATCCTCGAGCTGCGCATGCGCACCGAGCTGGCGCTAGGGAAGAAGTTCGACCGCCTGGCCTTCAACAACTTCCTGCTCGACCAGGGCCTGCTGCCGCCGGATCAGCTGGCCAAGGCAGTGGAGACGCAGTTTGTTCCTGCGCAGCAGGGTAAGCGCTGATCTTGACGTAACGTTCGCTCTGGTGGCTGCGGTACTGTGACTAATAAGGCATGCCGCAGCCACGGAACGACATGGTGGTACTGACCCTGATCATCAATAGGCAATGCAGCCTTGCTACATGGCTTGTGAGCTCAGGCCTTCCAGGTCATTGCCATTAGGCTACTAAGGCCTTTGGCGATCCATAGAGCGCCGGGGACTTTACAGAAGAGCTTCGGCACGGTGATATAGGCCGACGAAAGCGTGGTGAATTTATAACTTTCAGAGGTCACGGTTTAGGCTAAGTTCCATCGAATTTTCGAAAAATTGGTTCGGAGCAAGCGCTGTAAACAATCGCGCACTTTGATCCTGCAAATTCTTTGTTGGCCTGATTGCATTGATTCAGTGCAATGTCGCTTGCTTTCTGTACGGTGCTGGCTCCGATGAATGTGGAGTATCCCTCAGAAAATGGCTTGTCATTAACATGGGGCTCGGCAACAACTGCGCACTGATTTCTATAAGACAATCCTATCTGGCAGTTAGTTTCGCCGTGCGATCCACATCGTAATAATGCATCTACCTCTGCTTCTGCTTTTGAAAGTTTTCCCGTCGTTACGCCGTAGCTTGTAACTGAGTCAATGGATCCCATGGCTATGGCACCCCACGTCTTAATCCATTTTCCGCTCGGCCTAGCTTGTTGTTGGTTACTACCTTGAGGTAATGGGGCGCATGCCATTGCTCCTTGACCACCTATCGGATACTGGCCCGGCGGGCATCCGCCTTCGGCGCGTGCAAAACCAATAAAAGAAAATGCATAAAGAGCTAATAAAAATAAGATATTCAAAAATGGTCTCCAGTCCAGGCCAATCGACTGTTATCTTGGATAACACCACAAAGCCAGCGTAATGGATCGTGGCGACATCATTCACGAGAGGATCCATACATTCGTCGAGCGACCAGTATGCCTCACATGCTGAGTGTAGGTGAGGGCGTACGGTCAGGCGTGGGACGTACGCGCTGCTCATCGAGCGCTTGCGATTGGCGAATGCTTTCGTCCAAGGGGGGCATGGGAGCAGAAAGGTCTACCTTGACCCGAAAACCCGGTGTCTGACCAACGATCCAGACATTGCCTTGCTGTAACGTCACGCTCTGCAGCTGATCGGCCCGCACGATGCCTTCGCGCTTTGCCTCCACCGTTGCATGCATCGCGATGGCCTCGGATGTGCCTGCAGGAAGTTTGCTGTGGATGGCTTGGTAAAGCTGGTCGTTGGGCACTGCTAATTGTGGCGTTCTGGATGCAGCTGTCTCAGCTAGCACCGCTCCAATTACAACTGGCTTGAACGTGAACTTCTCCGCCAATGCCTTATCGACCGGTTGTGCATCCAGGCAGTCGATGCGGCAGAGCGCAGGTGGCGCCAGTTCTGTCTGCACGCCGCGCGCGCCGGTCTTGTCGTACAGCGAAGTGCTGTAGATAAACTGATGTTCTTCAGAACGGTGTACCACATTCATTTCTGGCGCGCTTGGAACGGCACGTTTATCTAGAAACGGCTGGGCACTTAAGCCGTTGAGATAATCCACCATGACGTTGCCGCTGCGGATGGCGAGGCCATTTTGGCTATAACTGCCACCGATGTCGCTATGCGCGCCACCTACGGTGACGTTGAGGAAGCGGCCGTCTTCTGTGCGGCCGGCATCCATAATGGCCGTGGACTGGAACAGATTGCGGCGCTCGTCCTCGGCAGTGATCTGGAAGCCGGAAATCACTGACGGCGGCAAGCGCCGGTCATGATCGCGCGGAACGCCAGTGCCGACAGGATCGAATAGGCCGACAGCCTGGGCAACTTGTCCTGGGGCAACCAGCGGTGGCTTGGTGAATTCAATATGCTCGATCAGGCCATTAGCTCCGCGCTTGATCACCATACCTTCCGGATCTTGGATGCCACGCTCGTGGACCAGGCGTGCGAAGCCGGCTGCTTGCTCAGCGCCACGGCTGAAACCTATCGGAGCGACACTGATCTTTGCCCCGGGGTCCTCTCGAATCCACTTCGCTGATTGCTCCGCAAATTTTACGTACATCTCTTCAAGGCGTGCCTCATAGGTGTAGCCCTGCATGAGATCGCGTGTACCGCCTAGCCCACCTTGGGTGCCGACACCTTCGACATATCCGGCGCCGATATTTTCCAGTCCCTCCTTCCTCCGTGCAGCATCAATCTGCAGGTAGGCTTCAGCGACATTGGTGCGATGCTCAGGCGCGTCTTTGTACAAATTATTGCCAGTACCATCGAAGGCGGCAACAAATAAACGGGAATGTGGCTGCGCAGAGTCCACCATGATAGGTATTGTCTGGGCCGAGAGCGCCTTGCTCGCATCGCCGTAGCTAGCAATATCCTTCCTGATTAGCCCTGACCATCAGCCGCCTGTCGCAGGATCTGCGCCGCGCTGGGTGGATGCTGCTGTCACCTGAAGCCAACGAGGTGGCGTGATGAGTATCAATGCCGTGCAGTTCCAAGCGGGATTGTCGATGCCTGAGTTCTTCGCGTCCTACGGCACCGAAGCCAAGTGCTATCGCGCGCTTTACAAGTGGCGCTGGCCGCAAGGCTTTCGTTGCCCTGTTTGTGCCGGACGCGTGCGCTCGCGTTTCAAGCGGGGTGCTGCGATCTACTACCAATGCAGCGCGTGCCGGCATCAGACCAGCCTGATTGCAGGCACGATGTTCGAAGGCACCAAGCTGCCGCTGCGCACCTGGATGCTGGCGTTGCACCTGCTGACCTCGACCAAAACCAACATGGCCGCGCTGGAGTTGATGCGGCATCTGGGCGTCAACTACAAGACGGCCTGGCGGATGAAACACAAGATCATGCAGGTTATGGCCGAGCGCGAATCCATGCGGAAACTGGCGGGTTTCGTGCAGATCGACGATGCCTATCTCGGCGGCGAGCGTAACGGTGGCAAGGCCGGACGCGGATCGGAGAACAAACAAGCGTTCCTGATTGCGGTGCAGACCGATGCCACCTTCACCGCGCCGCGCTTTGTGGTGATCGAGCCGGTGCGCAGCTTCGATAACACCTCGCTGCAGGACTGGATTGCCCGTCGCTTGGCGCCCGAATGCGAGGTCTACACCGATGGGCTGGCCTGCTTCCGCCGGCTAGAAGACGCCGGCCACGCGCACACCACGCTGGACACTGGCGGTGGTCGTGCCGCGACCGAAACGGCCGGTGCACGTTGGCTCAACGTGGTGCTGGGCAATCTCAAGCGCGCCATCAGTGGCGTGTATCACGCCATCGCGCAAGGCAAATACGCAAGGCGTTACCTGGGAGAAGCGGCCTATCGTTTTAATCGTCGATTCCGCTTGCGCGAGATGCTGCCACGACTTGCCACGGCCATGATGCAATCCACACCATGCCCAGAGCCGGTTTTACGTGCAGCGAGCAATTTTCATGGCTGAGAGTCGGGGCTAATCAGGATATCCTTTGCATCGGCTGGATAAGTGGTCACACCATCCGGAAGGGGTTTCTTCTCCATGAAACATCTCCATGATTACAATGACAAAAAACAGGGAGCGCTAGTACGATCTTGTCCACGCTACGACCAAGTCATCTCTAAAGCTACTGCGAGGATTTCCTGGGATCTGAGGGGTTTTTGTAGGGATGAAGGCACGCATGTAAACATTCACCGTACGATCATTCACCTCCAATACGATTTCTGGATCACCAATTGAAATACCCTCCGGGATATCTTCGCGTTTGACGTTATGACGAATCAGACGGTCATGGAAAATTTCTTCCAGATCGACCTTGGCTTCATGGGCTTGACCATCCTTTGAGCGCCAGGAGATTTCAATGGGTGGCGGGAAGTTCTTTACGCCAAGATAGCCGCCACCGAGGTTGGAAGGATACTTGGCGCCCAGCGAGGCCGAAGACACTTCGAGCTTGTCATCCGGGTCATCGATGAACAGGAAATTGTTATAGCGGACCTTGCAGCCGTAGGTCGAGTAGCAGGCTGCACCAAAGCTATGGCGTACAAACTTTAACGGCCAGTCTGCCACGGTATTATCAGGTTTTGCATAGGCAGTGTTCATAGGGTTGCAACCTGTCAAAGAAAGTAAAGACAAGTGGAACAGCATTATAACTACATTTATGCGCCTGATCATGGTGTAGGGCCATGCAGGAATAAATTGAATCCCTGCATGTGGTAAGCGTGACTTCGATAATCTCCCATTTGCTTTTATATTTTCCTTAGAACTTTTCAAAAATCGGTTCTGAGCAGGCGGTATAAATAACCTTGCATTCCGCTGAGGGAGCGGATTTATTATCGTTTTTGCATTTTTCTAAGGCCATATTACTTGCCTTAAGTGTCGTGCCATTTCCCATAAACTGAGAAACCCCGCCTGCAAATGGGTTTCCTTGTATTTGAGGTTCGGCAACAGCTGCGCATTGATTTTTATAGGATAGTCCAATTTGACAGTTGGTTTGTCCGCGAGAAGCGCAACGATTTAATGCATCTTCCTCCGCTTCAGCTTTCGATAGCTTCCCCGTAGTTACTCCATAGGTAGGTATGGAGTCACTGGATCCCATTGCAATTGCTCCCCAGGTTTTAACCCATCTACCAGAAGGGCGCGGTTGTTGTTGTGCGTTTTGTTGGGGAATTGGTGCGCATGCTATCGCACCTTGACCGCCGATGGGATACTGACCAGGAGGGCAGCCTCCTTCCGCATTTGCAGGGCGTGCAATGGAAATAGCGATTAAAAATAAGACCCAATAAATTCTCATATATAAAAACCTGTATTATATAATCCGATTATCTGTCTGATTTGCTATTCCCCTTGAGCCGCTGTTCTCGGGGGGTGTTACTTGCGGTAATCCAGCAGACCTTTGTGATCCCGATGTAACCAGCGGATTTCCTTGCGAAGCCGAATTGTCCCTGCTAATCGGTTGTGGTCCGTACGTCCCGGGCGCCTGTCCCTGTGGTCCCGGAGCGGAGCCCGTTCGATCAAACGCCGAGAAAGCCATGAAGCTACCCATGCTGCCCTGCCACAATGCAGCCGCGACGGTGGGCATGGTGATGATGACAGTGGTCAGCAATAGACCGATGCCGCCTTGCTGCATGGCTTGCGAGCTCAGGCCTTCCACGTCATTGCCCATCAGGCTGTTGATGCCTTTTGCGGCCCACAGCGCGGCGGCTACCTTGTAGGAGAGCTTGAGCACGATGGCCGAGACCACCGAGAGCATGGACATCGAGAACAGCGTGCCGATGACGTAGAACAGCCATTTCTTGAACAAGTCCTTGGTGGCATCGAACATGAGCGCCAGGACGAAAATCGGCCCGACGCCGATCAAGAAGGCCATGGTGAACTTGAACAGCAGCAACATCGCACCGGCCGCCATAGCCGGGCTGGACGCGCCAACGCCTGCCATCAGCATGGCGCTGCGCTTTGCTCAAGCGACTCCGGGTCGTCCGGGTCGATGCGCACCACATCCACCGCCGCCAAGGCGAGCTGGGTCAGCGCCAGATTCTGGTCGATCGCATCGGCCGACGTGGTGTCTTCTTCATCGGTGAACAGCTGATGCAGCTGTCGACTCCCCGTAAAATTGATCCATCCATAACTAGAGGTCTCCGGGCACACTAGCCACCAAGGAGACCAACGATGCGCAAGAGCAAGTTCACCGAAAGCCAGATTGTCGCCACGCTGAAGCAGGTTGAGGGCGGCCGCCAGGTCAAGGATGTGTGCCGTGAGCTGGGCATTTCCGATGCGACGTACTACGTCTGGAAGTCCAAGTACGGTGGCATGGAGGCAGCCGATGTGCAGCGCCTTCGCGACCTGGAGACCGAGCACAGCAAGCTCAAACGCATGTACGCCGAGCTCGCCATGGAAAACCATGCATTGAAGGATGTCATCGCAAAAAGCTGTAGACCCGGCGCACAAACGCCCGCTTCTTGCCTGGCTCGTCGAGCAGCATGGCTGGAGCGAGCGCCGGGCCTGTGCGGTCGTTGGCGTGGCTCGCTCGACAGTGCGCTATCGGCGTCGTCCCGATCGCGACGAGGAGGTCATTGCGCTGTTGTCCGAATTGGCCGAGCGTTTTCCCGAGCGTGGTTTTGGAAAGCTCTTTCAGATCATCCGCCGTCGCGGACATGTGTGGAATCACAAAGGGTGTGGCGCGTGTATTGCCTGATGAAACTCAATCAACGTCGTCGCAGCAGGCGCCGGGTCCCGACGCGTCATCCACAACCGCTGGCATGCGGAGAGCGACCCAATGCTGGATGGTCGATCGACTTCATGTCCGATGCGTTGTGGGATGGTCGACGCTTCCGCACGTTCAATGTCATCGACGATTTCAGTCGGGAAGCCTTGGCGATCGAAGTGGACTTGAATCTCCCGGCCGCCCGCGTCATCCGCACCTTGGAACGCATCGCAGCCTGGCGCGGCTACCCCGCCAAACTTCGCTTGGACAATGGCCCGGAGTTTGTCGCATTGGCCTTGGCCGAGTGGGCCGAGCGCAAAGGCATCGCCTTGGACTTCATCGAGCCGGGGCGTCCAATGCAAAACGGTTTTATCGAACGCTTCAACGGCAGCTACCGGCGCGGCGTGCTGGACATGCATCTCTTCCGCACGCTGAGCGAGGTTCGCGAACAGACCGAACACTGGCTGGCCGACTACAACCAGCAGATCCCGCACGACAGCCTGGGCGGGCTAACGCCCGCCGAGTTCCGTGATCAACATCAACCGCAGACCTCTAATTTTGGCTGGCATTGAATTACGGGGAGTCGACAGTCGTTTGGAACTGTTGATTGTGAAGCTTTGAGTGCGTGCGGCTCAGCCGGCACCGGTCCAATCGCAACCGGCTTGAACGTAAATTTCTCTGCCAAGGCCTTATCGACCGGCTGTGCATCCAGGCAGTCGATACGACACAGCGCAGGTGGTGCCAGTTCTGTCTGCACGCCGCGCGCGCCGCTCTTGTCGTACAGCGAAGTGCTGTAGATAAACTGATGTTCCTCAGAGCGGTGGACGACATTCATTTCTGGTGCGCTGGGCACCGCGCGCTTGTCCAGAAATGGTTGGGCACTCAAGCCGTTGAGATAATCCACCATGACATTGCCGCTACGAATGGCAAGACCGTTTTGGCTGTAGCTGCCGCCGATGTCGCTATGTGCGCCACCCACGGTGACGTTGAGGAAGCGACCGTCGTTTGTGCGGCCGGCATCCATGATGGACGTGGACTGGAACAGATTGCGGCGCTCGTCCTCGGCAGTGATCTGGAAGCCGGAAATCACCGATGGCGGCAAGCGCCGGTCATGGTCGCGCGGCGTCCCTGTACCGACCGGATCAAAGAGGCCAACGGCCTGGGCAACCCGCCCTGGGGCGACCAACGGAGGCTTGGTGAACTCGACGCGCTCAATCAAACCATCGTTACCACGGTGCACAACCATGCTTTTAGGGTCGTGGATACCGCGTTCATGCACCATGCGAGTGAAGCCTGCGGCCTGCTCTGCGCCGCGGCTAAAGCCCATTGATGCAAGGCTTATCTCCGCGTGGGGATCTTCGTCCAGCCAATGTTTGGCTTGCTTCGTAAACTGGAAATACATTTCTTCAAGCCGGGCCTCATAGGTAGTGCCCCGCATGAGGTCGCGTGCGCCGCGCAGCCCTCCCTGTGTACCTACACCTTCGACGTAGCCAGCGCTGATATTCTCAAGGCCTTCTTTCCTGCGTGCCGTATCGATCTGCAGGTAAGCTTCTGCCACATTGGTGCGATGCTCTGGCGCATCCTTGTGCAGATTGTTGCCAGTACCATCAAAGGCAGCAACGAACAGGCGCGAGTGCGGCTTAGTGGGATCTACCATAATTGGCGTTGCTTGCGCCGAGAGCGCTTTGCTCGCATCGGCGTAGCTCGCAACATCTTTCTTATCTGCTGGATAAGTGGTCACGCCATCAGGCAATTGTTTCTTCTCCATGAAACATCTCCGTGATTACGGTTGCTATGAATAGCAGAATGCCTAGTAAACCTTGCTCCATGCTAAAACTAATTCGTCTCGATAGTCGCTGTTGGCATTACTTGGATTGCGGCGTGATTTCGTGGGAACAAACGCCTTCATGTACACATTAACCGTGCGATCGTTAACTTCTAATACGATCTCAGGATCGCCGATGGAAATGCCTTCTGGGATGTCCTCGCGTTTGACGTTATGACGAATCAAACGGTCATGGAAAATATCTTCCAAATCGACTTTGGCGTTGTGGGCCTGACCATCTTTTGAACGCCAGGAAATTTCGATGGGCGGCGGAAAATTCTTAACACCGAGATAACCGCCCCCAAGATTGGAAGGATACTTTTTCCCCAATGAGGCCGACGACACTTCGAGCTTGTCATCCGGGTCATCAATGAACAGGAAATTGTTGTAGCGGATCTTGCATCCGTACGTCGAGTAGCAGGCTGAGCCAAAGCTATGCCGCACAAACTTCAACGGCCAATCTGCCACGGTATTGTTAGGTTTTGCGTAGGCGGTATTCATGGGGTTACACCCTGTCAAAAAAATAGGGCAAAACAGAGTAGGGCTCCAATATGTAGATTTCGCATAATGAGGTTGGTGCTTTATAGATTTTAGTCCTGTGATAAAGCCTGCGCATGTGTCCAATAAAGTAACTTACGCTTCGGGTTTATTTATGGAGCTCTTAGAACTTTTCAAAAATTGGTTCGGAGCAGTCTGAGTAGAAAACTCGGCAGGTCATCTTGTTTTTTGATGTGCATTTTTCCGATGCTTGACCTTTGATTTTTTCTAAGGAAGGGCCTGCCACGAACTGCAAGCTTCCCGGAATTGATTTTTCGCCTTTATAGGGCTCTGCAACAGCAATGCATTGATTTTCATATGTGGTCCACCCTTTGCACTCGGTGCCTCCACCTTTGACGCAATTGTTAATCGCATCTTGTTGAGCATCACTTTTAGATGTTTTTCCAATTGACGCGCCTATCGCGCCAGTGTCGGCCTTATCAAGCGCAACGGCACCCCATGTTTTTATCCATTTCCCGCTAGGCCGAGATTGTGTTTGCTGTGCTTGATTTTGAGGTAGGGGCGCGCATGCCATCGCCCCTTGTCCGCCTATGGGATATTCACCCGGAGGGCAGCCTTGTTCGGCCATTGCGGAGAATGTAGAAAATAAAAAAGTAAATGCAATCAAAATATGTGTTTTCATAATTAGTCGACAAGTAACTGAATTCAAAGAAATGGAAGTGTGGCCACTTTATTTCACGCTACACATCTAAGTTGCTGCCTCTTCCTGCATTTCCTCTGGAGCCTGGTACTTGCGTTAATTCTGAGCTGCTTCCGGTCGTAACCTGCCTTGCATTTTGGTTGCCTGTCCCAGAAATCGTATTTCCAGAATTGGAACCGCTATTTCTATCGATTTGCTGCGGTAGATAAGACCCCGGCGCCTGTCCCTGTGGCCCCGGGCTTGATCCCGCACGATCAAACGCCGAGAACGCCATAAAGCTCCCCATGCTGCCCTGCCACAATGCAGCCGCGACAGTAGGCATGGTAATAATCACCGTAGTCAGCAACAAGCCGATACCGCCTTGCTGCATGGCTTGCGAGCTCAGGCCTTCCACATCGTTGCCCATCAGGCTGTTGATGCCTTTTGCGGCCCACAGTGCTGCAGCCACCTTGTAGGAGAGCTTGAGCACGATGGCCGAGACCACCGAGAGCATGGACATCGAGAACAGCGTGCCGATGACGTAGAACAGCCATTTCTTGAACAGGTCCTTGGTGGCATCGAACATGAGCGCCAGGACGAAGATCGGCCCAACGCCGATGTCGATTGGGCTAGAACGCCTTATAGTTCCTAGCTTCACGAAGGATTTATTTTAAAATTGAATAAAATAGAATCAGCTCTAATCTCCTTAGAACTTCTCAAAAATTGGTTCAGAGCACGCTGTATAGATAACTCTGCAATTAAAATATTTGTTGTCTTTTCGGCATAATGAGAGTGCGTCATCGCTTGCAAGTTGTTTGGATGGTGCTCCAGTAAATGCAAGCTTTCCTGGCGCGGCTTTCTCTCCCTGATATGGCTCAGCTATTGAATTTCTAAAAATTTTGAAATACTTGTTCGGTGCAGTTGCTATAAATAATTCTGCATTGCGCCGGGGAGGGTTGTTCTTCCTGCATTGGGATGAGGCATCAGCGGACGCTGCATCAATTGTTGCGCTTCCAGAGAAATGTATGGTTCCCGAGGGCTTTCCATTTATCTCAGGAGTAGATATTGCAGCACATTGATTTTCATAGGTGAGCCTGACTTCACAATTAGTTTCTCCGTGTGATGAGCACTGTGTAAGTGCTTCCTCTTTTGCAGCAGATTTTGAGAGCTTGCCACTGGACACTCCGTAATTGATAACGGAATTGATTGACCCCATTGCAATGGCGCCCCATGTTTTAATCCATTTCCCAATTGGTCGAGGTCGTGCAGGCGCGACTTCTCCTTGAGGCATCGGTGCGCATGCAATTGCGCCTTGTCCGCCAATTGGGTACTGACCGGCGGGGCATCCGCCTTCCGCATATGAAAAATCCGCGTGTAAAGCTAAAGCAAAAATAAAGAAGCAAGAAAATCGCATAATTATTCTCGACTAAGGTCAAATTACTTGGTTGTTTCCTTGGGAAGCTATACCTCTAGACCCTGGAGCTTGCTGCTGTATCGCTTGAGATTGTCCTCCAGTGACTTGCTGACTAGTGGCAGTGGAGGGAGCGCTTGTTGAGTCGCGTGGCACTGAGGTATTGCTTGCTCCTTGCTGCGGAATATACCCACCCCCAGCCTGCCCCTGCGCAGCCGAGCTTGCAGTAGGCCGATCAAACGCCGAGAACGCCATAAAGCTCCCCATGCTGCCCTGCCACAACGCCGCTGCCACGGTAGGCATGGTGATGATGACAGTGGTCAGCAATAGACCGATGCCGCCTTGCTGCATGGCTTGCGAGCTCAGGCCTTCCACGTCATTGCCCATCAGGCTGTTGATGCCTTTTGCGGCCCACAGCGCGGCGGCTACCTTGTAGGAGAGCTTGAGCACGATGGCCGAGACCACCGAGAGCATGGACATCGAGAACAGCGTGCCGATGACGTAGAACAGCCATTTCTTGAACAGGTCCTTGGTGGCATCGAACATGAGCGCCAGGACGAAGATCGGCCCGACGCCGATCAAGAAGGCCATGGTGAACTTGAACAGCAGCAACATCGCACCGGCCGCCATGGCCGGGCTGGACGCGCCAACGCCCGCCATCAGCATGGCGCTGCGCTTTTGCTCGAGCGACTCCGGGTCGTCCGGGTCGATGCGCACCACATCCACCGCCGCCAAGGCGAGCTGGGTCAGCGCCAGATTCTGGTCGATCGCATCGGCCGACGTGGTGTCTTCTTCATCGGTGAACAGCTGATGCAGCTCCTTGTCCAGGTTCTGGGTGAGCGTCTTGTGCAGCGGGGCGCCGTTGGTGCCCAGACTGGTGGCGATCATCACGATGAAGACGATCTTGGTCGCCTTGCCCATTACCGCCATGGCCGACTCGCGCGACTGCCCGGTGGCCAAGCGGTAACCCACGACCATCACCCAGAGCGTGGCCAACACCATGGCTGCGATATTGACCCAATCCATCGCATTCTTCAGCAGTTGCATGCCGAATTGGTCGATCTCGTGATTCAGATAATCGTTGATCAGTTTGAAAAAAACGTAATCGCCGATGCCTGTATCGGCCATCGGCCGCAACCAGCTCATCGCCCCCTGGAAAACGCTGTCCATGATTCTTCCCGTTAATGCTGATAATGCTGATATTGCGCGCCGTGATTCTCCGGCACGTGTTTAGTCGACCGACAGTGCCGTCTTCAATGCAGCAGCCTGAACGAGCTGGCCCAGTATCTTGTTTGGCCCCTTGTCGCCGTTGAGTGCGCGTTTGGCCAACCGCTTCTGATCGTTCTTGAGTGCTACTTCGTAAGAGTCGTACGCCTTGACCCTGGCCTGCCAATAATCAAGATCCATGGAGTTCTGCGTCATGAAGCGCGCTACTTCATTATCGTTGGCTGCCAGGGCGCCCTGGCTCGTGCCAACCGTTCTGCGCTGCCGTTCCACCCTGTTCTGGAAGTCCTGGTTGCGCTGGACCAACCGCTTGAGCATGCGTACCGATTCGTTGTAACGCGCATTGTCGGTCATCACCAGCAACTGGCAGACCTTGAGTTGTTGCGTGACCAAATCACCCTGCATATCGAGTGATATGTTCGGCATCGAGGACTTGATGGCGTTGCCCACTATCGAGACCATGTCACTGCCTCCGGCCCCGGGGCAGGCGTTCTCCATCCCGTAGTTGAGGTCACGCTCGGTGAAGTTGTCCTGCATCGTAGAGCCAGTCAGGTTCAGGCTCTGCAGTTTGATCAGCTGTTGCTGGTAGTGATCGTATTCTTTCTTATACTGCGCAGTAGTCTCACCCCAGCGTTTCAATTCCTTTCCGTATTCAGCAATAATGCTTTCCAGCGTCACCGGGTCATGGGTAATCACTTGTGCGTTTGCTTGACCAGCACAGAGCGCGATGGCGAGGAGCAGGCCTGCTGCAAGGCGTGACAGCGGCGCGCGCGAACGACGGGCATGTTCAATCATGGCGTGTCTCATTAGGTTGTGACGTAATGCAGAAGTGGTGACGGGCGGCAAGCCCGCAGGACCTTCCTGATCCTGGCCTATTAGCAAGCGCATGTAAGTGTTGAAGCGTCGACAGATGCCCGCGCCGACGTGGTCGTCGACGCAGAGATCATTTCTGTAAGTGCCTGCCACGGCCATCTTCCTTGTATGCGGTTAAACGCAGGTCTGCCGTAAGGTGCCACAACTTACGGCGGTTTTCCATAATTTTAATGAGTTGCCAAAAGCTGACTGTGTTCAGATTTTGCCGGGCTCATCAGGTGCGCCAGTGTGCACCGTCAGCTGGCGCGATCACCCTGAAAGTTGCTGTTGAACCGCGGCGTCACCGTATTTTTGGGGGCACCTGCGAGCCTGCATCATTACCTCCCGCCGGCACCCAGATCGCCATACCAGCCGCGCGTTTCTGCGTGGTCGGGATCCCGATCCCCAGCCCGCCGCCGACGCGGCCGCCGTAGCTGCCGCCGCCCACCGACAGGCCGCCGCCGGAGCGTTCCGAGCCTACGCCCACAATGACCACGCCGTTGGCGCCGAGCTTGGCGGCTTCGCGCTTCAGCCGCATGACGGCGGCATCGGTCTGGCCCTGGGTGCCGAAACCGGCGGCGCTGGTGGATTCGAGCTGGGCGATCTCCACCGAGCCGACCGGGGCGTTGGAGTACACCTGGACCTGCGCCGGGTCGATCGGCGCGCGCGCCTGGCCCAGCATGACCTTGGAGCTGCTGGCGCAGCCGGCCAGGAGCATGGCGAGCGCAGCGGCGATGACGACATGCTTGTTCATGGTGAAGCCCCTGTTGAACGACAGTGACAGCGATGATCCGGCGCCCGGACTGAATCGCGCCGGACTTTGCCGCACCCTAGCCATGCCCATGTGAGGCTGCCGCCAAGCCGCCATTGGTCAGGGTGACCACCTGCCCACTGCGTCTTGGCGGACGCGGCGCTAAGCTCAGGCCTTCTATGAATGACGAGGTGACACGTGGGATTGATCAGCCTGCTGTGGGGCATTGTGGCGCTGCTGTGGATGGTTCTGGCCTTTATCCCCTTGTTGGGTTGGGGCAACTGGTTCCTGATTCCGTTTGCGGCGGTGGGCGCGCTGATCGCGGCGATCGCGCTGCTGTTTACCTCGGCCGGCAACCGCGGGCGTGCCAAGACTGGCTTGCTCCTCAATGCCGTAGTGATCGTGGTCGGGGTGATCCGCCTGGGCCTGGGCGGTGGGGTGATCTGACCCGCTGGAGCGCTGCGACACAGCGTCGCAGCGCGTCCAGCGACGAATGGCGGGCGTAAACTTGTGGGCTGCTGACAGGAGCCCACGATGGCCCATCCCCACTACCGTCCCCGCCGCATGCGCCATGACGCGTTTTCGCGACGGTTGATGCGCGAAAACACGCTGACCACTGACGATTTGATCTGGCCGGTGTTCGTGCATGAGTTGCCTGGCCGTGCGCCGATCGCGTCGATGCCGGGCGTGGAACGCCTGTCGCTGGACGAGTTGCTGCGCGAGGCGGAAAACGCGCTGGAACTGGGTATTCCGGTGATCGATCTGTTCCCGGTGATCGACCCTAGCGGCAAAAGTCTGGACGCCGCCGAAGCCTGGAACCCGGACGGCCTGGCGCAGCGTGCGGTGCGTGCGCTGAAAGCGCGTTTCCCCGAGCTGGGCATCATGACCGACGTGGCGCTGGATCCGTACACCACGCACGGCCAGGACGGCATCATCGATCACAAGGGCTATGTGCTCAACGAGATCACCGTCGAGGCGCTGGTCAGGCAATCGCTGTCGCATGCCGAAGCGGGCGTGGACATCATTTCGCCGTCGGACATGATGGACGGCCGCATCGGCGCGATCCGCCGCGCGCTGGATGCCGACGACCATCTCAACGTGCGCATCATGGCGTATTCGGCCAAGTACGCCTCGGCGTTCTACGGCCCGTTCCGCGATGCGGTGGGCAGCGCCGGCAATCTGGGCAAGGCCGACAAGACCACCTATCAGATGGACCCGGCCAACAGCGACGAAGCGATGCGCGAGATCGCGCTGGACCTGGAAGAGGGTGCGGACATGGTGATGGTCAAGCCGGGCATGCCGTATCTGGATGTGGTGCGGCGGGTCAAAGAAGAGTTCCGTGTGCCGACCTTCGCGTATCAGGTCAGCGGCGAGTACGCGATGCTCAAGGCCGCCGCCGCCAATGGCTGGCTGGACGAGCGCCGCTGCGTGCTGGAAGCGTTGATGGCCTTCAAGCGCGCCGGCGCCGATGGCGTGCTGACCTATTTCGCCCCGCAAGTGGCGCGTTGGTTGCGCGAGGGCTGATTCCCGTGCAGCCAGCACGCACGCGGATGACGGTGGTGATCGAGCAGTAATCAAGCGTGGCGTGCCGGCATTCGAATGCCGTGGCACCGCCAGCCGTGCGCCAACTGCGATAACGATTCTCATCTACAATGGCGAGCCTACTGCTCCAGGCTGCTCGCGCGTGCTCAAGACCGTTCTGTTCCAACTGCACTGGTTGCTCGGCATCACCGCCGGGCTGGTGCTGTCGGTGATGGGGTTGACTGGCGCGTTGATGTCCTTCGAAAACGAGATCGTGCGGTTGGCCAATCCGGCCATCGCGCAATTGGCCGAGCGGCATGCGGCGGGCGAGCGGCCGATGCCGATCGACGCGTTGCTGCGCAAGCTCGATCTGGACCAGCAGCAGGCGGTCACGCGCATGCTGATCGACCCCACCGGCGCGCGTCCGTCCACCGCACGTCTGGCCGGCAAAGGTGGCGGGCGGGTGTATTTCGATCCCTATACCGGCGAAAAGGTCGCCGCTCCGCGGTTGAGCGGTGCGTTTGCATTTATCGAAGATCTGCATCGTCATCTGACTGCCGGCAAGCGCGGTCAGGCAGTGACCGGTGCAAGTACCTTGATCCTGCTGTTCTTCTGCGCATCGGGCCTGTATCTGCGTTGGCCGCGACGTTGGTGGAGTCTGCGCACCTGGTGGGCGGTGGAATGGCGGCGGCAGGGGCGCAGTTTTCTGTGGAGCCTGCACGCGGTGTTCGGCACCTGGTGTCTGTTGGTGTATCTGCTGGTTGCGCTGACCGGGCTGACCTGGACCTACACCTGGTATCGCGATGGCATGGTGGCCTTGCTCGGCACCGAGCCGGCGATGCGCGGCGACGGGCGCGATCATCGGCCGGCGACGGTGGATTTCGTAGCCGTGCAGCGCACTCTGGATTCCGTCCCGGCCACGCGTACGTCTGCGCTGGATCTGCGTATTCCCCCTCGCGCCGGGCAACCGCTGAGCGCGCGGTTCCTGCCCGACAATCCCGACCACGATCGTGCTTACGACAATCTGGAAATCGATCCGGCCAGCGGCACGCTGTTGAAACGCCAGGACTACGCATTGCTGCCGTACGGGCAGCAGTTGCTGGTCAGCATGTTTCCGCTGCATTCGGGCAGTTTCTTCGGGCTGCCGGGCCGCATCGTGGTGATGTTGGCCAGCGTTGGCATGTCGGTGTTCTTCGTCACCGGCTGGATGCTGTACCTGGATCGCCGCCGCAAGAAGCGCGAACTGCGCGCCGCGCGCGTTGTATTGCACAGCGCACCGGCAGCCTCGCAGGCCGAGCCGTGGTTGATCGGATTCGCCAGTCAGAGCGGATTCGCCGAGCGCCTTGCCTGGCAGGCGGCCGGGCATTTGCAGGCCGCCGGTCTGCCGGTCCAGGTGCGCTCGCTGGCGCAGCTGGACGCGCAGCACCTGCAAGGCACCCGGCATGCGCTATTCGTGGTCAGTACTTTCGGCGACGGCGAGCCGCCGGATGCCGCGCGCGGCTTCGAGCGTGAGTTGCTGCGTCAGCGGCTGGCGTTGCCGCAGCTGGCGTATGCAGTGCTTGCGCTGGGCGACCGGCAATACGCGCAGTTTTGCGGGTTTTCGCGACGTATCGAGCAGTGGTTGAACACGCAGGGCGCGCAGCCGTTGTTCCCCGCCGTGGAAATGGACAACGCCGATCCGCAGGCCCTGGCGCAGTGGCATGCGCAGTTGGGGCAGATCGCCGGCGCGCCGGTTGCCGTAATCCCGCTGGCGCGGCCGACCTTGATGCACTGGACACTGTCATCGCGCACTCACCTCAACCCGGGCAGCGAAGGCGCGCCGATCTGGCGCATCGATCTGCATCCACCGGCCGATGCGCACTGGCAGGCTGGCGACATCCTCGAAGTGCAGCCCGCGCACGCCGACGTGCAGGTGCGCGCCTGTCTGGCTGCGTGGGGGTTGCAGCTCGACGCGTTGGTGCACGTCGACGCGCAGCTACTGCCGCTGCATCAGGCCGCCGCCGAGCGCGTGTTGCCGGAAGCGCCAGCAACGCCGCCGGCCTCCACGCCCGATCCACAAATATGGCTGGATGCCTGCGCCTGGCTACCCACCCGCGATTACTCGCTGGCCAGCGTGCCGGCCGATGGCACCGCAACTGCCGTCGTGCGCCTGACCACCTGCGCCGATGGCAGTCCCGGTCTGGGCTCGGGTTGGCTGATCTGCCATGCGCCTGTGGGCTTGCCAGTGCATGCGCGTCTGCGCACCAATCCCGGTTTCCATCGTGTCGAACACGCGCCGATGGTGTTGATCGGTAACGGCACCGGCATCGCCGGCTTGCGCAGCTTGTTGCGTGAAGCCGAACTGGCCGGGGTGCACGGACATTGGTTGCTGTTCGGCGAACGTCATGCTGCGCACGACCGGCTGTTTGCCGACGAACTGCAGGCCTGGCAGCGCAGTGGTCATCTGCAGCAACTGGATTGGGTGTTCTCGCGCGACCAGGCGCACAAGCGCTATGTGCAGCATCATCTGCGCGAAGCCGGCGATGCACTACGCCACTGGATCGATCGCGGCGCAGTGATGTACGTCTGCGGCAGCCTGGACAGCATGGCGCGCGAAGTCGATGCCGCGCTGCGCGAGATCCTGGGTGAGACGCGATTGGAGTCGTTGACCGCAGCGGGGCGTTATCGGCGCGATGTGTATTGAGCGTGGTCATGACTATTGCATCGAAGCCTTGGAGGGGCCGACAACACATCAAAAGCCTGGATGGTCGAGGGCGCGATGCCCTCACCGCTCGCGGGACACGCCGCAAGTACGTCCGTGTAGGCTCGGTGGCGGCATCCATGCCGCCACACGGTCCCGCAATCGGTGAGGACACCGCACCAGAGAGTTGGTCGGTAGTTTGATGAAGGCCTACCTGTTGATCGCGTTGCGTTTTGCGTTGCGAAGTTAATCGGCCGCAGCGTTATCCAAACAACACACCATGCCTTGCTTGCAACCATGCGTACCGACTATCTCGACTGGTCCTTGCCTGCCCACCGTCGCGGGACCTTACGCGGCATGGATGCCGCGTAAGGTCCTACACGGACGTACTTGCGGCGTGTCCCGCGACGGTGGGCGGGCAAGGACCCTGCAGCCAAGTCGAAGATCATTGGCTCTACAAATGATCGATCTGCATTGTCTAAACACTCCTTACTTGCGGTGTGCCCAGCGATGCCAGGCCGGCAAGGACACTGCCGCAAATCCGTAGCAAAGCCGCAGCTCAGCCACCCTGCAACGGACCGGCGTGACGTAAGTTTTGTCAGCCGCTCTCAGTCTGACTTCGCGCATCCATGCACCCTCAACGGCAACTCGCATCCCCATCCACCACCGGCGCCTTCATCCGGTAGATATCCAGTTGCCCGGCACGCGGTGCACGCGCGCTGCCGGTTAACAGCAACTCGCCCGGCTTGGCCACATCCACCACCGCCCCGAAGGTGCGTTCCTGCGGACCGTTGAACGACAGCGGCAACGCCTGGCCCGCGCCGTAATGCCCGTTCTTGCACGTCGCCAGCATTAACTGGCTGGGCCCATCTGTCTGCCCGCGCGCCCACACCAGCCCGCGCCCATCGCCGAGCCAGGCCGCATCCAGCTCATCGGCAGCGCTGTTGATGTCGCTCAACGGCACCGGTGCAACGAAGGCCTGCCCGTCCCAACGTGCCACGAACACGTCCATGCCACCGGCGCCGCCGTGCCCATCGCTGGCGAAAAGCAGGCGCGTGCCGTCCAGCGACAGCGTCGGGGAACGCTCGTTGCCCCGGCTGTTGACCGCCGCGCCCAGCGATTGCACTGCACCGATCCCGCCCTGCGCATCCACCGGCGCGCGATACAGATCCGCGCCACCGGCACCGCCGGGCCGGGTGGAGGCGAACAGCAGCCAGCGGCCATCGGCACTGAACAATGGCGAGGTCTCGTCCTGCGCGGTGTTGATCGGCAGCGGCTGCGCGCTCTGCCAACGCCCGCCGCTCAGTTGGGCCTGCCACAGATCCCAGCCGCCGGCACCCCCGGCGCGGTCGCTGGCCCAGACGATGCGCTGGCCGTCCGGGCTCAACGTGGCACGTGCTTCGTTGGCCGGCGTGGAGACCACGCCCATGCCTTCGATGCCGAACTCGGCAAGCCCCGACGCAGCCGGGACGAAGAGTAAACTTGCCGCCAGCGCGAGCAGCGTCCATCGGTATTGCATGCGGTGTTCCTGCCTAAAGTCGCGCACAGTCTAGTCAACCAGAGAACGTTTCATGCCCGTATCCCGTTATGCCGTGTTCGGTCACCCCGTCGCCCATTCGCTGTCGCCGGCCATCCACGCCGACTTCGGGAAGCAGACCGGCATCGCGCTGGACTACACCGCCATCGACGCGCCGCCGGAGGAGTTCACCGCCGCGCTGGAGCGCTTCGCCGAGGCAGGCGGCAAGGGCGCCAACGTCACGCTGCCGCTGAAAGAGGCCGCCTGTGCGTTGTCGGCCAGCCTGAGCGACCGCGCGCGGCTGGCTGGCGCGGTCAACACGCTGGTGCGCAACGACGGCCAGTGGCAGGGCGACAACACCGACGGCGCCGGCCTGGTGCGCGATCTCACCGACCGCCACGGGCTGGATCTGCGCGGTCGTCGCGTGTTGCTGCTGGGCGCCGGTGGCGCCGCACGCGGCGTGGCGCCGGCATTGCTGGAAGCGGGCATCACCGAAATGGTGGTGGTCAATCGCTCGCCCGAGCGCGCCGATGCGCTGTGCGATGCGCTGGGCGAACCGGCGCGGGTGATGTCGCGCTATATCGAAGACCTGCGCGATCTGGGCGACTTCGAGCTGATCGTCAATGCCACGGCCGCCGGGCGCGATCGCGACGCTGGTGCGTTCTCGCTGCCGTTGGGGCTGGTCAACAGCCTCACCGCAGCGGTCGATCTCAACTATGGCGAAACCGCCATCGCCTTCCTGGCCTGGGCACGTGCGGCGCAATGCCGCTACGCCATCGACGGCCTGGGCATGCTGGTCGAGCAGGCTGCCGAAAGCTTCGCGCTGTGGCACGGCGTGCGCCCGGACACAAACCCGGTCTACGCCGCGCTGCGCGCACGCGCTGCCGTCCTGATCAGCGCCGATTGAGGTGGGCAGCGTGACCGCCACCGATATCCTGCTGACCCTGGTCACCAGCCTGCTGTCGCGCGTGCCGCTGTTGATCGCCTTGCTGTTGGGGCTGGTGCTGCTGTGGCGTGCCCAACGCGGATCGCTGCGGCGCGCCGGGCTGGCCGCGCTGTGGGTGCTGCTGGGCTGTTTGCTGGCCGAAGTCGCCTTTCAGGCCATTCCGATGCTGTTGCTGCAACAAGGCAATGTGCGCCAGATCAGCATGGTGGTCGGTGTCGCACATTTCGTGCTGATGGCCGTGCAGGCCGTGGGCATCGGCGTGCTGGTGTGGACGCTGGCGCTCAGCCTGCAACGCTCACCGCCCGCAGCCAGCGAGCGGCCATGATTCCGATCAAGGCCCTGGGGCTGACCGTGGTCGGCCTGGTCAGCAGTGGCCAAGGCATGTGGACGCTGCTGTATCCAGACAACCTGGCGGCGGTCAACCGGGGCGGCAGCTTGTACGAACGTTTCGGGCCGACCGGTGTGGGCGCCGGCATGCTGGTCATGGGCCTGGCGATGGTGGTGATCGGCGTGGTGTGGGCGCGCTACGCCTGGCCGCGACGTACCTAGAGTGGCGAACAAAACTGCGCAGTAGTTTTGATGGACACTCTTAGGTAAAGACAACCGCGTTCAGTTGTTCCGCACGCCGGTCGCAGCCGCTGCGCCGGTCCGTGCGAAAATAGCGCGATGAGTGAAGTCGCCCCACCGGCCGCGCCGTCGGCGCCCGTCCCTCCCCAGCGCAGCCTGACCGATCCGGTCAAGGCCAGCATCCGCGAGGCTTACGCCAAGCTGCAGGCCAACACGCCCGGCTTCGCCACGCGGCGGGCGCAGAGTCAGATGATCGGCCTGGTCTCGCGCGCACTTGCCACTTCCGGCGGCATCGGCATTGCCGAGGCACCCACCGGCGTCGGCAAGAGCCTGGGCTATCTCACTGCCGGCGTGCCGATCGCCCTGGCCACCAAGAAAAAGCTGGTGATCAGCACCGGCACCGTGGCGCTGCAATCGCAGCTGGTGGAGCGCGACATCCCGGCCTTCCTCAAGGCCACCGGGCTGGAAGCGACCGTGGCACTGGCCAAGGGCCGCACGCGCTATCTGTGCACCCGGAATGCGGCTGAACTCGAAGGCGACACCAGCCAGAACGCCATGTTCGAAGACGAGCAGGCGCTCTACGACCGCCCGCTCAGTCCCGTCGATGCCGACCTGGCCAAACGTCTGGCCAAGGCCTACGCCGCGCGCACCTGGAACGGCGACCTGGATGACGCGCCCGAACAGGTCTCGGTACCGCTGCGCATGCGCATCACCACGCCGGCCTCCGGTTGTGCGGGCCGCCGTTGCAGCTACGCCGCGCAGTGCCCGGTGCTCAAGGCGCGCACCGACGTGCGCGAAGCGCAGATCGTGGTCACCAACCATGCCTTGCTGCTGTCTTCGCTGTCGCTGGGCGATGCCGAAAACGGCCAGCCGTTGATCGCCCCGCCCGCCGATATGCTGCTGGTGCTCGACGAAGGCCATCACATCGCCGGCGTGGCAATCGACCAGGGCGCGGCCAATCTGCCATTGGACGAAATGGCCAGGCGCACCGGCCGGTTGCAGATTCTCATCGCCGCCGCATACCGCGCGGTGGACAAGGACAAGATCGGCAACCTGCTGCCCAACGAAGCGATCGAGGTCGCCGCGCGCGTTTCCAAATTGCTCAAGGCCTTCCACACCGAAGTCGAACACGTGTGGAAGCCCGAACCCGGCGAGCGCGACCCGTTGTGGCGCGCGGCCAACGGCAAGTTGCCGCCGCAGTGGGGCCCGGCGATCGAAGAACTCGGCGAAGAAACCCGCGCGCTGTTCAATTGGGTGCATGCCGCACACAGTGCGATCGCCAAGGGAAAGCAGGACGATTCCGCACGCGAACGCCTGCAGCGCAGTCTCGGTATGGCCTTGGAAATGGCCGAGCAGCAACACAATCTGTGGAGCGGTTGGCGACGCGAAGACAAGGAAGGCCAGCCGCCGATGGCGCGTTGGATCACCTTGTCGCGCGATGGCGATCTGATCTGCCATTGCTCGCCGGTGTCGGCCGCGCAGGTGCTGCGCACGATGATCTGGAACGAAGTGGATTCGGTGGTGATGACCTCGGCCACGCTCACCGGCGGCGGCGATTTTCAATCCTTCGCCATCGACAACGGCTTGCCCGATCACGCCGAAATGGCGTCGCTGGCCTCGCCGTTCGATCTGCCCAACCAGGC
Organism: Xanthomonas hortorum pv. pelargonii; assembly: GCF_024499015.1. Classification (NCBI taxonomy): domain Bacteria; kingdom Pseudomonadati; phylum Pseudomonadota; class Gammaproteobacteria; order Lysobacterales; family Lysobacteraceae; genus Xanthomonas; species Xanthomonas hortorum. The sequence goes on along the minus strand of NZ_CP098604.1, from coordinate 1,998,285 downwards.
CGAACTGATCGTGCCCAATTTCCCGGTTACCCCCGACGATCGCGAAGGCCACCCGAAGGAAGTCGCGCGTTATCTGGTGCGCGAACTCGATTGGACCGCCAAGGGCAGCATCGTGCTGTTCACCTCGCGCTGGAAGATGGAAAAGGTCGCCGACCTGATGCCGCTGGCGCAGCGCAACCGCGTGTTGGTGCAGGGCGAGGGCAACAAGTCGCAACTGATCACCGAACACATGCGCCGCATTGCCGCCGGCGAGGGCTCGGTGCTGTTCGGTTTGAACTCGTTCGGCGAAGGCCTGGATCTGCCCGGCGATGCCTGCACCACGGTGGTCATCACCCAGGTGCCGTTCGCGGTGCCGACCGACCCGCAGACCTCCACCCTGAGCGAATGGCTGGAAAGCCGCGGCCACAACGCCTTCAACCTGATCGCCATCCCGCACGCGCTACGCACACTCACGCAGTTCGCCGGCCGCTTGATCCGCAGTTCCAACGACCACGGCCGCGTGATCATTCTCGATTCGCGCCTGCTCACGCGTCGCTACGGAAAACGCATCATCGACGCACTGCCGCCGTTCAAGCGGGTGATTGGTTGAGTGGCTGATCGAACCTTGCGACGCAGCATTGCTTGAAGCGTCATGCGCGCTTGCGTGACGCAATACGAAGTTCGTCAGTTCACGCATCAGATTGGCAATGCCGTTATCTGCAACCTGGTGCCCGCATATTTGGCGATGCATATCACGCTACACAGTCATCATCATGTTCGCCTATCGCTGCGATCATAACTAACGACTTCTCACACTTCGGCCTGCTGGCCATGATTCAGTTCCTTCAAACGAGCTGACGCCATGCGCCCTGGATCCCTCATGGTGCTAGCCCTGCTAGCCCCCACACTGATCGCCCCGCCGGTCTTCGCCCAATCCGTTCTGACCCGCGACAATGGCGCCAAGGTCGGTGACAACCAGAATTCCCAGACGGCCGGCCCAACCGGCCCGGTCTTGCTGCAGGACGTGCAGCTGATCCAGAAGCTGCAGCGCTTCGATCGCGAGCGCATCCCGGAGCGTGTGGTGCATGCCCGCGGCACGGGCGTCAAAGGCGAGTTCACCGCCACCGTCGATCTGTCCAGCCTGACCAAGGCCAAGGTGTTCAGCGCCGGCGAAAAGACCCCGGTGTTCGTGCGCTTCTCCTCGGTGGTGCACGGCAACCATTCGCCGGAAACGTTGCGCGACCCTCATGGTTTCGCCACCAAGTTCTATACCAGCGAAGGCAACTGGGATCTGGTCGGCAACAACTTCCCCACCTTCTTCATTCGCGATGCGATCAAGTTCCCCGACATGGTCCACGCGTTCAAGCCGGACCCGCGCACCAACCTGGATGACGATTCGCGTCGTTTCGATTTCTTCTCGCACGTGCCCGAAAGCACGCGCACGCTGACGCTGCTTTATTCCAACGAAGGCACGCCCGCCGGCTATCGCTTCATGGATGGCAACGGCGTGCACGCCTACAAGCTGGTCAATGCCCAAGGCGAAGTGCATTACGTCAAGTTCCATTGGAAGACGCTGCAAGGCATCAAGAACCTCGATCCCAAGCAGGTCGCTGCCGTCCAGTCCAAGGACTACAGCCACCTGACCAACGATCTGGTCGGTGCGATCAAGAAGGGCGACTTCCCGAAGTGGGACCTGTACGTGCAGGTGCTCAAGCCGGAAGACCTGGCCAAGCTCGATTTCGATCCGCTGGATGCCACCAAGATCTGGCCGGATGTGCCAGAGCAGAAGGTCGGCCAGATGGTCTTGAACAAGAACGTGGACAACTTCTTCCAGGAAACCGAGCAGGTGGCGATGGCGCCGGCCAACCTTGTGCCGGGTATCGAGCCGTCGGAAGACCGTCTGCTGCAGGGCCGTATCTTCTCCTACGCCGACACGCAGCTGTATCGCATCGGTACCAACGGCCTGAGCCTGCCGGTCAACCGCCCGCGTGTGGCCGTCAATAACGGCAACCAGGACGGCGAAGCCAACACCGGGCACACCACCAGCGGCGTGAACTACGAGCCGAGCCGCCTGGAGCCGCGTCCGCAGGACACCGCTGCGCGTTACAGCGAGCTGCCGCTGTCGGGCACCACCCAGCAGGCCAAGATCACCCGCGAGCAGAACTTCAAGCAGGCTGGCGAGTTGTATCGGTCCTACAACAAGAAGGATCGTGCCGACCTGGTGCAGAGTTTTGGCGAGTCGCTGGCCACCACCGACACCGAGAGCAAGCATCTGATGCTGTCGTTCCTGTACAAGGCCGACCCCGAGTACGGCACCGGCGTGACCCGCGTTGCCAAGGGTGACCTGGCCCGCGTCAAGCAGCTGGCCTCCAGCCTGCAGGACTGATCCACCAGACGGCATCGCGGCCTATGCCGCGGTGCCGTTCTCGTTTTCGGGAGAGCCACATGCGCACCCTGCTATTTCTGATGCTCGGCACCTTGTCTGCAGTTGCCAGCGCTGCTTCACCCGCGTCTGTCACTGCCAGTACCACGAATGCGACCACCAACCCTGCGCAGATCAAGCTGCAGTTGCGCGAGTATTTTTTCGATGCGGCACGCGAAGGTCGGCAGGACATGCTCGCCGAGTTCATCCGCTCGCATTACGACCTCAACACTCGCGACGAGAAGGGCTACACCGCCTTGATCCTGGCCGCCTATCACGGCCAGCGCCCGGCGGTGGAGCAGTTGCTCAATGCCGGCGCCGACCCCTGTGCGCAGGACAAACGCGGCAACACTGCGCTGATGGGCGCCATCTTCAAGGGTGAGCTGGGCATCGCCAAGCGGCTGATGCAGGCTGATTGCGCCCCGGACCAGCGCAACAATGCCGGCCAGACTGCGGCCATGTACGCGGCACTATTTCAACGCACCGATGTCCTCAAGGATCTGGCTGCCAAAGGCGCAGACCTCAGCCTCAAGGACGGGCAGGGCAACGATGTGACCAAGCTGCAACGCGGCGAGTTCGCCACCGCGCCGGCGCGCTGAGCGCGCCTTTCCTGTTGCCGGTCAGGTTCTCCTGACGAAGACACCTGGCCCGATGATGCACGTCAGCTCCGGCGACGGGCTCTACCGCCAGGGTGCATCGAATAGCACTGCCTCCAGTAGCGAAGGTTGATGGCCTGGACGATGCTCAGTCGTGATGCCTGTCGCACCGTGCTTGCACTCGCGGCAACCGATTCGCTAAAGCCGGTAACTGCCCGCTAGGTGTCGTTGCCATGGCTTATGCAGGCAGGCCATTGTCTGGGTAGCGAACTCCTCCAATCCCGCCTTTCCATCGGCAACCATGCGCGTCCTCCGCCATGGCTGGCCCAGACCCAGGCCCCAGTCAGCACCTAGACGTGCCGTGACAAGCGCGGTGAGCGGCAACCTGCTGGCTGGCCCCGCGCGGTCGTCCCACATCTGTCACGTCGGTCGCCTGCACCCGGCCATGACCCGGATGTTCGGCTAAAGATCCGCGCATCAATCGCAGCTGCCGAAGCCGCCCTTTGGCGGCACCATCCGCCCCGTGTCGCCCCGCCGGTTTTCTGCCGCGCGTGCGTTGGAACTCTGGCGGAGGTGGTGATTTTTCTGCCAGTACGTCAGGAGTTTTCTGACGCTGAAACCTTTGTGCGCCAAGGCTTTGACATAAATCTGAGCGCGCGCTGACTTGCTTGAAATTCATTGGAAAAAACCGCAGAAAACAGTTCAAGAAAGCGCGGGCAACGCCGATGCTGAAGCTATCCCACCTTGGAACCCCCGGACCATGAAGCTCGATCCTTCCATCCCATTCCTGATGTCCCTGCTCGCCATGGTGCTGTGCACCGCCACCGCCGTCGTGGCGCTGGTGTTTGGCCAGGTGCATGTCCTCGCTACCTCGTGGAGCTTCTACACCGTGCTGGGCACCGCCCTGATCACGCTCGTCGCCTCCTACCACGCACTCGGCAAGCCGCTGACTGCCGAAGAGCGCGTTGGTTTCCGCAACCCGTAAGTGTTGCTCGCGTCCAGGCAAAGCGCGCAATCGCGCTGACGCCAGCAGTTGACGCAAGAGATCCCGCTTGTAAGCAATGATGCAGCTCGTTCGCTCGACAGGTGCGGGCGCCGCCAGGGACAGCAGCATCCTGCTCGGCTACCGCTACACCCACGGCCAGACTCAGCCGGCCAAACTGGCCCACGCCACCGCTGAGACGGCGCGATGCCGGCAAATAGCGATGCCGCTCGACAGCGCTAGGATTTGGCGAGCTAGAACAAAAACAGCGCTAGCGCGATGTCGTTCTCCGCTCCGACGGCAGATGTGGCCGTGATGCTGGGTGCCGAAGCGCGCATCCAGTGCAATTCATAGCACCCGCATCTTGTTCTAGCACCCGCATCTTGTTCAAATTTCGCCTGTCGATACGCTGTCGATCGCATGACGCTGCGAACAGCTGATCCTTCAGCAAGATCTGACAGCCAAGAACTTCGGCATGGCACATGCGCTGCGGCAGATTCATCGGTGCCCGTGTAAGCTGTTGATCCTGCTCTGCATTCCGATGGCCGCTGACTGCGGCCACCTTGTCGATGACCGCTCCCGCCGATCGCTACACCGCCTCCTTGCGTCTGTCCGTCGCCCCGATGATGGACTGGACCGACCGCCATTGCCGGGTCTTCCATCGCCTGCTGGCGCCCTCCGCGCGGCTGTATACCGAGATGGTGCACGCCAACGCGGTGATCCATGGAGATCGCACGCGGCTGATCGGCTTCGATCCGGTCGAACATCCGCTGGCGCTGCAACTGGGCGGCAGTGAACCGGCCCTGCTCGCGCAGGCTGCAGCGATCGCGCAGGAGTGGGGCTATGACGAGATCAACCTCAATTGCGGCTGCCCCTCCGATCGCGTGCAGGCCGGGCGTTTTGGCGCCTGCCTGATGCGCGAGCCGGCGCTGGTGGCCGAGTGCGTTGCCGCCATGTGCGCAGCAACCACGCTGCCGGTCACGATCAAGTGTCGCCTGGGCGTGGACGACGATGACGACTATCTGGTGTTCGCCAGTTTTGTCGATCAAGTCGTCGCGGCCGGCGCTGCCATGGTGGTGGTGCATGCGCGCAACGCCTGGCTCAAGGGCTTGTCGCCCAAGGAAAACCGCGAGGTGCCGCCGCTGCGCTACGACTGGGCCTATCGCCTCAAGCAGGAGCGCCCCCAACTGCCGGTGGTTATCAACGGTGGCATCGCTGCGGTGGACACCGCGCTGGAACACCTGCAACACACCGACGGCGTCATGCTCGGCCGTGCGGCCTACCACGACCCTTACGTGCTGCACTGCCTGGACGCGGCACTGAATCAGCGCCCGGAACAATCGCGCGAGGCATTGCTACGCGCGCTGCAGCCCTATGTAGAGTCCCAGCTGGAGCAAGGGCTCGCGCTGAAGCACATCACCCGACATGTCCTGGGACTCTTCCATGGGCAGCCCGGCGGACGCGCATTCCGCCAGGTGCTGAGCGAGGGCGCACACCGCCCCGGCGCCGGATGGGACCTGGTCGAGCAGGCATTGCAGCGCACCGATACGCATGCCTGGCGCGTTGTTGCCTGAGAGTGGTCCGGCACTTGCATAGCCTGAACCAGCTCTTGAACGGCCGCATTTGTTAGCTCACAGCGCGGCAGCCACGACCGCGAGAGCGAGCGCAGGCAAGGCTTTTGGCCTTAAATGGCGTTCATTTCACTGAACCGCGTTAACACGAAGCTAAAAAGTTCAGATCGGATTCACCCCCCAAAATCAAGAATTTGGGTCTATTCTCGGGCTCGACCACGCTGTGACGCATGGCCGGTTTCACGAATTTTGAATGTTCCTGAACAACCCGCTAGGATTCGTTTGTGACCCAGCCGTTCTGCCGCGCTAGCCATATTGCTCTGGTTGCCCTTTGGGTCGCCACGGCAGCGCCGTCGGCATGGTGTCAGGGATATCCGATGGGGCATTCGGGCCGTGAGGCGTTGCCGCCCTCAGCCCGCGGCAACGGGCGCACGCTGTCGGACACCATTCGGCAGGTGCAGCGGTCCACCGGTGGACAGATCCTCAGCGCCGAACGTGTGCCGTTCGACGGTGGCAATCTCAATCGGGTCAAGTACATGTTGGACGGGCGCGTGCACACCGTGTACGAATCGGAACAGATGCAGCCCCCGCCGCCGCGTCGCCCGGCGCCGCCAGATGCGCCACCACGCGACGATAACCAGTAAACGTAGATAGTTCTGCGTTCAGTCTCATAAATTCCCCGGCACCCGCCGACAACGTAACTAGGGAGAGTGCATGCGTATCCTTTTGGTCGAAGACGAAGCTCCGCTGCGCGAGACACTTGCCGCGCGCCTGAAGCGTGAAGGCTTTGCTGTCGACGCTGCACAAGATGGCGAAGAAGGTCTGTACATGGGCCGCGAAGTGCCGTTCGACGTCGGCATCATCGACCTTGGCCTGCCCAAGATGTCGGGCATGGAGCTGATCAAGGCGTTGCGCGATGAGGGCAAGAAATTCCCGGTGCTGATCCTGACCGCGCGTTCGAGCTGGCAGGATAAGGTCGAAGGCCTCAAGCAGGGCGCCGACGATTACCTGGTCAAGCCGTTCCATGTCGAAGAGCTGCTGGCGCGCGTCAATGCATTGCTGCGGCGCGCGGCAGGCTGGAGCAAGCCGACCCTGGAGTGCGGCCCGGTCGCTTTGGATCTGGCAGCGCAGACGGTGAGCGTCAACGGCGCAAATGTCGATCTGACCAGCTACGAGTACAAGGTGCTCGAGTACCTGATGATGCATGCCGGCGAACTGGTCTCCAAGGCCGATTTGACCGAACACATCTATCAGCAGGATTTCGATCGCGATTCGAACGTGCTGGAAGTGTTTATCGGCCGCCTGCGCAAGAAGCTCGATCCCGACGGTGAGCTCAAGCCGATCGAGACCGTGCGTGGTCGTGGCTACCGCTTCGCCATCCCGCGTACCGAAGGCTGAGTCCGCGCGTCGGCAAACAGGAAGATAGGGTGTCGGTGCGCTCCAAGTGGTACAAACGCTGGCGGCCGCGCTCCCTGCAGGCCCGCCAGCTCTTGGCTGCCAGCCTCAGTCTGGTGGCCTTCCTGGCGCTGGCAGGCTACGCGCTGGATGTGGCGTTTGCCGACACTGCCGAAAAGAATCTGCGCGAGCGGCTGAAGAACTACGCCTCGGCGTATGCCGCCAATATCGATTTCGTCCGCGATGGCTCGCTGTACATCGGCGGCCAACCGCCGGATCCGCGTTTCGACGTGCCCGGCGGCGGTCTGTATGTCGAAGTCGTGCGCCCGGATGAGAGCTGGACGTCGATGTCGGCCGAGGGCCCCAACATTCCGCACGGGCGCATGCTTGAGCCGCGCCAGGAAGAGTTCATCGGCCCGCTGGAGATGACCCAGATCGACGGCAGTCTGGGCGAGCTGTACCGCTATGGCCTGGGCGTGAGCTATGTCGAACGCGAACACGGCGGCGAGATTCCGTACACCATCTATGTGATGGAAGACGCGCGCTCGATGGGCGCGCAATTGCGCGTGTTCCGTGGCGCGGTATGGTTCTATCTCGGTAGTGCCGGCGTTGTGCTGTTGGTGCTGCAGGCCTTCATTCTGCAGTGGAGCCTGCGACCGCTGCGGCGGGTCATCAACGAGTTGACCAAGGTGCAGCGCGGGGAAATTCAGCGCATGAGCGAGCAGCATCCGCGCGAACTCGAGCCGCTGACCGAAAGCATCAACGCCTTTATCGAAAGCGAGCGCGACAACCTGGATCGTCAGCGCAATACGCTTGCCGATCTGGCACACAGCCTCAAGACGCCGATTGCCGTGTTGCGCACCCAACTGGACAGCGGTCAGTCCGAGCGCGATCTGCACGAGGAAATGGACGTGCAGCTGCGGCGCATGAACGACTTGGTGTCTTACCAACTCGCCCGTGCGGCTTCCAGCGGGCACAAGCTGTTTGCCGCGCCGTTGCCGATCGAGTCGACCGCCGAAGAAATCGTGCGCGGGCTGGAGAAGGTGTATTCGATCAAAGGCGTGCTGTGCGAATTCGATATTTCGCCCGAAGCGCGTTTTCATGGTGAGCCGGGCGATCTGCAGGAGCTGCTTGGCAATCTGCTGGAAAACGGCTTCAAGTGGGCGCGCAGCCGCGTGCTGTTGACTGCGCAGCCAGGTCCCACCACCGGGAGCCGCCGCGCCGGATTGATCCTGTCGGTGGAAGACGATGGCCCCGGCATCGCGCCGGAAGATGTGGCCAAGATTCTGCAACGTGGCGTGCGCGGCGACGAACGCGTGCAAGGCCACGGCATCGGCATGTCGATCGTGCAGGACCTGATCAAGGCCTATCGCGGTGAATTGCAGGTGGTGCGCTCGCAGGAACTGGGCGGCGCCCGCTTCGATGTGACCTTGCCGCCGGGACTGTGACCGGCATGCGCTGCGGGATGAACCCGTGGCCAATGTCGCGCCACGCTCCGACAACCGTTTAACGCCTCACGTGTTGGCTTGACCATACTGGGCCGGTTGCAGGCCGTTGCGATGGAGAACTGCATGTTCGAGCGCGTTGCACAGGCAAGGTGGGTCACTGCACTTTCCGTCCGGACACGTCGACAGCGCAGATGGCGCGTGCCGTTGCTGTTGGCGGGCTGCGTCGTCGTGCTGTCGTGCAGTGCCGCCGAAGCGCCATTGACGCCAGCACAGACACGTTGGTTGCAGCGTGCCACCTACGGCGTGGATGCCGATAGCGCGGCGCAGCTGCAGCGGCTCGGCCCCAAGCGCTACGGCGTCTTGCTATTGCAAGCCAGCGACAATGCCGCATTGCCAGCGCCGATCCGTGCACAACTGCAGCAGTTCGATGCGCTGCACACGCCATTGGTGACCTTGCTGACGCAATACGAGGCCGACAAGATCCGTCTGCAAACGCTGCCCGATGGCGATGAGAAGGCTGCCTTGCGCAAGGCCTGGCAGGCGCGTGGCGGTCAGATGCTGACCCAGGCGCGTCAGGCGCAATTGCTGCGTGCGGTGTATGCGCCGGCGCAGCTGCGCGAGCAGTTGGTGTGGTTCTGGCTCAATCACTTCAGCGTGTACGCCGACAAGGGGCGCGTGAAATGGATGGCGGCCGACTACATGGAAAACGCGATTCGTCCGCACGCCACCGGCAAGTTCGCCGACCTGGTGATGGCGACGCTGGAAAGCCCGGCGATGCTGGAATATCTGGATAACGCCAAGAATGCCAAAGGCAAGGTCAACGAAAACTACGCGCGCGAATTGATGGAGTTGCACACGCTGGGCGTGCATGGCGGCTACAGCCAGCAGGATGTGCAGCAACTGGCGCTGATACTGACCGGCGCCGGTCTGGTGCCGATCAAGGCCGAAGGCGCGCCGCCAGTACCAACTGCTGCAACAACGGGGCAGGCGCAGGTGGTGCGCAAGGGCCTGTTCGAATTCAATCCTGCGCGCCATCAACCCGGCGACAAGACCTTGCTGGGCCAGCGCATCGCCGCTGGCGGTCTGGATGAGATCGAACGTGCAGTGCAGCTGTTGGTACGGCAACCGGCGTGCGCGCAGTTTGTGTCGCAGCGCCTGGCCGAGTATTTCGTCAGCGACAAGCCACCGGCCGCACTGGTCTCGCGCATGGCAAAGACCTTTCAACGCAGCGATGGCGATATCGCCAAGGTGATGCAGGCCATGCTGGACGCGCCGGAATTTGCGCAGGCGCAACCGCGCAAGTTCAAGGATCCGAATCGGTTTGTGGTGTCGGCCATGCGGCTGGCGTATGAGGATCAACCGGTGGTCAACGCCGCGCCGATGGTGAGCTGGGTGCAGCAACTCGGCGAGCCGGTGTTCGGGCGCATCACCCCCGATGGATGGTCGCTGCAATCGCAGGCGTGGACCAGCTCCGGGCAACTGGCGCGACGCTTCGAAGTGGCGCGTTCGCTGGGCGCAGGACCCAAGCAACTGTTTCGCTTCGATGGCGATAACGACACGCCAATTCCTGCGCTGACGCAGATCGATACGCGTCTATCGTATCGCTGGGTTGCGCCGTCGCTTTCCAGCGGCACGCGTGAGGCGTTGAGCCAGGCGCGTTCGCCGGCGGAGTGGAACGGGTTTTTGCTGTCATCGCCGGACTTCAACTATCGCTGATCTAGCGGCCGCTGATTCAACGACTGCTGATTCAACAATCGCCGAACGGTTATCGCCGCAGGAGTGCACCATGCAACGACGTCAATTTCTGCTTGCCTCTGCAGCGGCCGCGAGTCTGCCGTGGTCCGGTCGTCTGTTTGCCGCGCCACGCGACAGTGCGCGCATGCTGGTGGTGTTTCTGCGTGGTGGCTACGACAGCAATAATCTGCTGGTGCCGCACGCCAGCGATTTTTATTATCAGGTGCGGCCGACCCTGGCGATTGCGCGTCCGGATGCTGCCAATCCAAAGAGCGCCGTTGCGTTGGATGCGCAATGGGGTCTCAACCCGGTGATGCGCGATGCGCTGTTGCCGCTGTGGCAACGCAAGCAGCTGGCCTTCGTGCCGTTTGCCGGCACCGACGATCTGTCGCGCAGCCACTTCGAAACCCAGGACGATATCGAATCCGGCCAGGCCGGCAGGCAGCGCCGCGATTATCGGTCCGGTTTCATGGCGCGCTTGTCGGGCGTGCTCAGCGGGGTGCCGGCGATTGCGTTTACCGATTCGCTGCCGCTGACGTTTCAAGGCGGCGGCGATTTGCCCAATGTGTCGTTGCGTGGGATCGGCAAAGGCGGTCTGGATGCGCGGCAGGCGCAGATCCTGTCGCAGATGTACGACGCAACGCCGCTTGCGGCAGCCGCGCGCGAAGGTCTGGCGTTGCGTCAGCAGGTGACCGCGCAGCTGCGCGAAGAGATGGAGCAGGCCGGCCGCGGCGCTGCCAGTGCGCGCACCTTCGCCGACGAAACCCGGCGCATGGCGAGCCTGATGCGCCATCAGTACCGGCTGGGATTCGTCGATGTCGGCGGCTGGGATACGCATGCCAACCAGGGCAGTGTCGAAGGTGGGTTGGCCAATAATCTGCGTAATCTCGGCGAAGGGCTGGCGGCATACGCCGATGCCTTGGGGCCGGCATGGAAGGACACCGTGGTGGTGGTGCTCTCCGAGTTTGGCCGCACCTTTCGTGAGAACGGCAGCAAAGGCACCGATCATGGGCACGGCACCACGTATTGGGTGCTGGGTGGCGGCGTGCAGGGTGGTCGTATCGCTGGCGAACAGGTCTCGGTCGAACAAACGCAGCTGCTGCAGAATCGTGATTACCCGGTGCTTACCAATTACCGCAGTCTGTTCGGCGGTCTATTGAGTCGATTGTGGGGGCTGTCGCCAGCGCAGTTGGAGCGGGTGTTTCCCGGTGCCAGGCCGCGCGATCTTGGGCTGGTGTGAGTGCGTTGCAGCGTGCTGTTGAAATCAGCAGTGTCGAGCGGGCACCTGCACGACATTGCGCAGCGTTGTTTTCAATTCGGCCAAGCGTGTGCGGGCAACGCGCGCGAAGCGGTTGCATGACAACCATCGCAAGCAACGTGTTTATGCCACCACATTCTCAGCGCTGCGCTGAAGAAGCAAACGGCGAAGGCCCGTAAAAACGCGTCAACTGCGCGGCGACATCCGGCATGACGCGCGCGACCACTTGCGGTGCCGAGAAGTGATATTCGCTGACCACAGCGAAGAATTCTTCCGGTGCCTCGGCGGCATACGGATCGATCTCGGTGTCTTCGCCTGCATCCACGCGTTGGCAAAACGCATCGAAGGCCTGCTGGAAATCGCGTGCCCAGGCGCGCTGTGCATAGCGCGGCAGCGGTGGTGTGCCGTCGAGGGCGCCATCGAGTGCATCGAGCTTGTGCGCCATCTCGTGCACGATCACGTTGAAGCCGGCCTGCGGGTCGTCCAGGTCGGCTTGCACGTCGGCCCAGCTGACGATCAGCGGGCCTTGCTCCCAGGATTCGCCGATCAGGGTGTCGTCCCAGGCATGCATCACCCCTGCCGCATCCAGATGCGTGCGCTGCACGCGGAACGCGTCCGGGTAGACGATCAGTTGCGACCAGCCGCGCCAGCCCACTGCACCGATTTCCAGCAGCGGCAGGCAGCAGGTGGCCGCCAGCAGCACATGATCGTGCGCATGCAGTTGCAACCCATCGACCGGGGAAATGGTTTTTTGCTGCAGGAACTGCGCGGCCAGGGTGCGCAGACGGTGCTGGCGGGGCGGATCGAGCGCGGCGACCCAGGCGCAGCCGCTGCAGACCGGTAGCCACAACGCATCAGGAATATCGAGGGGCGGCCGGCGCAGCCAGCGCGACAACCACTGGATCAGCGGAACATGCCCGGCAGAAAACTGTGCCAGCGCGGCATCGTGCGCATGCGTGGGAACAGAGCCTCGCCATCGCTACCGCCGCCGCCGGTGGCCGGCGTGGGCTTGTGCGCGGGAGCGCGTGCCGGTGCAGCGGCCTCGCCATTGGGCGTCCTGCCGCGCGCAGCCGAATTGGTGCTGACGCAGCTCTCATGGTCGCCATCGACCAGTTGGTCCGATGCCAGCGCGGCAAGCGGAGCCAATAACAGGAGCAGGCAAACCGTGATTCGGCGCATCGTCCACATCCAGGGCAAGCGGCGTCAGTTGGCGATCATAACGCGCTTTTCACTCCCTCACGCAAGCCGTGCTGGGCGCCCGGGTGGGCTTGGCGCATACTTTCGCGGATCGATTTGGGGACCTTGCCGTGGATGACCGCGCGTTGCTGGCCAAACTTGCGAGCGGCCGGCTATCCGGCGATGCGCTGGCGCGCGATGCCGGGTTGACCCGTGCGGCAGTGTGGAAGCGCATTCAAAATTTGCGCGCAGCCGGGGTCGACATCGAGGGGCGGGCCGGTGATGGCTACCGCCTGGCCGCGCCGCTGGATCTGCTGGAGGCTGCGCAGATTCGTGCGGCCATGTCGAGCGATGCGCTGGCGGGCCTGGCTGCACTCGATGTCGCCTGGACGCTGGAATCCACCAACACCAGCTTGCTGGCGCGTGCGGCGCCGGAGCAGGGCGTGGCGGTGCTGCTGGCCGAGCGTCAGACCGGTGGGCGCGGCCGTCGGGGCCGGCAATGGACCTCGCCGCTGGGTGCGCATATCTATCTATCGGCCTCGCGCCGTTTCAGCGGTGGGTTGGGCCAGCTGGCCGGGCTGAGTCTGGCGGTGGGTGTGGCGGTGGCCGAAGCCTTGCGCGGTTGCGGGTTTGCCGATGTCGGGCTGAAGTGGCCCAACGATCTGCTGGCGCGCGAGCGCAAGCTGGGCGGCCTGTTGATCGAAGGTGGCGGCGAAATGGCCGGCAATGCGCGTGCGGTGATCGGGCTGGGCTTGAATGTGCACATGCCGGCTGCGGCGGCTGCTGCGATCGACCAGCCGTGGGTAGATCTGGATACGCTTGCGGGCCGTGCGGTGTCGCGCGATACCGTGGTGGTGGCGGTGTTGTCCGGGCTGCTGCCGGCGCTGGATCTGTTCGAGGCGCAGGGGCTGGCTCCGTTCCTGAGTCGCTATGCGGCATTGGACGTGTTGTGTGGCCGCGCGGTACAGGTCGAAGAGGTTGGCACCCGGCATCACGGCGTTGCGCTCGGTCTGGCTGCCGACGGCGCGTTGCGGGTGCAATTGGGCGAGACGGTGCGCCTGTTCCACTCCGGAGAAGTGAGCGTGAGACCTGCATGAGCGAGTGGTTGTTCGATCTGGGAAATTCGCGGTTCAAGTACGCCCTGCTACAGGGAGATCGCGCCGGCGATGTGCAGGCGTGGCCGCATGGCGCCGAGGCGATGGATGCGGCCGCACTGTCGGCGCTGCCGACCGGGCGCATCGCGCATGTGGCCAGCGTTGCTGCGCCGGCATTGACGCAGCGGATGCTCGCCTGCCTGCACGAGCGCTTCGATCAGGTGCGGATCGTGCGCACAGCGGCCGAATGCGCCGGCATCCGGATTGCATATGCGGACCCGAGCCGCTTCGGCGTGGATCGCTTTCTGGCGCTGCTCGGCGCGCGTGGCGAGGCGCCGGTGCTGGTGGCCGGCGTGGGCACTGCGCTGACCATCGATCTGCTTGGGGCCGATGGGCAGCATCATGGCGGGCGCATCGCCGCCTCGCCGACCACCATGCGCGAAGCGCTGCATGCCCGCGCGGTGCAATTGCCGGCCAGCGGAGGCAATTATGTGGAGCTGGCCAACGACACCGACGATGCGCTGGCGTCTGGTTGCGATGGTGCGGCGGTGGCGCTGATCGAGCGCAGCCTGCAGCACGCGCAACGCAGTTTGGGCGTACCGGTGCGCTTGCTGGTGCATGGCGGTGGCGCGCCACCGTTGCTGCCGTTGTTGCCCGATGCCACGTTCCGCGCTGCGCTGGTGCTGGATGGGCTGGCGATTTGGGCGAGGTCTGCGTCGGCGCCCTGAGGGCGGTGATTGAAAGACGCGCAGCCGCCAGATGGGCGGCCGGTGCTCGGCATCGGGATGTCGCGCTCGTACACTGGGGTCACTGGCTGACTGCCGCTCGCGCCGAGTCGTCGAGCGCTCGCCAGCGGTTATCGGCCACTCTTAGAATCCATTGCATGTATGTACGCGCGCTCATCGTTGTCTTGATCGTCCTCAATGCCGGCGTTGCGTTGTGGTGGGCCCTGCAGCCGGCACCGGCCGCGTTGGCCGCTCCGGCGCAGCCGGCGGGTGTGGCACGGTTGGAGGTGTTGCCGAACATCGCAACAGGCGCGGCGGCTGCGATATCGGGAGAGGCAGCAACAGCAGCTCCAGACGCTGTGCCGGCAGCAACATCGGTTGCACCGGCACCGGCAGCAGTACCAGCTCAGACATCACCAGCTCAGACATCAACGGAACAAGCGGCGGCGGCCGCTTCGACAGCTGCGGCTACCACCGCAGTGGCTGAAACATCGCCAACACCTTCCGAAATTCCGGCCACAACCAAGGTCGCTCCAAAACCGGCCGAGGTTGCTGTGGCGGCTGCACCAAAGACATCGCCAACGGTGCCGACTCCCGCACCCGTTCCCCCAGAGCGCTGCGCCAGCCTGGGCCCCTATCCGGCACGCGCCGACGCCGATGCCGCGCTGGCACGCATTCGTAGTCAAGCCACGCGCAGCAGCGTGCGCGAGGACAAGGACGCCGGGGTCAGTACGTTCCGGGTGATGCTGCCCAGCGTGGGCGATCGCGCCGCGGCGCAGGCGTTGGTCAAGCGCATCGCTGCGGCTGGCATCGGCGACTACTACGTGATTGCGCAAGGCGAGGACAACACCGTCGCGCTGGGCCAGTACCAGAGCCGCGAGCGCGCCGAGCGGCGTCAGGCGAGCCTGGTGAGTGCGGGGTTTCCCGCGCAGCTGATGCCCAGCGGCACCGGGCAATCGCGCTGGTGGATCGATGTGCGTAGTGCGACGGCACCCACTGCGTTGCAGGGCGCCGCGGGTGCAACGCGTCAACGATCGCTAGATTGCTCCGCGCTGCGCTAGAATGCGCACCGGCGCGCAATGCGCTTGGCCTTTGCCGGCATAGCTCAGTTGGTAGAGCAACCGCCTTGTAAGCGGTAGGTCCCCAGTTCGAATCCGGGTGCCGGCACCATCTTCGATCCACAAGTTCGTGCACACACCTGTTCTGGCCGTGCTGTCGTTTGGTGGCGTTTTCTGTGCCTGGCATTTCCACTGCAGCCGATTGCCACGCACGGTGGTTGTACGGGCCAACTCGACATCCTCTATCGGAATATTGATTCCTTTATGAGGCGAAGCGCTTGGTGAAGGAGCGGTTTCGTCGGGAATTGTGGCTGGCCGTACCCTCACCCTAACCCCTCTCCCGCGGGGAGAGGGGCTTTAGAGAAGTTGCGCGTTGCGCGCAAATCGTATTGCGCAGTTTGTTGTTGCCTGCGCGTAAGCACGCGCAGCAGATCAGGCTGGGCGACCGGCCGATAGCAGTTCCAGGGCGGCCTTGTCTGTGTCGGCGTGTTCGGCGTCGCCGCTCAGCCGTTCGGCCAGTGCTGCCACGACGATGGTGTGGGCCTGGCGTAGCACGCTGTCTGCATCGGCACTGGCGTCGACGACGTGTTTTCCCGGCAATTGCAGCTGCGCGAAGATGGCGCGGCAGCGTTCCAGGTTGTCCTGGGTTTCGAAGTGGTTGGGGGCGTCGCCGCGGGCGCGGATGCGCGCCAGGCCGGTGGGCGGTGGCAGGTCGAGCAGCAGCAGCACGTCCGGGCGCGGTGCGAAGGCGTTGCGTTCCAGCAGCGCGTCCAGCGGCAGGCCGGCGGCGCCCTGGTAGGCAACCATCGACGGAAAGTAGCGGTCCAGGATCACGATGTCGCCGCGTGCCAATGCGGGCGCGATGAGGGTGTCCACATGCTCCTGGCGGTCGCGGATCAGCAGCTCGGCTTCTTCGTCCGCGCTCAGGCGGCCGGTGGCGGCGGACTGACGCAACTGGGTGCCCCAGGCGCCGTTGGTCGGCTCCTTGCTCAGTACGACGCGGGCGCCGGCCGCTTCCAGTGTGGTGGCCAGGCTGCGGGCGAGGGTGGTCTTGCCGGCGCCGTCGATGCCTTCGATCGCGATCAACAAGCCGCCGGGCTTCAGTTCGATTGTCATCGCGCTACTTTATCCGATCGTGGCGATAGGTCAGTACTGCGGCAGCGTCTTTGCGGCGCGCTGCAGTTATCGATTCTGGCACGTCAGGTTGCCGCCGCGGGCAGTGACGCTGCCGTGCGCCGAAGCGCGTGTCGAGATCGCTTGATGTCTGCCTGTTCGACGAGTTGCCGTGCAACAGCAGCAGCAAGACAGTCGCTAGCTACTGACTACGCGGTGTGCGGTCACCACAGATGGGTGCGCCGCTTGGCAGCCAGGCACCCAACTACGCGCGTAAGCCGCATGGTGCCGCGACGGCTTGGCTGCCCATCGCCACCGCTATTGCCGACGCGATATCACGGGTATGTCCTGCGCGATGTCGGGAACGTCCCGATGTCCTGGCTTTTGATCGCGCGCCATACTGAACAAGTCAGGCAAAGCGCTCGAATGTATGACGTTCGCGTCGCGTGTCTGGCATCAAGGAAGATGGACGCGTCGCCGCCACCCTAGAGGCGGCATCCCCCGCGTGACGCCCTTTCAGGCACCGTCGTGACCGGATTCCTTGTTTTGTCCTGCGTGTCGATCACGCAGGTACGCGCGCCAGGCGCTGCCGATCAGCTGTGAGCCGAGGTGTAGCGATAGGACAGCAGCGATTTCACCAGGAAGGTGATCTGGGTGGCCGAGCGCGCATCCACGCGCATGACCGGGATGCGGAAGCCTTCGGCCACCAGTGCATCGCGGAAGGGCGGCAGCAGAAAATCCTCCATTTCGTCGGTCATGGTGATGCCCACCGCCAGGCTGGCCTCGGGTGCGATCTGCGAAAACTCGCGCAGCAAGTCCAGCGTGCTCTCACGCATCTGTGGATCGCGCGCGCTGGTCAGTACGATCACGCCCAAGGCGCCGTCGCAGACCAATGGCCACATGAAATCCAGGTATTTCTGGCCCGGCACGCCGTACACGTGCAGCAACTCGCCGTCTTCCAGCTCGATCGAGCTGTAGTCCAGTGCGACCGTGGTGTAGGTCTTGTCGCCGTAGGCATCCTGGCTGAGCGGCATCTCGGTGCTGACCGGCTCCACGTCGGAAATGGCGCGCACTGCCGTGGTCTTGCCGGCGCCCATGCCGCCAACGAACACCAGTTTGTTGGCCGGAAGACTCATGACTGCGCCTGAAAGAGAGAGAGGCCAAACCGACGTGCGACCCAGGAGAAGAACCGGGAGTTGCTGCTGTCCGGACGAGTCTGCATTGCAGGCACGGGAATCTCCGCAGTCTGGGCAAGGCCACTGGCAAGTGCAGCGGCGAACAGGCATTCCACCGTTTGCAGCGGCAGCTTGCAAGCGTTGGCCAGCGCCTGCGCGCGCCACGGACGCGCGTGCAGGTGGGCGATGGCGAGCAACTGTGCGGGCGAGCTGGTTTCGGCACTCAGCTCCGGCCATTGGCGCAGTTGCAGCGCATGGCTGGGTTCCACCGCCGGCAGCGCGGGGCGCAGATGCTCGGGCAGGGCGAAATACAGCGCTTCGAATGAGATGCGTTGCGTCAGTGCGGCATCGGTTGTGTCCGGTGCGACCTGCCAACCGGGGCGATCCAGTGCGGCGACCAATTCGGATAACGGCAGGCCGGGTGCAAGTTGCACGCAGGCATTGGCCGGATCTACACGGACGTGCAGCTGCGCGTGGCGTAGCTGCACTGCAGCGTTGCCGAATTCACCGCGGCAATGGCGGATCAGCAGCGCCGGTTCGGCGATCTGCACGTTATGCGGCGAGGACAGCAGCAGACGCAGGTGTTCGTTGAGTTCGCGCACGGTGGCGCCGTGCTTGATCCATGCGCCGGCGACCGGTGTGCGCGATACCACCAGCACGCGCATCGGCTGGCCTTGCAACGCCTGCCACGCGGCTAAGCCGTCGGCGCTTTCCAGACCCAGCACCACCACGTCGGCCGCGTGTTGCGGCCACTCGCCCAATTGCACGTCGACGCGCTCGGCCAGCAGCAGCGAGCACGCCAGTTTCAGGCGCGTGGTGTGCAGCAGGTCCAGGCCGGCCGTAGCGACCCGCAGGGCGTGAATGGGTATGGTCATGACATGGCGCCGCATCGGCGCGTTGGAGTGCGACGCCTGCCGGTGCAGACCGGCAGGCCGGGCAGGCGACGCGTGCGCCGCCAGGTTGGCATCAACCGAAGTCGAGGGTCTTTTCGAACGCCTTGAGCTCGTGACGGGCCATCGCCAGATTGGCCTTGGCGCGGTCCAGCACGACGTACAAGAACAGCGTGCCGTTGCTCTCCAGCGGACGCAGCAGGTGGTACTGGCGGGCCAGGGTGATCAGGATGTCTTCGATGGTGTCGTTCAGACCGAGCTGCTCGGCGATGCGACGCTTGGCGCGCACCACTTCGGTATTGCCGGCGGCGGCCAGTTCCAGGTTGAGATCGGTGCCGCCGGTCATGCCCAGTGCCATGCCGCTGTCGCTATCGACCAGCGCGGCACCGACGAAGCCGGCGATTGAATGCAGGTGTTCCAGATTGAGTTGTGCCACGGGACGTCCTTACAAGCGGTGAGTAATGAGTGCGCAAAAGGCAAGCACGAACAATGCCAAGCCTCAGGTCGCTGGTTGCGCCATGGCCTTGGCCAGACGGCCGGCGCAGTCGCGTGCGTTGAACAACAGGGCGGCGGCATTGAGCTGCGGGCCGCCAATTGCGGTGAGCGTCAGCGGCTTGTCGGCGCGAATGCGGATCAGCACCAGCTGGCCGCCACGGGTGCTGACGGTGGCGTAATCGGCCTCGCTCAGACTGGATTCGCGCGCCAGGGTCTCGCCCAGGGTCAGAAACGAATTGGCCATCGCCGCCAGACGGCGACCGTCGACATCCAGACTGGATTGCTCGGTAATGGCGCGCCCGTCGGCGGTGGACAGCATCAACAAACGGATGCCTGGCTCGCGCTCGATGGTCTGCGCGAACTCGCGGCCGATGCGCTGCAGATCGTACTGATGCGACGCCCGCGCGACCTCGCCCACGGCAGCCTTGACGACCTGGTTGACGGCGTTGTGCGGCATGAACTTCTCCCCTGTACAAAACGCGCTGCGCGATGAAAAAACCTGTCGATGGCACTGAGGTCCCGCGCTGGCGGGCGAACAGTGGCATCGGCATCTCCAGCCATGGTCTAACTGTGCGGTCAGGCAGGCGCATTCCGCAAAGCACAGATGCGCCACAAACTGCCCAACCACGTCACGTGAAGCAGCAATCAACCTCTCGACGCAGCTGACAAGCGAACGCGGCTGGTGGTCGGTAATGCTCCGGCCGAGATGGATCACGCTGATACCGCAGCCTTTGCGCATGCCATCCGCACCCGTCCGACGCTTGCCCGCTACGGGGTATCGGCCGCTGTTCGGATTGCTGCAGTGGCAGATGCGATTGCGTGATTGGTGACGCAGGCCGCGCGCCGTGCTGCGCTGCCGCGCGTCAGTGCGCGGGCCGACGACTAGACTTCAGCGCTTTCTCGATGCTGGAGCAATGCATGGCGACGCAGTACCTGCCGGTTTCCCTGATTGGCGTTCCCACCGATATAGGCGCCGGCCACCGTGGCGCGCGGATGGGGCCGGAGGCGCTGCGCATCGCCGGCTTGCAGGAGGCCTTGATCGGCCGCGGGGTGGAGGTGCGCGACCTGGGCAATCTGGATGGCCCGCGCAATCCCTGGCTGGCCCCGCAGGCAGGCTACCGGCATCTGGACGAAGTGGTGGCCTGGAACCAGGCGCTGATGGACGCCAGCTATGCCGAACTATGCGCCGGGCGCATGCCGATCATGCTCGGCGGCGACCATTGCCTGGGCATCGGTTCGATCACGGCGGTGGCCAAGTACTGCCGCGAACAGGGGCGCCCGCTACGGGTGCTGTGGCTGGATGCGCATTCGGACTTCAATACCAGCGAGGTGACGCCATCGGGCAACGTGCACGGCATGCCGGTGGCCTGCCTGTGTGGGCTGGGCCCGCAGGCGCTGACTCATCTGGGCGGCAGCGCGCCGGCGCTGCTGCCCGAGCAGGTGCGGCAGATCGGCATCCGCTCGGTGGACCCGGAGGAGAAGCGCCTAATCAAACAGCACCGCATCGATGTCTACGACATGCGCTACATCGACGAGGCCGGCATGAAGCGCACCATGGAGACCGCCTTGCAGGGCATGAGCGCGGACACCCATCTGCACGTGAGCTTCGATGTGGACTTCCTCGACCCCAGCATCGCGCCGGGCGTGGGCACCACCGTGCCCGGTGGTCCCAACTACCGCGAGGCGCAGCTGGTGATGGAGATGATTGCCGACACCGGGCGTATGGGGTCGCTGGACATCGTCGAACTCAATCCGGTGCTGGACAACCGCAACGCGACCGCCGAGCTGGCGGTGGATCTGGTGGAGAGCCTGTTCGGCAAGTCCACGCTGATGCGAGATTGATCGATTGCTGAACGCGGCACGCCACGTTCACATCAAATCCACGGCCACGCAGTCAGATTTGGCGCCAAGCGCGGTGCGTTGGCACCGAATGCAGAACTGAGGAAGACCGATGAAGCGACTGCTGACACTGATGGTGCTAGGCCTGTTTTCGGCTGGCGTGATGACTGGCTGCAACACCATGGCCGGCGCCGGCAAGGACATGCAGGGCGCAGGTGAGAAGGTCGAAAAGAAGGCCGATAATTGCAGCGACGGTAAGTGCTGATTCCAGGTTTTGTTTGATCTTGTTGTTCGAATTGATTGATCTGCGGCACGTCGCCGTTTACCCACGAAGGAGTTTGTTATGAAGCGTGCAATTATGCTGCTGGTGCTGTCGGTGTTTTCGGTCGGTATGTTGGCGGGTTGCAACACCGTCGCAGGTGCCGGCAAGGACGTGCAGGGCGCTGGCGAGAAAGTGGAAGACGCTGCGCGCAAGTGATCTAGCGCTGCATGCTTAAAAAACGGGCCGTAAGGCCCGTTTTTTTTCGCCTATGTTTTCGGGAACTGCTGCGTTCGACGCGCCAGTTCTGCGTGTATCGACATGCGCCGCGTGCACCGCACGCGTAAGCGAACGTTCAGTGCGGTGAGTCCGGGTTTGACAGCTTTTGATCTGCAGCGAACGCGTCCATCGGCAACCTGACGCCACGGTCAATCGCGGCCGCATCAAGCGGAGTCAACGCATGAACACTGACATCATTTCCGGCAAGTGGACCCAGCTCAAAGGCAAGGCGCAGGCCAAGTGGAGCGACTTGACCGACGACGATTTCAAGATCGCCGAAGGCAACGCCGAGTATCTGCAAGGCAAGCTTCAGGAGCGTTACGGCTGGGATCGCGATCGCGCCCAGACCGAAGTGCGCGCCTTCGAAAAGTCGCTGCGCGACGATACCTGAGCCATCCGCAAGGCCGCTCATGCGATGAAGTGAGCGACACCTGCACACGACGGGCCGCCTGATGCGGCCCGTTTTGCGTCTGCCGGCAGGAACAACGCATGCAAAACCGGCGCGTCCATGCCCGGCGCACGGAACCGCTAAACTTGTGCGCTGACTTCCTGGCCTTCATGCAGATGACCACTCGCGTCCTTACCGGCATCACCACCTCCGGCACCCCGCACCTGGGCAATTATGTCGGTGCGATCCGCCCGGCGATCCAGGCCAGCGCCGGCGCCGATGCGGAGAGCTTCTATTTCCTGGCCGACCTGCACAGCTTGATCAAGGCGCAGGACCCGGCGCGCACGCAGCGCTCCACCCTGGAAATCGCCGCCAGCTGGCTGGCCTGCGGGCTGGACCCGGAAACGGTGTGGTTCTATCGCCAATCCGATGTGCCGGAGACCACCGAGTTGCTATGGCTGCTGACCTGCGTGGCCGGCAAGGGCATCCTCAACCGCGCGCATGCCTACAAGGCGGCGGTGGACAAGAACCGCGCCGAGGGCGAGGACGAGGACGCGGGCGTAACCGCCGGCTTGTTCATGTACCCGGTGCTGATGGCGGCGGACATCCTGATCTTCAACGCGCATAAGGTGCCGGTGGGGCGCGACCAGATCCAGCATATCGAGATGGCGCGCGATTTCGCTCAGCGCTTCAACCATGTGTATGGCCGCGACTTCTTCACCCTGCCCGAGGCGGTGATCGACGAGCAGGTGTCCACGTTGCCAGGCCTGGACGGCCGCAAGATGAGCAAGAGTTACGGCAATACGATTCCGCTGTTCGCCCCGCGCGAGGAACTGCGCAAGCTGGTGTTCTCCATCCTCACCGATTCGCGCGCGCCGGGCGAAGCCAAGGACACGCAGGGTTCGGCGTTGTTCCAGCTGTATCAGGCCTTCGCCACGCCGCAGGAAACGGCTGCATTTGCGCAGGCCTTTGCCGATGGCATCGGCTGGGGCGATGCCAAGCAACAGCTGTTCGAGCGGATCGACCAGGAAATTACGCCGCTGCGCACGCGCTATGAGGCGCTGATGGCCGAGCCGGCGAAGATCGAGGCCATTCTGCGCGCCGGTGGCGCACGTCTGCGCGCGCGCTATGCCACGCCGTTTCTGGCCGAGTTGCGCGCTGCGGTGGGTCTGCGCGATCTGTCCAGTCAGGCCGCGACGACGTCCGTGGACGCAGACGAAAAAGTCGCACCGCCGGTGTTCAAGCAATATCGCGAGAGCGACGGGCAGTTCTACTTCAAGTTGAACGATGGCGCCGGTGCGTTGCTGCTGCAGAGCGATGGCTTCGCCTCGCCACGCGATGCGGGTCAGTTGATTGCACGCTTGAAACAGGCCGAGCAGGCCAGTGATCTGCAATTGCCGGGCGTGCATGCGCAGGTGAATACAGACGTGATCCTTGCCGCAATGCGTGTGTTGCGCGAGGGGTGATCGGCGCGCAGCAATGCATCGCGGCTGACGGCTGACGGTACGAGGTGATCGCCTGGCCGTGCGATGTCGAATTCCGATAAGAGCAGCCTGACGGCAGCGCTGTCCAGGCGACTGATGCATCGCTGCCTGGAACTGCGAACACAGCCAGCGCAAAGCCCTTGCGCCTACACTGCGGTTTTCTGGGCAAGCATGGTGTGGGAATGACAGCGATAGCCGATTCCAGCATCCAGACCATCGATACCGGCTTTGGCGGTGTGCAGTTCGATGCGGCGTACCTGATCGTTGAGGGCCAGCGTGGCGCCTTCGTCGATTGCGGTACCTCGCTGTCGGTGCCGCACATGCTGGCTGCGTTGCACTCCGCCAGGCTGACGCCTGCGCAGGTGGAGTGGTTGATCCTGACCCATGTGCATCTGGATCACGCTGGCGGCGCGGGTGCCTTGCTGCAGCACCTGCCCAATGCGCGCGTGCTGGTGCATCCGCGCGGCGCGCCGCACATGATCGATCCCACCCGGCTGATTGCCGGTGCCACCGCCGTGTATGGCGAGGCGGAAATGGCGCGCAGTTATGGCGCCATCGTGCCGGTGCCCGCCGAGCGGGTGGTGGAAGCAGCCGATGGGCAGACCGTGATGCTGGGCGAGCGCGCGCTGCGCACGATCGAGACGCCCGGGCACGCGCGGCATCATCTGTGCGTGTGGGATGCACGCAGCCGCAGTTGGTTCACTGGCGACACCTTCGGCTTGTCGTATCGCCAGCTCGATAGCGCACAAGGCGCTTTCATCCTGCCGACCTCTTCGCCGGTGCAGTTCGAGCCGGAAGCGATGCTGCACTCGATCGCGCGGCTGATGGAGACGACGCCGGCCGCGATGTATCTGACCCATTACGGGCGTGTCACATCGCCGGAGCCGTTGGCGCAAGCGTTGATCGAGCAGATCCATGCGATGACCGCCATTGCACTGAGCTGCGCACAGCGTGCGGACCGCCATCGCTGCATGGTGGCGGCGTTGAGTGAGCTGTATCTGGAGCGCGCCCGCCTGCACGGTTGTCGCCTGGACGATGCGAGCGTGGCGCAGTTGCTGGCCACCGATATCGAACTCAACGCGCAGGGCCTGGCGTGCTGGCTGGATCGCGCAACGCGGACGAGTTAGCGCGCTTGGAGCGGCTGACAAAATCGCTTGAACGCTGTATCGCTGGCTGCAACGTGTTGGCCGCACTCGCCTTGGCTGACAAGTGGAGTGATGTCGGGAATGGCAGTGACGTTGCTCGCATCGAAAAGAGCCGATCAGACCGCAGCGCAACGCGCACTGCTCGCAACCATGCACCAAAACTTGGTTGGTCGAGGGCGCGGTGCCCTCACCGCTCGCGGGACACGCCGCAAGTACGTCCATGTAGGCTCGGTGGCGGCATCCATGCCGCCACACGGTCCCGCAATCGGTGAGGACACCGCACCATAAAGTTGGTCGGTGGTGGGGTGAAAGCCTGCCTGTGATCGCGTTGCGTATTGCGTTGCGAAGCTGATCGCTGCGGCGTTATCCGAAAACGCACGTCATGCGTTGCTTGCAACCATGCGCACCGACCACCTCGACGGGTCCTTGCCCGCCCACCGTCGCGGGACCTTATGCGGCATGGATGCCGCAGAAGAGCTTACATGGACGTACTTGCAGCGTGTCCCGCGATGGTGGGCGGGCAAGGACCCTGCAGCCAAGCCGCAGCTCAGCCGCTCTGCCCACGACGCATCCACACCGTAGGAAAAAATGTTGCGCGTGATCTGTTTCATCGGCGTCTGGCGCAATGAGACATTCTCGATAACGCTGCCTGCGCGCTGGCTTCAATGAAAAAACGCTTCCCGGGCTTTAGCAAGGCATGCAGTCCATGCGATCGAATGCATTCTCGTGTCCTAGCGCTCCGGTGTCGGCCGCACGCTTGTAAACTGTGTGTCATCTATCTGTTGCAAGGCCACGCCGTGAATCCGATGCGCATCCTGTTGTTGTCCGCCTGCCTGTTTGTGGGAGGCGTGGCGCAGGCCGCCAACGATCTGCCCGGCGGCGGCATCGATGCCGAGGCGTTGTCGCGGCATGTGCGCCTACTGGCATCGGATGAATTCGAAGGGCGCGCGCCGGCCAGCGCCGGTGAGCAGCGCACCGTGGATTACCTGGTCGAGCAGTTCAAGACGGCAGGGTTGCAGCCGGGCGGCGAGCAGGGCGGTTGGACCCAGGCAGTACCGTTGGTACGCGCGCAGGTGGATGGCCCGGTGCGCGCCAGCCTGCGCGTCGGCGGCAAGACCCAGACCCTGGTCAATGGCACCGATGTGACTTTGCAGAGTCTGCGCCCGCTGGATGCGGTGAGCTTGAAGAACGCACCGCTGGTGTTCGTCGGCTACGGCATCAGTGCGCCGGAGCGGCAGTGGGACGACTACAAGGGCGTGGATCTGCGCGGCAAGATCGCGGTGGTGCTGATCAACGATGCCGACTTCGAAGCGCCGCAGCCTGGCGCATTCGATGGCAAGGCGGTGACCTACTACGGCCGCTGGACCTACAAGTACGAAGAGGCCGCACGCCGCGGCGCTGCCGGCGTGTTGATCGTGCACGAGACCGCGCCGGCCGCGTACGGCTGGGCGACGGTGCAGAGCTCGGGCCTGTCGCCGTTGTTCGATATCGAACGCAGCGATGCCGATGCGAAGGCGCAGCATGTGCCGGTGCGCGGATGGATGCAGCAGGCGTTGGCGGTGTCGCTGTTCCAGCGCGCCGGGCTGGATTTTGCGCAGGCCAAGCAGCGTGCGCAGCAGCGCGATTTCGCGCCGATCGTGTTGGGCGATGCCAAGCTGTCAGTGGACTTCAAGCTCAAGCGCGAGCGCGTGGTCACGCATAACGTGGTGGCCAAGCTCACCGGCAGCCAGCATCCGGACGAGACGGTGATCTTCTCCGCGCACTGGGATGCCTTCGGTGTGGGCAAGGCCGATGCCGGCGGCGATACCGTGCGTCGTGGCGCAGTGGACAACGCCACCGGCGTGGCCAGCGTGCTGGAACTGGCGCGCGTCTTTGCGGCCGGCCCCAAGCCGCAGCGCACACTGTATTTCATCGCATTGACGGCAGAAGAGAAGGGTCTGCTTGGTGCCAATTACTACGCCGCGCATCCGCTGGCGCCGTTGGACAAGACCGTGGCGGTGCTGAACATGGAGATGTTCAGCCCGGACGGCCTCACCCGCGATATCGCCTCGTGGGGACGTGGACGCGTCTCGCTGGAAGGCGAATTGGAGCAGGCCGCCAAGGCGCGCGGGCGCAGCTATTCGCCGGATCCGAATCTGGAAGCGGGTTTCTTCTACCGCGCCGATCATTTCGCGTTCGCACGCATGGGTGTGCCGGCGATTACTGCAGGCCCCGGTCTGGACATGCTCGAAGGCGGTGTCGCGGCCGGCAAGGCGCTGCGCGATAAATACTTTGCCGAGTGCTATCACCAGCCCTGCGATCGCTGGACCCCGCAGTGGGATGCCAGCGGCCATGCGGCCGACACCACGCTGGTCTACGACGTGGGCGTGGCGCTGGCCAATGGCCGGCAGTGGCCGAGCTGGCAGGACGGCTCGGAGTTCAAGGCGATCCGTGACAAGAGCGATGCGGCGCGCAAGTAAGCGCGCAGTGATGAGGGCATCGTGCCCTCGACCAACCGGGCGACATTCGACTGCCCGGCGCTGTGGTCAACGCTCAGGTATTAATGGTTGCCGATGGACCTGCGCTAAGAGCGGCTAACAAGCCGTAGGGAGCAGTCGTCAGGTGGGTGCCGACGGCGCGCTCAGAACCGGAGTGTACGAGTGGTACATGCCGCACCGAGCACCGGCCGCGCCCGCCTGGCGGTGAGCGCAGTCGTTTATTAGCCGCGCTAAGGTTTGCCAGGATTGCGCTGCGCGTTGCCAGCCGCAGCCTTGGCGCGCGCGCCGCCGCAGGGATAGCGTTTGGCCAGCGCCTGGACGATCAAGTCAGGCGCTGCTTGGTCCTGGCGCGCGTCGGGCAGCGCGCCGATATCGGCGATGATCGCCTGCAGATCCGGTGTGCCTGCCTTGCCTGCCGGCATGCACCACTGCGTGCGGTAGCTGGCGCTGGCGACGCCGAGCAGGTAGGCGCCGGCGCGGCTGGCCGAAACCAGGACCTTGAATTCGAGCTGCGCTGGCGCGTCGATTTCCGGCGCCAGCGATCCGTCCAGCCCGGCCTCGATCAGCTTGCGCCCGCTGAGTTCCCAGGGCTCGGGTGCGCGTGCCGATGCCGTGGTGGAAAGCGTGGTCAGGGCGGCCAGGGCCAGCCAGGGAAGGCGAAGCTGCATGTGCACTCTCGGATGCGGATTGGCTCGCACCATACCGCGATAGGCGGCCGCTGGCTGCGTGCGGCGTCGGCTTGGGCATGTGCTCTAGAATTGAAGCTTCCGCTGCACTTGGCCCTGTTCCGATGTCTTCCTCTCACGACGCTGCCGCGCCTGCGCGCAGCGGGCTGGTCGCTCTCGCGTTGTTGCTGGTCTACGTGGTCTGGGGCTCGACCTATCTGGCGATCCGATTTGCGCTGGAAGGTGGCGCGTTGCCGCTGACCATGGTGTCGGGCACGCGCTTTATCGTGGCCGGCACGGTGCTGTATGCGGTACTGCGCTGGCGCGGTCTGGCCGCGCCGACGCGTGCGCAATGGAAGAACGTGGCCTTGATGGGCGCGGCCTTGTTGCTGCTGGGCAACGGCATGGTGGTCTTGGCCGAGCGCAGCGTGTCGTCCGGCCTGGCCGCCACGTCGGTGGCATCGGTGCCGTTGTGGATGGCGTTGTTCGGCGCGTTGCGTGGGCAGCATGCCAGCCGTGGCGAATGGCTGGGCATCGTGATCGGCTTCCTCGGTGTGGTCTGGCTCAACGCCGGTAGCAGCCTGACCGCGACGCCTGGCGGATTGGTGTTGTTGCTGATCGCACCGATCGGCTGGGCGTTCGGTTCGGTGTGGTCGCGCGGGCGCGATCTGCCCTCGCCGTTCATGACTGCCGCCGGGCAGATGCTGTGTGGCGGCGTGCTGTTGGTGAGCACCGGCCTGCTGATCGGCGAGCGCCCGCAGACCTTGCCGACGCCGCACGGACTGATCGCAGTTGCGTACCTGTGCGTGTTCGGTTCGATCGTGGCGTTCACCGCCTACGTGTGGCTGCTGCATCACGTGCGCCCGGCGTTGGCCGGCAGCTACGCCTACGTCAATCCGGTGATTGCGGTGGGGTTGGGCGCCTGGCTCGGGCATGAGCGTTTCAGCGCGCACGATATCGGTGCGATGGCGGTGATTCTGGCGGGCGTATTGGTGGTGACCTTGGCCAAGGCGCGGCGATGAGTGCGGTCTCGCCGATCGAGGCGCGTCGCGGGCTGTTGATCACCGCATCGACCTTCGTGATCTGGGGCCTGGTGCCGCTGTACTGGCATCTGCTCAAGGCGGTGCCCGTCGCTGCAGATCATTGCGCACCGCATCGTCTGGAGCACGGTGCTGGTAGTGGCGTGGTTGCTGGCGACATCGGGCCTGCGTTGGTGGCGCGCCATCGCCGCGCAGCCACGCGCGTTGTGGATGCTGGCCGGCAGCAGCGTGGCGATTGCATTCAACTGGGGCCTGTACATCTGGGCGATCAACGCCGGGCATGTGATCGAGGCCAGCCTGGGCTACTTCATCAATCCGTTGCTGAGCGTGTTGCTGGGCGTGCTGGTGCTCAAGGAACGCCTGCAGCGCATCCAGTGGGTGGCGGTGGTGTGCGCCACACTCGGCGTGCTGTGGTTGACCATCGATGCCGGTGCGCCGCCGTGGATCGCCTTAGGGCTGGCGTTTTCGTTCGGTGCCTACGGCTTGCTGCGCAAGCTGGTGGCAGTGGATCCGGTGGCCGGGTTGGGCGTGGAAAGCGTGTATCTGTTCGTGCCGGCGCTGCTGCTGGCCGGCTGGGGCGAGCAGGGCCATGGCGGCGCTTTCCTGAGCGGCTGGGAGTTGCGCACCGACCTGCTGCTGATCTTCGGCGGCGTGGTAACGGCGGTGCCGCTGATCGGATTTGCGTATGGCGTGCGACGGATTCCGCTGTCGCTGGTGGGCATCCTGCAATACATCGGGCCGAGCCTGCAGTTGCTGCTGGGCGTGTGGTTCTTCCACGAGCCGTTCGATCAGGCGCGCGCGATCGGGTTTGCGGCGATCTGGGTCGGGCTGCTGTTGTTCGTTGGCGACAGCGTGTGGCGTTCGCGGCGGCCGGTTGTGGTGGTTCCCTAAGCATCGGTTGTGCGCGCTCCGGCAGCCTGCCGTTGTACGGCTCCCGTCTGGATGCAGGGGACTGCCAGACCACTGCGCTCAGCGCCGTGCGGGCGCAGTCGCTGCTCGACATCGGCATGTCATTTGTAAACGCCGGTCAGGAGCGTGCGGTCCGCTCCCACTGAGGACCGCGCGCGACGTTTTGTCGGCCGCTCTCAGCCGCGCGGCGCCACTGCCGGTGTCGCCACCGCGAGCGTAGAGGTCGGCAGTGCCTGTGGCGCCGGACAGTGGCTCGGGTCCTGTTGCGTTTGCGCCAGCCATTGATCGATGGGCCCGCCAAGCAGGTCCAGCCGCAGTGGCAGGCTCAGATGGTTTTCGTCGGGCAACTCGACGTAGTGCGCGCGGGGGCTGGCCAGCGCCAGCGCACGCCCGTGTGCGACCGGGATGTGCTGATCGGCATCGCCATGCAACAGCAGCACGCAGCTGCGGGTGTCGGCCAGGGCGTGCGCGACATCGACGTGGTCCAGATCCAGCTGGAGTTGGCTGTCGGCGGCAGCGATCACCGCATCGATATTCTGGTCGGCATAGCGCCAACGTGCATAGGCGGCCACCGCCTGCCCGCGCCAGCCGTTCGGTTGGCTGGTGAGCAGGTGCGGCACCATGTCGCGGATGCCACGCCCGGCATTGGCGAAGGATTCCATCGCTACCACACCGGCGACGCGCGGCCCAAGTTTGTCGGCGGTGAACAGCGCGGTGGCAGCGCCATAGGAAATGCCGAACAGATACAGCGGGCCGCGGATTTCGCCGCGCGGCTGCAGCGCATCGAGCACATCGATCACGTCATCGGATTCGCGTGTGCCGTAACCGGATGGGCCACCGCCGGAATGGCCGTGATTGCGCAGGTCGATGGTGATCACCCGGTAGCCGGCCTGCGCCAATTCCAGCGACCATGGCAGCAGCGAATCGCCATCCATCATCCAGCCATGCAACAGCACCACCGTGCCGCGCGGCGTGGGTGGGGTGGCGGTGGGCACCTTGAAGCTGAAATCGACATCCAGCACATGCGCCGGATCGTTGCGCTGGCCGAGATAGCGGTACTGCATGGCGTACTGGCCGGGGTCGATGGCGCGCCAGAAGATCGGCACCTGATCGCGCGTCACCACATGCCCGCTGCGGTTGGGCACCGTGGCGATGGTGGCGGCGATGCGCTCCTCGTCCAGCAACGGCGATACGCCACCGGGCGCAACCAGGCGCTCGCTGAGCGAGGTCGAGGACGAAGAACAACCGGCCAGCCACAGGCAGGCGCAGGCCAGCAGAATCAGGCGCATCATGGCGAGAGATCAATGGATGAAACGGTCGAGCAGGCTACGGCCTGCCCGACCCGCGCATCTACCGCATTACAGTGACAAAACGATGACAGCCTGCAATGTGTTCAGCCGCGGCACCCGCGCTCAGCTGCCTTGGCTGCAACGATTCCCCACTCCCGATTCCCCATTCCCGGCGGGCCAACAGCCCGCCTTACACCTCACGCAACGCCGTGGTGATCGGGAGCCGCGCCGCCCGCAATGCCGGGAACAGCCCGCCGACCAGACCGATGCCCAGCGCCCATTTCAGCCCGCTCCACAACAGCTCCGGCGAGACCTTGAACTGGAACACGATCTGGCTGAAGTTGTTGCCCAGCGTGGACACGCTATAGCCGTTGAACACCGCCCAGGCGATCAGGCCACCGAGCAGGCCGCCCAGCAGCGCCAGCAACATGGTTTCCAGCATCAGCGCCATGATCACCGGTGTGCCGCGAAAACCGATCGCACGCATGGTGGCGATCTCGCGCGCCCGCGTGGCCACCGCCGCATACATGGTGTTGAGCGCGCCGAACACCGCGCCCACCGCCATGATCGCGCCGATCACCGTGCCCAGGATGCTGATCAACTTGTTCAAGCCGCCGCCTTGTTTGCCGTAGTACGCGCGGGTGGTTTCCACATCCAGCTTGAGCCGCGGGTCGGCGGCCATGGCGGTCTTGAACTGGCCAAATCCAGCCTTGCCCGCAGTGCGGACGCTGATCGATTGATACGCGCTGCGGTTGTAGGTGGTGGCCAGCGTCTGCGCATCGGTCCACAGCTCCGAATCGTGCGCATCGCCGGAGGCGAACACGCCGACCACGGTCCATTGCTGGCTGCCGAGGGTGAGCGTCTTGCCCAGTTCCAGCCCGCGGAACTGATTCAACGCGCCCTTGCCGACCACGATCTCGCGCAGGCCGGTGGTGAAGCGGCGTCCCTGCACGAGCTTGACCTTGTCGTGCACCGCCCAGGCCTGTTCGCCCACGCCACGCACTTGCGCGTTGACGTCGGTGCCATCGGATTTGGAGGCGATGTTGACCACTTGCGAGAGCTCCGGCGACAGCAGCGGGCGGCCGTTGGCATCGGCGGCGATGCCGGGCAGGCTGCTGATCAGCGGCACCAGGTTGCGGGTGATCACCGAGTTGGTTTCCGCCTGCGAGCCGCCGCGCAACACAATGGCAGTGGTGTCGTCGCCGGTGTTGTTGAGCGTGGCCTGGAAGCCCTGGCCCATCGCCAGCATCGCCACCAGCACGCCGACCACGCCGGCAATGCCGACCACGATCACCGAGCTGGCACCCCAGCGTTGCGGCAAGGTGGCGATGCCGATACGCGCGGCGGCCAACGACAGCCGGCCGCTGCGTGTGGCCACCAGCCACACCGCCAGCACGACGGCGATCACCAATACGCCGATCCACGGCAGCGCGATCCACACGCCCAGCCCGACGGCCAGCAACACGACCGACACCAGATTGACGAGACGGTTCTTCCATTTGGTTTGCATGTGCCTGCTCCTGTCAGCGGCCGGCGAGGGCATCAACGATCTTCAAGCGCTGCGCGCGTAGCGCCGGCAGCACACCCACCACGATGCCGATGCCGGCCATCAACCCCAGCCCGACCAACCAGGTCTGCAGCGGCACGCTCTGTACCGGCATCACTCCGCCGCTGCGTGCGGCCACCGCCGGGATCACCAGCGCTGCCAGGCCCATGCCGACCAAACCGCCCAGCCCGATCAACAGCACCGATTCGACCATCACCAGACTCAACACGGTGCGGTCCTGAAAGCCCAGCGTCTTGAGCGTAGCCAATTCCGGAATGCGTTCGCGCACCGCTTGGGCCATGGTGTTGCCGGTCAGCAGCAACAAGGTGAAAAACACCGCCGCCATGATCGACGTGACGATCAACCCGATATCGGCGAACTGTTTGATGAAGGCCTGCTGGAAGGCCGATTCGGTCTGCGACTTGGTTTCGTGATCGGAGTTGGCCGACAACGCATCGATTGCCTGTGCCACCCGCGAGGCCTGGTCGGCATTGCGCAGCGTCACCGTGTACCAGCTGACCTTGCTCTTGATGTAGTCATTGGACTCGTCGAAGTATTTCCAGTTCATCATCAACTGGCGTTCCTGATTGGCCGCCACCGTGCGGTCTTTCATGCGAAAGATGCCGACCAGTTTCAACGGCCAATCGTTGCTGCCACCGCGCGGAAAGATGGTGGCCTGCAACGGGATGGTGTCGCCGATCTTCCAGCCATTGGCCTTGGCCAGGCTCTCGCCGACGATGGCACCGGTGCGCGTGGTCTGGAAAGCCTTGAGCTGGTCCTTGGGCAGCTCGTATTCGCTGTAGACGTCGAAGAAGTTGGGCGCCACCGAAAAGTTCGGGAAGAAGTTCTTCGGGTCGCGATAAATACCGCCGAACCACATCGCCGAGGTCACATCGCGCACGCCCGGCACGCTGCGGATCTGCGATTCCAGGCTGATCGGCAGCGATTGGGTGATCGACAAACGCGAAGCGACCACCAGCCGATCCACACCGCTGACGTTGCCGCCGGAGGTGAAGGCCACGCGCACCGAATCGAGCATGCCGAACAACAAGAATGCCGCCACCACCGACAACAGCGTCAACAAGGTGCGGGTCTTGCTGCGGAACAACTGCGCCCATACCAACGAGAGATACTTCATGGCATCACTCCTTTAGGGAAGCTCTGAACAACGCACCATAGATACGCGACACTACCCGCCTCATGTTGAGGAGTAATCCATGCAACTGACGTTCGGCGACGCTGAAGGCCTGGGCAAGCGCAAGCAGACCCGCCGGGAGATCTTCCTGGCCGAGATGGAGCAGGTCGTTCCGTGGCAGCACTTGCTCGGTCTGATCGCACCGCACTATCCGGTGTCGGGACGCCCTGGTCGACAGCCATACGCACTGGCGACGATGTTGCGGATTCATTTGCTGCAGCAGTGGTATGCGTTGAGCGATCCGGCGATGGAAGAAGCGTTGCACGAGATCCCGATCTTGCGGAGGTTTGCCCAGCTCGGTGGCTTGGACAACGTTCCGGACGAGACCACGATTTTGAACTTTCGGCGCCTGCTGGAGACCCATGGCCTTGCCGCGCGGATGCTGGACGCGGTCAACGCGCATCTGGCACGCAAGGGCCAGAGCCTGCGGTCGGGCACGATCGTCGATGCGACGCTGATCGCTGCACCCAGTTCGACCAAGAACGCCGATCACGCGCGCGACCCTGAAATGCATCAGACCAGGAAGGGCAATCAGTGGTATTTCGGGATGAAGGCGCACATCGGCGTGGATGAATTTTCCGGGCTGGTGCACCACGTCCATTGCACAGCCGCCAATGTCGCCGACGTCACGGTGACGCACGCATTACTGCATGGCAAAGAAGACAGCGTGTTCGGCGACAGCGGCTACACCGGTGCGGACAAACGCGAAGAACTGCAGACCTGCAAGGCTGCATTTTTCATTGCCGCCAGGCCCTCGACGCTGCAAGCCATCGGCAACAAACGCGAGCGTGCTCGGGAACAGCGTTGGGAACACTTCAAGGCCAGCGTGCGCGCGAAGGTGGAGCATCCGTTCCGGGTGATCAAGCGCCAGTTCGGTTACACCAAGGTCCGCTATCGCGGCCTGGCCAAGAACACCGCACACGTGCTGACCTTGTTTGCGCTCTCCAATCTGTGGATGAAGCGAAAGCAGTTACTGCCTGCCATGGGGAGCGTGCGCCTGTAACCCGGGGAATTCCCATGGAAAGCGCCAGAAATGGCGAAAATCCTAAAATCCAAACGCGACTCTCCGGAACGATGCGACATTCCGCACTCTCAGGCCTCGTTGTTCAGACCTTCCTTAGAGCACAAGCGGCGCGTCGGCCAGCTCGCCCTTGTCCAGATGGATGGTATGGGTGGCGTACTCGGCGGCCTTGGGGTCGTGGGTGACCATCACGATGGTCTTGCCGTGTTCGCGATTGAGTTCCTGCAGCAGGCGCAGAATTTCTTCGGCGTTGTGGCGATCCAGATCGCCGGTGGGTTCGTCGCAGATCAAGAAAGTAGGGTCGGACACGATCGCGCGCGCAATCGCCACGCGTTGCTGCTGGCCGCCGGATAACTCGCTGGGTTTGTGGGTGCGGCGTTCCTGCAGGCCGACCAGGGTCAATGCAATTTCCGCATTGCGTTTGCGTTGCGCAGCATTGAGCGAGGTGAGCAGCAAGGGTAGCTCCACATTCTTCTGCGCGGTGAGCATCGGCATCAGGTTGTAGAACTGAAACACGAAGCCGACGTGGTGACTGCGCCAGGTCGCGAGCTGGCCGCCACTCATGCGGTCGATGCGCTCGCCTTGAATCTCGATCTCGCCACCGCTGGGGCTGTCCAGGCCGCCGATCAGATTGAGCAAGGTGGTCTTGCCCGAACCGGACGGACCCATCAATGCGACGAAGTCGCCGTTGGCAATGTCCAGGTCGATGCCATGCAACACCTGCACCTGCTCGGGGCCGCGTTGGTAGGTCTTGGTGATGTTGCGCAAGCTGACGAGAGCGGTCATGGCGACTCCTGGCGGTGCAATGGGAAGAGTGAGGGCGGTGCGGCATGGCGACTGCGATTGCATGAAGCGGCACGGCGAAGATGCGATGGCTGTGGCGTTGTAGCGCAGTGCAACGCGTTGCGATAAAAGACGCGAATCCAGAACGAAGCGCTCGATTGCGTCTGGCGGCGACGCCCGAGCGTTTTATTTCTGCAATGACCGATAACGAGGTTCGATGCGGATCAAGCTCGACATCGTGTTCCTTGGTGCGTGTTCACTGCGCTTGTTCATCCGCAGCGCTATCCATGCGCAGCAACGTGCATATACAACTGGCTGCCGAGGTGGGTGCCGTGCTCCCCTGAGCGGCGTCGCTACCCACGTTTTACCGCAGTGGTCGTTCCGTTACTCGGCAGCGTCCGGTTCTGCTTCCGCCACCGTGTCGCCGTCTTTCAGGCTTTGCGGTGGATCCAGCACCACGCTGTCGCCTGCACTCAAACCCGATAACACCTGGCGGTCCTCGCCCATCACCATGCCGGGAGTGACCGTCTGCGCGCTGACGGTGTTGCGCTCGCCCACCACGAACGCCACCGTGCGCGTGTCGCGTTCGACCAGCGCGGCCGCCGGCACGCGTACGCCCTGCGGCTTGCTGGCTTGCTGCGGTTTGGCCTGTTCGAGAAAGCTCACCCGCACGCCCATCTCCGGCACGATGCGCGGGTCCTTGACCTTGAACGCCACGCGCACTTTTACCGTGGCCTTGCCGCGGTCGGCGGTGGGAATGATGGCGATCACTTCGCCGGGAATCTTCCATTCCGGGTAGGCGTTGAGCACCGCTTCCACCGGCATCTTCGGCTGCACGCGGCCGATGTAGGACTCGCCGACTTCCACCTCGATCTCCAGCGATTCCA
Organism: Xanthomonas hortorum pv. pelargonii; assembly: GCF_024499015.1. Classification (NCBI taxonomy): domain Bacteria; kingdom Pseudomonadati; phylum Pseudomonadota; class Gammaproteobacteria; order Lysobacterales; family Lysobacteraceae; genus Xanthomonas; species Xanthomonas hortorum. Next base: position 1,961,968 of record NZ_CP098604.1, on the reverse strand, counting down.
TATCCACGATGGTGCCGATGCCGGTGCGGGTGAAGCCGCCGCCGGCCGACAACGGCGAGACGATTTCGCCGGGCTGCGCAGCCTTGGCGGTCACCACGCCGGCAAACGGTGCACGGACCACGTTGAAGTCCGAGCGGATCGCCGAGATTGCCAGCTGGTCGGAGGCCACGCGCACATTGCGTTGCGCGTTTTGCAGCTGTGCGCGCAAGGCGTCGCGCTGTGCGGTGGCCTGCTCGTACTGGGAGCGTGAGACCAGTTGCGCGCCGACCAGCGATTGCAGCCGCGTGGCATCGGCATTGGCCACCGCCAGTTGCGCCTGCATGTTGTCGACTTGGCTGCGTGCGGCAGACAGTTGCGATGCAGACAGCGTGCGCTGTGCTTCGGCATCCAGCGGGTCCAGCGTGGCCATCACCTGGCCTTGTTCGACACGCATGCCTTCTTCGATCATCACCTCGCGCACCTTGCCGGTGACCTGCGCCGACACCGTGGCCATGCGCCGCGCCACCACGTAGCCCGACGCATCCAGCACCGAGGCGCTGCTGCTGCCGGCGCTGATCGCCACCACCGGTGCGGTCTGCACCTTCGCCACCGGGCGACGGGTGAACCACCACGCCGCAGTTGCCAACAGGATCACGATGACAACGGTGGCGATAATCCAGCCACCGCGCCGTGCAGGCTCAGGGGCGGCAGGACGCTGGCGGTCGATGCGGAGTTGCTTGAGTAGATCGGCGGAAGTATTCATCGATGACCAGGACGGGATGCTGCGCAAAATGTGACGGGCCGCAGGCGGCGCCGCAAGCTGCCGGAAGTCACCAACACAGCTGCGGCGACGAACGGTCGTGCGATCCAACGCTACTGCAAGGTGCTGCGCAGCATGCGACCACGGCGGCGTCGGCCACCAGTGACAGCTGTCACCTGCACGCCATGACAGCGGCGACTGGCCGCGCTCGCAGTGATGGGTCACGCTGCGCCATCGTCATGACTGCCGGAATCGCCATGCTCTGCGTCCACCTGCACTGCCTGTACGTGCCGCTCGCTGTTTCAAGGGATTGCCATGTACCTGCGCAACCGGGCGCTGCAGATGCATGAGACCGCTCGCCCGCAGCGGCCCGTTGCCTCGCCTCACGCGGCGGGCCCGGCAGTGACAGAATCCGATCACTCACAGGGACCCATCCCGATGCGCTTATGGCTTCCCGCTTGGCTTCGCCCCGCCGCCAATTCGCAGGTTGCCGCGCGGCTGGCGCAAGGCCAGTCGCCGTGGATGGATGGCGTGCACCTGCTGTGGTCGAGCTGGGTGTTCGTGGTGCCGGTGTTTTCCTCGCGCGGGTACGACAGCACCTGGCTGCTGTGCACGCTGCTGTCCTATCCGGTGTTCCTGCTGCTGAACGCGCGCATGTTGCTGGCGCCGCGCGGCACCCTGTATCGCTATGCCTGGGCGATGGGCGTGCTCAGTGCCGCGTTGTTGCCGGTGTATCCCTCCGGCATCAGCTATTTCGTGTTCGCCTGTCTGAGCTTGCGCCCGTCCACGCGGCATGCGGTGTGGCGACACTTCGCGATGCTGGTGGTGATGAACGCGCTGTACCTGGGCTGGGCGCACTGGCTGGGGATGCGCCTGCAGTCGCTGGTGTGGCTGCCGGTGTCGGTGCTGGGCATGGCTGCGGTTGGGGCTGTCTACAGCATCAACGAACGCAAGGACGCGTTGCTAAGGCTGTCGCAGGACGAAGTACGTCGATTGGCCGCCACCGCCGAGCGCGAGCGCATCGGGCGCGACCTGCACGATCTGCTCGGCCACAACTTGTCGTTGGTGGCGCTCAAGTCCGATCTGGCCGCGCGCCTGATCGAACGCGACCCGCAGGCCGCGCGCAGCGAGATCGATGCAGTGGCGCAGATTTCGCGCGATGCCTTGGCGCAGGTGCGGCGTGCGGTCACCGGCATCCGCGCCGTCGGGCTGGTGGCCGAGCTGGCATCGGCACGCGTGTTGCTGGACATGGACGGCATCGTGCTGGAACACCAGCTGGAAGCGCTGGCATTGCCGCCCGAACACGAAACCGCACTGGCCCTGGTGGTGCGCGAAGCGGCCACCAATGTGCAACGGCATGCGCAAGCCAGACGTGTGTGCGTGAGCCTGCGCGCGCAAGGCGAGCAGGCGGTGCTGGACATCAGCGACGACGGGCGCGGCGGTGTGATCGTGCCCGGCAATGGCCTGGACGGCATGCGCACGCGCCTGCATGGACTGGGTGGCGCGCTGGAGGTGGAGGCCCTGCCGCGCGGCATGCGCCTGCGCGCCAGCGTGCCGTTGCCACGCCCCACGCTGGCACCGGCACTGCCGCCATTGCCGGTGCCGCTGGTGCCGCAGTCGCGTTGATTGCACCTGCGCCGACTGCACCTCACTCAATGCACGGCATGCGCCACGGCTGCTATCGTGCGCCACCGTTGTCTGCAGACGAGCGCGCGCGATGATCCGGGTGTTGTTGGCCGAAGACCAGGCGCTGCTGCGTGGCGCATTGGTCGCCTTGCTTGGACTGGAAGACGATATCGAGGTGGTCGGCAGTGCAGGCGATGGCGAAAGTGCCTGGCGCGAACTGCAACGCCTGCAGCCGGACGTGCTGATCACCGATATCGAAATGCCCGGGTTGACCGGCCTGGAACTGGCCCAGCGCATCCAGCGCCAGGCGTTGCCGGTGCGGGTGATGATCGTCACCACCTTCGCCCGCCCCGGATTTTTGCGTCGCGCGCTGGATGCCGGCGTCGCCGCGTATCTGCTCAAGGACGCGCCAGCCGAACAACTGGTGAGCGCGCTACGTCAGGTGCAACGCGGCGGGCGAGTGATCGACCCGCAACTGGCAGTGGACGCGTGGGTGGAAGCCGACCCCTTGAGCGAACGCGAGCGCACCGTGTTGCGGTTGGCTGGCGAAGGCCGCTCGGCCAGCGAGATCGCGCAACAGCTGCAGTTGTCGCATGGCACCGTGCGCAACTATCTGTCCGAATGCATCGGCAAGCTGGGGGTCGCCAATCGTATCGAAGCGTATCGGTTGGCGCGGCAGAAGGGCTGGCTGTAACCAGTGAGTGGATGCACTGCGGTGTCAGCGAGCGCAACGCTGGATGGCATTGACCGTGCAATGCCGCGGATCGATCGTGCGCTGCCATAGCCTGCAGCTATTCCAGACCATGTCCAAGAGCGGCTAACAAAACGACTGCCTCACTGCCAGGCGGGCATAGTCGGTACTGGGTGCGGCACATACCACTCGTGCGCTCCGGTTCTGATCGCACCGTCCGCATCCAACTGACGACTGCTCGCCGCGATTTTTCAGCCAACCTAAAAAGCATGTCGCACGCACGCAGGTACACTGCCGAACGAGTGATCATCGCGAGCGAACTGCATGAAATATCTGTGGCTGTTGGGTCTGCTAGTTGCCTGCACATTCAATGCATCCGCCGAGCAATTCAAGATACTGGTGGCGGCCATTCCCAACCAGTATCACCACGACTATATCCCGGTGGCCAAGCCGCAGTTCGAAGCGATGGCGCGCAAGCATTGTGTCGAGCTGGTATGGGCGTGGAATGCCAAGGCTTTCGATGGCGATCTGTCGCAATACGCGGCAATCGTGCTGCTCAATACGCCGGCCACCGATCTGGATCCCACCCAACGTGCGAACTTTCAAAAATTTGTGCGCAACGGCGGCGGCGTAGTGGCGGTGCACAAGGCGTTTGCGATCAAGCGCGGCGAGTGGGAGTGGTACGACCATCTGATCGGCCGCTCGTTCCGCACCCATCCGTACATGCAGACTGCGATGGTGGATGTGGTGGACGCCAACTTTCCGGCCACTGCCGGCCTGCCCAAACGTTGGGTGTGGACTGACGAATGGTACGAGTACGATCCGCCTTACAGCGATGACCTGGTCACGCTGCTGACGGTGGACGAGACCAGCTACGACCCCACGCTGATCTGGCCGGGCCAGGTCGCCAAGGGCATGGGCAAGCAGCATCCGGTGGCGTGGTATCACCACTTCGAAGGCGGCCGGGTGTTCGCGACTGCGCTTGGTCATCTGGCCGAGGCATACAACGACCCGCGCTATTTAGATCATCTCTATGGCGGGATTTACTGGGCGGCGACTGGCAAGGGTATTGAAGCGCGCGTGCCAGCTACCGAATCAAAACGCTAGCGCTGAGCCATGAGCCCCTCTCCCCTCGGGAGAGGGTTGGGGTGAGGGTACGGGCGAAGCCTCGCAATCCTCATTTTCGCGTGGCTTCGCCCGTACCCTCATCCGCCCCTGCGGGCACCTTCTCCCGACGGGAGAAGGGCTCAAGCGCCTCCCTCGTCGGGACCTCGTTTCCTTTCAAGAGCAAGTGAAATCAAGCCCCTCTCCCACCGGGAGAGGGGTTGGGGTGAGGGTACGTCCGCGCAGTGACATCACGCTGTGCAACACGTCTTCAACCACGCACCCACCCATCAACGCGCAGACCGCTCCCCTCGCGCCATGCTGGAAAACACACCATCCCGGCGCACCCACGCATGAAACAACGCTGCGCTCAGATGCCCCAGCACCGTGGCAAACAACAGATACGCCAACCAGCCATGCGCGCTACGCAACCAGGCGTACAACGCAGGATCGTGCGGTGCGATCGGCGGCAATTGCGCGCCAGGCCACAACACGATCGGATACGCACCGGCCGACAACATCGCCCAGCCGATCAGCGGCATGCCGAGCATCAACGCATACAGCAACCAGTGCGAGGCGATCGCAGCAGCTTTTTGCCACGCCGGCAGATCGGCCGGCAGCGGCGGCGGGCGGTTGCGCAAGCGGTTGATCAATCGCAGCACCGCAAGGATCAGGATCGTGATACCCAGCGGACGATGCAGATCGATCAACCATGGCCGCTGCGTGACCGAGGCCACCATGCCCACGCCGACGAACAACATGGTCAGGATCATCGCGGCCATCAGCCAGTGCAGCACGCGGGCCGGCAGATTGAAGTGGGTGCGGCTGCACATGGGTGGGCTCCCTGGCCGGTGGCGGCACTGCCTTGGCCGTTGGCGATTTCATGCTCGCGGCGATTGAACGACTGCGAATACACCGACGACCGCGCCGCCAGGATCGGGTCGTTCGATCCGGCGATGCCCTTGGGCAGAATCAGCGGGTCGTAGTTGAGATCGCGGCATGGGCCGCTGGCCTGCGGCTCGGCATGATCGATCGAGACGGTGCCGGCCACGAGTTGCTTGCGGCCTTCCGGCCACGGCTGCGACGGATCGTCCACCGCATCGCCCGGTTCGGCGATGGTCAGCACCATGTCCCAACGCAACGGTCCCTGCGCCAGACGCTGATCGAGATCGATGGCGAGAAAATCACCATCGGCCTTGGCACGCTGCTCGGCGCTCAATTCCTTGAACGGTGTGTGCGGACGCATCGACCAGCGGATGTAACGCTCGCTTCCGTCGGCGGCAATGGCGCGGAAGGAGTTCACCCCGTTGTACTGCGTGTTGGCCCAACTGTCCGACCACGGCGCGGTCTTGGCCCACTGCTGAAACTTGGCAGCTTCCGGATACTGCTTGCCGAACGCGGCCAGCTTGGCCGGGTCGGGTTTGCCGGTGGCCGGGTCCGGCGCGGAGGCCACATTGAGCGCCTGAAAACCGGCTGGTGTGGCCACCACGAAGAACGGAAAACTGTTCATCGCGGTGCGCCATTCCTGCCCGTCGTCGCTGCGCAACAGCAACGCCATGCTACGTACGCGCGCGGCACCATCGGCGCCATGCGGGTCGCCGCCGCCGATCGACATGCGCCCGAGCACCGGTGTGCTGTCTTGGCTGAAGATGCGTGCCGACGACAGCCAGGTCGCCTTGCCGCTGGCCTTGAATTCGCCGCTCACACACACGCCTTTGGTGTGCGCGCGGCGAAAGCCCGGATGCGGCGGTCCGCTGGATTCGATGGTGTCGGTCATGTGCGCGGCGGTGAGCCGGTCGCTACCGATCCAGCCGGCGGTCCAGGCGAATGCCACCGCGATGCCGCCGGCAATCGCAGCGATGCCGAGCAGCGGCGCCACAGCACGTGAGCGCTGCGGCGGTGGAGAGGGAGGTGGCACGTTCATGGCTGGCTCCGGTGGGCGATGCAGTGAGAGTCGATGCGGTGCGACGTGCGGCTCAGTGCTCGCCAATCCCGCTTGAAGTGCGGCGCAGGTACGACCCGTGGGCGAATAGTCCACGCTTCAGTGCGTCTACTGTGTGATGCCGCCACCAAAGCGGCCGATGAATGATCCCGATGACGGGCAATGGCGCAGCGTGCTGAGGGCATTACGCCTTCGACCCGCTCGGCTAGGGATACTCAAACGACGCTGAAGCTCAAGCTCTCGGTCGCCTTGAGAGGTTGATCGAACGGTGTGGATACGTTGGTTTTAGAGCGGATGATCTGCGGGTTTGCTGCAGGGCCCTTGCCCGCCCACCATCGCGGGACACGCTGCAAGTACGTCCATGTAAGCTCTTCTGCGGCATCCATGCCGCATAAGGTCCCGCGACGGTGGGCGGGCAAGGACCAGTCGAGATGGTCGGTGTGCATGGTTGCGAGCAGTGCATGCAGCGCAGCCATCTGATGAGGTGCGGTCTGATCAGGCACTTCCGATCCGATCACTGTCGCTGCCATTGCCGACATCACATCACTTCACTCGTCGACGAAGGCGAGTTTGTCCAACGCCGTGTTGTCAGCCGGCCTCAGCCACCGTAACGCTGCTTGAGCATCGCGTAAGCCGAGCGCAACGCCAGCGCTTCGCCACCGGCCGGGCGGCCGGGGCGGTCGCTGTCGTTCCAGGCGTACACGTCCAGATGCGCCCATCGCTGGCCCGGGGCGACGAAGCGCTCCAGATACAGCGCGGCAGTGACGGCGCCGGCCATGCGCGAGCCGGCGTTGGCCATGTCGGCCACGTGGCTGTTGAGATAGCGCAGGTACGGGCGCCATAGCGGCATGCGCCAGACCGGGTCGCGGGTCTGCTCGCCAGCGCTCAGCCAGGCCTGCGCCAGGGCATCGTCGTTGGCGAACAGCGCAGGCAGATCCGGGCCCAAAGCGATACGCGCGGCACCGGTGAGCGTGGCGAAATCCAGAATCAGATCGGGGTGCTGTTCGGTGGCGTAGCTCAATGCATCGCACAGCACCAGGCGGCCTTCGGCATCGGTGTTGTCCACTTCCACGGTGACGCCGGCGCGGGTGGTGATCACTTCGCCAGGGCGGAACGCATCCGGGCCAACGGCGTTTTCCACTGCAGGAATTAGCAAGGTCAGCCGCACCGGCATCTGCTGCGCCATGACCAGGCCGGCCAGCGCCAGCGCATGCGCCGCGCCGCCCATATCCTTTTTCATGTTGCGCATGCCGTCGGCCGGTTTCAGATCCAGCCCGCCGGTATCGAAGCACACGCCCTTGCCGACCAGCACCAGATGCGGATGCTCGGCCGCGCCCCAGCGCAGCGCGATCAGACGCGGCGCGCGATGCGAGGCGCGTCCCACTGCATGGATGGTGGGGAAGTTCTGCGCCAGCAACTGCTCGCCGACAATCGCCTCGACCTGCGCGCCATGCGTCTGCGCCAGTGCGCGCGTGGCATCTTCCAGCTGTTGCGGGCCCATGTCTTCGGTGGGTGTGTTGACCCAGTCGCGCACGCGCAGGCAGGCTTCGATCAAGGCGCGGGTTTCCGCCGATGGCGTGGCCGCCAGTTCTGCCGGGGCACGCGGTACCTTGCGATAGCGCGAGAAGCGGTACGCGCCCAAGCCCCAGCCCAGGTGCAGCAGCGCCTGTTCGGTATCGCTCAATGCGCTGGCCAGCGTCCAGCGGCTCGCCGGCGGCAACGCCATCGGTGCATGTGCGTAGGCATAGGCATCGGCACGGTCGCCGATGCCCAGGATCGCCCCGGCCAGCCCGTTTTCGCCCGGCAACAACAACACGCTGCCCTGTGTGGCATCGAAGCGCTGCGCCTGCGCCCACGCCAACACGCGCGTGGGTTGCTCGGCGCACCAACCTGCAAAGCCTGCGCGGTCGAGCACATACAGCGGCAACGCGGCGGCGTTGGGATCGATGAAACCGGTGAGCTGCGACATGGGAATCCTTGAATGCGGCGCCATGCGCCGAGCAATAGTGGCTCAGGCGGGAAGGTGGATGCCATCGCGTGCGGCGCCTGGATGCGGCCGGTGTGCGTCGAGCCAATCGGCCAGCCCGGCCATGGAGTCGAACTCCAGATCCGGCTGCTGTGTGGGGTGCGACCACTGCGCGCCTTCGCGATTGATCCAGCACGCGCGCAAGCCGGCATCCAGCGCGCCCAGCACGTCCATGCGCACGTGGTCGCCCACATGCAGCACCTGGGCCGGCGGCGCGTCCAGCCGCGCGCATGCGGCCAGGAAGATGCTCGGGTCGGGTTTTGCGCTGCCGTGTTCGCGCGAGCCCAGCTGAAACGCAAAGTGATGCATCAGCCCGATGCGCTGCAGATCGGCGTTGCCGTTGCTGAGCGCCGCCACCGGCACATGCGCGGCGATGCGTGCCAGTGCGTCGAGCGCATCCGGATAGCATTCCACCTGGTTGCGCACGGCATAGAACACCTCATAGGCCGGTTCCAGCAACGCCAGATCGCCGCCGCTCTCGCGCAGCGCCATTTCCAGCGTCAACCGGCGCAGCGCGCTGAGGTCGTGATGCAGGTGCGGGTGATCGGCAAAGCTGCGCTCGCGCAGTTCGCGCATCGCCTCCACCGGGAAGCGTTCGGCGGTGACCGGACTGTGCTCGCGCATCCAGTCGTACAACACCTGATCGATCCGCGCCCCGATCGGCGCAAAGGGCCACAACGTATCGTCGAGGTCGAGAGTGATGGCGCTGATGTGGAAGCTCATCGCGAGATTGTAATGCCGGGAATGGGGAGTCGGGAATCGAGAATGGGTAGAGCGGCGCCTCTGCTCTTGCGATTCCCAACTCCCGATTCCCGGCTACTCAAGCAGCCTGGCCCAGCGCTGCATTCCCTCCACCCGGCTCAGCACCATCTTGATGCAGACCAGCAGCGGCACCGCCAGCAGCAGGCCGACCATGCCCCATAGCCAGCCGAACAGCATCAGCGCCAGGATCAGCATCAGCGGCGAAATCGCCATGCGGCGGCCCAGGATGATCGGGGTGACCACCTGGCCTTCGATGGAGTGCAGCGCCAGATACAAAATGGCCGGCAGCAGCGACGACAAGGTGGTGCGGAATTCCACAAAACCCATCAGCAGCATCAGCATCACGCCGATCAGCGGGCCCACATACGGCGCGAAGTTGAGCAGCGCCACCACCGTGCCCCATAGCAATGCTTCGGGCAGCGGAATCTTGAGCGCATACAGAATGCCGGCGAAGACCAGTCCGACCAGCGTATTGATCACGCTGATGGTGAGCACATAGCGCGAGACCTCGCGTTCGATGTCCAGCATGATTTCGGTGGTGAAGCGCTGTTGCTGCCGATTGGGCAGCAAGGCGATCGCATGCCGCTGCAGGCTTTCGCCATAGACCATGAAGAAGAACGTCAGCAGCACCACCGCCAGCACCGAGGCGGCCAATTTGGGCGTACGCACCAGCGCCTTGTACGGGTCGTCCATCTGCGTGCGCACGATCTGCACATTGCGCTGGCCTTCGCCGCCTGCCGCGCGTGCAAAATTTTCCGCAGCCTGGTTGGCCTGCATCACCGGTTTGGTGAGATCGCGCACATCGCGCGCGATCTGGCGCATCTGCCGCGGTGCCTGCTGCACCCATTCCGCAGCCGGGCCGGCCAGTTGCGCGGCCAGCGCCACGGTGCCGGCCAGGCCCAGGCACAACACCATGAAAGCGCCAAGAAAACGTGGGATATAAAGCTTGCGCAAGCCGCGCAGGATGGGATTGCCGATCAGAGCGAAGAACGCCGCCAGCATCACCGGCAGGATGATCGTCTGCGCTGCCCACAAGGTGTAGCCCACCGCCAGCGTGGCCAGCACCACCAACGAGGCAGGGGCCCGCGGACGCGGTGCCGGTGGGGGCGGGAGCGATTCTGCCGGGACGGCAGCATCCAATGAGTCGATGGGAAGAGACATGCGCGCCCTGGCAGCAGACTGGCGTGGTGCCAGCGGTGGGCCATTATCGGCAGAACGCGTCAACAGCGCGCACAGAGTCTGTGCGCATCACGTCAGTATCGAAAGTTCGGTGGCGGACTCGGCCGCACAGGCAGTACACAAAGGCACACGGTGCCCGCCTTCAGCGCAGCGATCAGGCTGCGCGGTCTACCGGCGGCTGCACCACGGTCACCGGCGGATCGGCAGCAACCTCTTCGGCGTTGTCGGCCGCACGTTCGGCCTGCTCGGAGGCCTCCTGCGCGCGATGTGCTGTAAACAGTGCAGAGATCGTGCTGATCATCTGCAGAATCTTCGGGATACCGCCCAGCTTGCTGGCGATGCTGCCAAGCGCGGCTTGCGGTTCGTTGCGGCCGGTGACAAAACCCAGTCCGAAACCGACCACCACGATGCGCAGCGGCGACCAGCCAGCACGCCAGGTCTGGCGTAATTCACCCCAATGCTGACGCGTTTCTTGCGCGCGCCCTTCCACCAGAAATTCAGCGCGCTCGACGCGCTGACGCAAGGTGCCAAACTTCATGTACGCGCTCCATTGCTGGGCGATGCAGTGGCATCGTCGTCGTCATTGCTGTCATCGAAGATGCCCAGCTTGATCAGCTGACGACGTGTTGCATTCAAGCCGGTGTGATCGAAGTAGAAGAACACCCGCCACGCCGCGATGCCGGTGACCAGCAAGCTGGCCAACGCGGTGAAGAACATTGCCTGGAACCACGACAATCCGGCGCGCTGCAACAACGCGATGATCGCGCCTGCCAACAACAACCATGATGAAGCGCCGAAAACCACGGCAACGCATGCCCATGCCAGGCCGCGCCCGAAGGCACTACGTGCAAGTTGTAAATCGGCCGACACCAGCCGGCGTAATGCGCGGCTGGTGTCCTTGGCCGAGCCCAGCGTCGCGCGACCGGCAGCGCCGACCGCACGTACGCTTTCGTCCAGTCCTGGCGTCTCCGTACGCGCGTTAGGCGCGTCGGATGCTCCAGCTGTAGAGGCCTGATCGCTCACGACTTAGTTGTCGTTGCTGCGTGCCAGCTTGGCAATGATCCAGCCGGTCGCAAATGCAACGCCAAACGCAGCCAGTGGACGCTCGCGGATCAGATCGGTAGCGCTTTCCAGCAGGTCGTTGCCCTTGCTGACCAGCACGTCGAGCTGCTCCTTGGCAGCGGCACCGCCGAACTCTGCAGCCGCCATGCCGGCCAATGCGGTGTCGGACAGCTCTGCCTTGACGTTGGCGCGACCAAGCTTGAGCTCATCGCCCGCAGCGCTGGTGGCGCCCTTGACCGCTTCGCCTGCAGCGCTGGCAGCGGACTTCAGGTGGGTGCTGGCTTCGCTCAGATTCTCTTTCAGCTGATCGGTATTGGTGGGGCTCATGCGATATCTCCTTCGGTCATTGATGGCAGCCGCGACAGCATGCGGGCGTGGTGCAGCAATAGCATCGCTGCGGTGTAGGGGGTGTTAGTGGACGTGCATCGCAGTGCACGCCACGTCAACGCATCAACGCGTCGTACTGCGCGTTGCCACGCAAGATGCGGACGACCAATTGCTGCGGTTTGCGTTGAAAGTTGGCGCGCCAGCTGGCCAGATCGGCAAACTCGCCCACGCTGCTGGCCACGATCACATCGCCGCTGACCAGACCATTGGCTGCGGCACGACCGCCGCGTTTGACCTCGCTGACCATCACCCCGGTGATGCCGGATTGGCGCAGCGATTCGGGCAGGTCCACAAAGGTGGCCCCGCCCAGGCGTGGGTCGAGCATGTCGCCAGTGACCGCGCGATCCTGCTCTTTCAGTGTGGCGCTGAGCTTGAGCGGTTTGCCGTCGCGACGAATCTCCAAGGTCACCGCACTTCCTACCGCTTGCAGGCCTTCGTAGTTGTGCAAGGCTTCGGCACTGTCCACGCGTTGGTCGTTGGCCGCCACCACCACATCGCCCGGCTGCACGCCTGCGGCCGCAGCAGCGGAACCTGGCAACACGCGCGTCACCAGGGCGCCGCGCAATGAATCCACACCCAGGCCCTGCAGCATCTGCTGGGTAAGGTTCTGGGTTTCCAACCCGAGCGTGCCGCGCACCACCACGCCCTTGGTGACCAATTGCTCCACCACATTGCGCGCCAGGTTGGAGGGGATCGCCAGGCCCAGCCCGATATTGCCGGCCATGCTGCCCTGCGGATTGAAGCTGGCAGTATTGATGCCCACCAGCTGGCCTTGCAGATTGACCAGCGCGCCGCCGGAGTTACCCGGATTGATCGAAGCATCGGTCTGGATGAAGTTCTGATAGCCCAGCCCGCGAATACCGCTGCGGCCCACCGCCGAGACGATGCCGGAAGTGACCGTCTGGGTGAAGCCGAACGGGTTGCCGATCGCCACCACAAAATCGCCCACGCGCAGCGCGCTGCTATCGGCCAGTTTGATGTCGGTGAGCTTGTCGGCCTTGATGCGGATCAGTGCAATATCGGTATCGGCATCGGAGCCGATGAAGTCGGCCTTGACGGTGCGCCCGTCGCCGAGTGTCACCTGCACATCGTCGGCATTTTCGATGACGTGGTGGTTGGTCAGCACGTAGCCCTTTTGCGCATCGATGATCACCCCCGAGCCGAGCGATTCGTTGATGCGGTCCTGCGGAATTTCCGGAAACAGCCGGCGCAGGATCGGGTCGTTGAAGAACGGGTTGCGCACGCGCACCACTTGCTTGGTGTTGACGCTCACCACTGCCGGCATCGCTTGCTGCAGCATCGGCGCCAACGACGGCACCGGTTGCCCGGCGACCGCAGCCGGCAGCGCGGCAGCCGCGGGCAGGGTGAAGGACGCAGCGCCGGCCGGGGTGGCCTCGGCACGGTTGTCCAGCCAGGCATTGATGCCGGTGGCGGCAAATCCGCCGAACGCGGCGGCCAATGAAAGTGTCAGCAGGGTAGGCAGCGGTCGCATGCAACGGAATCCGGTTACGCGGTGGAAGAGGAATAGGGCGTCTGACTGCGTAAATCAAGCTGAACGAGAGTGCCAGTGCGCGATTTAACTCTTGGTGAAAGCGCCGCGCACCCCTTGCAGGCCTTGCGTTGACAGCCGCTTGAGCCCGGCGTAGCGTCCGCTTGATCCGATGCCTGTTCAGCATACGCATGCCGTCGTGCATCGCCCGCGTTTTTCAGAAATGACGCCCTTAAGGAGGGTCTATGAGCAACGGCAATGGTGTGACGGCAACCCTGTCCGACGCCGTCGACAGCGTAAAAAGCACGGCTACCGAACTGACCGAAACCATCGCCAGCACCACCAGCGACGCGGTTGCCAGCGTGCAGGACGCGGCCGGCACGGCGGTGGAAGAGGTCAAGACGCGCGTGGCCAAGGCGCGCAAGGCCGTGGTCAAGGTCGAAAAACGCGTGGTCAAAAAAGCCAATCAAGCGGCCACTGCCGTCACGCGCAGTGTGGCCAAGACCAAGCGCTCGCTGGTGTCGACCAAAGAGGCTGCCAAGGACAAGCTGACGGCCACCAAAAACGCGGCCAAGCACAAGCTGAGCACGACCAAAGACGCAGCAAAGCAGAAGTTGACCGCGACCAAGGATGCGGCCAAGCAGAAGCTGACCAGCAGCACCGCTGCGGCCAAGCAGAAACTTGCCAGCACCAAGGCCAGCGCCAGGCAGAAGCTGGAAACCGCCAAGGCCAACGCCAAGGCCGAAGCGGCTGCATTGACTGCCAAGACCGCTGCCAAGAGCGCGGCGCGCAAGAGCGCGGTGGCCAAGGTCGGCGCGCGCTCGGCGGCGAAGAAGGCTGCGGCCAAGTCGGCTGCCGTCAAGAAGCCGGTCGCCAAGACCATTGCCAAAACCACGGCCAAGAAAGCGCCAGTGGCCAAGCAGACCGCGACCAAACAGGCAGCGGTGAAGAAGGCGCCGATCAAGAAGGTAGTGACCAAGACCGCCTTGAAGAAGGCCGCCAAGGTGACCAAGACCCCGGCAACGCGCGCAGTGGCCAAGACCACCGCCGCCCGCAAGGCCGTCGGCAAGAAAGTGGCCAAGCGCGTGACGCGCTGATGGTGCGGGGCCAAGCTGACACTGCACGCTGACGAACTAAAGAAGCCCTTCTCCCTGGCGCAGAGCCCCTCTCCCGTCGGGAGAGGGGTTGGGGAGTGGTACGGGGCGAAGCCCTCGTGTCGTTCCAACTGCACGAGGCTTCGCTCGTACCCTCATCCGGCGCTATGCGCCACCTTCTCCCGGTGGGAGAAGGGAGTTACTCCATCCCTTTGACCAACTGCTCGGCACCCTTGCGAATGCCGGCTTTTGCCGCGTCGTATGCACCCAGGCTGGCCTTGATGTTCATCGCGCTCGGATACTGCTTTTCGACATAGGCAGCGAGCAGGCGATTGCTCTGTGCATCGAAGATTTCCACCGCGTAGCTGACCGAGCCGGAGAACGCGCCCTCCTTGCCGCGCGCGGCCTGCACTGCGTTGTAGGAACCGCCGCCGATATCCACCTTCATGAAGGTGCCGAGTACGCGTTTGCTGGGCTTGGCGCCGGTCAAGGTGATGCGCACACGTAAGCTGTCGCGCTCTGCCGTGGTCGCACGCTGCCAGCGTTGTCCGATCGCATTGCCGAACTCCTGCTGCATGTAGTCGGCCAACATGCGTTTGTCCTGCTCGGGCACGTCTTCGAATTGCGCGTCCGGCCCGCGATAGATGCTCACCGGCTCGATCAGCGCGGCACGGTAGCGGGTCCAGTCCACTTGGCTCTCATACGAATACGGCATGCGGTCGCCGCGGCTGCCGTCGTGCAGGCGCAGATAACTGGCAGACGGCAGTTGGCTATACGGCATCGGACGCGTGCTGGCGCAGCCGATCAGCGTCACGCTAACCATCACGAGCGCGCAGCAACGGACAGAAAAAGAGTGCGACATGAAAAAGTACCTGAAGAAGAGGAAATGGCGTTGCAACAGCACACAGCCGATGCCCAGCGCTCAATGCATCAAGAAACTGGCCAAGGCCAGCGCAAAGACCACCGCTGCGGCAACGAACAACACACTGCTTTTTGCCCAGTGCTGCAGTCGGCGTGCATCGCGCGCGCTGCGGATATCCGGTAACGCACTCCAGATGTCGCGATTGCGCGTGCCGGTGCGGCCGCAGCGGAATTCCAGTGCAGGCGTCGCAGCAGTGACAGCGGTCGTGACGCTGTCGTTGGCGGCGATGTGCGGTGCCAGCAGCGAGACGGCGGCCGGAGCGAGATGGGTGGAACGGATCGAGTGGAACATCACCATGCATCCTGGACGCGTGCGGTGAGTGCACTCTAGGCAAGCGGTTTTGGAAACTTATTGGTATCGTCGGCGCGCCATTGCGGTGCGCGGACTGCAGTCAGCCACCAACGCGCGCACTGTCGCTGGCAAACACCACGCGCACGCACAGGCCACGCCCCTCGTTGCCTTCGCAGGTTTCGATGGTGGCTTCGTGCAGCCGTGCGATGCCGGCCACCAGCGACAAGCCGATACCGCTGCCTTGCACCTCGCTGTCGGCAACCCGGTAAAAGCGTTCGAAGATGGATGCGCGTGCGCTCTCCGGCACGCCGGGGCCGTCATCGCTGACCTGCACGAACGGGTGCAGCACATCGGCGCGCAGGCAATAGCCGCAACTCACTTCAACCGTGCCATGGGTGCGGCCGTAGCGGATGGCGTTGTCGACCAGATTGCGGATCAGGATCCCCACTGCGTCCACATCGCAACGCAGGGTGCACGGTGCGGCTTCCAGCTGCAGAGTGATGTGGCGCGCATCTGCCTGCACGCTGAATTCGTCCAGCACATGGGTGATCAATTCGCCCATATCGACCTGCTGATACGCCGCCGATGTGATGCCTGCATCCAGTCGCGCCAGGTCCAGTAATTGCTCGGCCAGACGGTTGCTGCGGCGCGCGGTTTCCAGCAGCTGTTGCAGCGCTGCGTCCTTGGCTTCCAGCGTGGGCGCACGCAGCGCGACTTCGGCATAGGCATGCAGTGCGGATAGCGGCGTGCGGAGTTCGTGCGCGGCATCGGCAATGAAATCGCGCTCGACCTGCATGGCTTTTTCCACCCGCGCCAGCAAGGTGTTGAACGAGGCGATCAGGGGCGAATTTCGTCCGGCACCTTGTCCATCGGCACCGGTTCGGTGTCCAGTCCCTTGCGTGCGGCGATCGCCCGCGAAATCTTGCGCAGCGGCCCCAGCGAGGTGCGGACCGCCCAGGACATCAGCAGTGCCAGCGTCATCAGCTGCACGGTGTTCAATACAACCGCAGTCAAGGTGCGTTTGAGATCGGCCTTGGTGGATTCGGTGGGGGTGCCGGCCGTGTCCCACGAGGGCTGCGCGGCCGGCAGGGGCGCGTGTGCAGGAGCGACAGGTTCGAAACGCTGTTCGATCTGGTCCGGCAGCACCTTGGCCAGGTGCTCGCCGAAGTCGTTCAAGTGATGCTCCCAGGCGCTTTCCCGGCCCTGCAGGATCAGCGCAATCAGGATCCAGATCGAGACCGCCCAGCTGAGTACCACGATCGTGCCCAGTGCTGCGATCATGCGCGCGCGCAGCGACCTCATTCGGGTGCCTTGCCGACCATGTAGCCCTGACCATAGACGGTGGAGATGAGCTCCTCCCCCAGCTTGCGGCGCAACTGGTGCACATACACAGCGATCATGTTGCTGCCGCCTTCGGACGGGCCGCCGTAGACGCCTTCTTCCAGCTGATCCTTGGTGACCACGCGCCCGGCGCGTTCCATCAATGCGAGCAGCAGGCGGTATTCGTGCGCGCTCAGTGCGACCCACTTGCCGTCCCTGGTGACCTTGCGGCTGCTCGGGTCCACGCAGACATCGCCCTGCGTGAGCAGCGGCACCACGCGGCCCTGGCTGCGCCGGGTGATCGCGCGCAGCCGCGCCATCAGCTCATCGAACTGGAAGGGTTTCACCAGGTAATCGTCGGCGCCGGCATCCAGGCCGCGGATGCGGTCGGTGAGCTGGCCGCGCGCAGTCAGTGCGATCACCGGGGTGGCGTCGTACTGGCCGCGCATGAAGCGGATCACGGTCAGCCCGGACTCGCCGGGCAAGCCGATATCCAGCAGCACTGCCGTGTAGCGATGGTCCACCAGCACGGTCTTGGCGGCGTTGGCACTACCGACATGGTCGATGGTCCAGGAATGCTGGCGCACGCCGGCGCAGATGGCGTTGGCCAGCATGGTGTCGTCTTCGACGAGGAGCAGGTGCATAGAAGTTCCGCCGGGCACGGGGCCTGTCCGAGATGCGCGCCACTGTCGGAGGTCGCCATTAGGCAAATATTAGTGCATGGCTCAGGCGCGCATTCCAGCGCGGCCAGCGGCTTTGCCCTGGTGGCCGAAGTCACCGGACAGGTGGCGCAGCTCAGCGCTGCAGGATGGCGCGCAACGCCGCTTCCAGGCCTGGGTGCTGGAAGCGGAAGCCGGCAGCCAGCGCGCGTTGCGGCAGCACCCGCTGGCTGATCAGCAGCAGCTCGGCCATTTCGCCGAAGCCCAGCCGCAGCAGGCCGGCGGGCAGCGCCAGCAGCGCCGGGCGGTGCAGCACCCGGGCCAGCGTACGCGCGAACTCGGCGTTGGTGACCGGGGTCGGTGCGGTGGCGTTGTAGGCGCCGGCTTCGCCGTGCTCGAGCAGCCACAGCAGCAGCGCGACCATGTCGGCGCGGTGGATCCAGCTCATCCAGTGGCGGCCATTGCCGAACGGGCCGCCGCCGCCAAAGCGGAACGCCGGCAGCATGCGCGCCAGCGCGCCGCCATCGCGGTCGAGCACGATGCCGGTGCGCACCCAGCTCACGCGCGGGCCCAGTGCGGCGATCTTGGCCGCTTCGGCCTCCCAGTCGCGACACAACACGGCGGAAAAATCGTCGCCGGCGCTGTCTGCTTCGGTCAGCGCGGTGTCGCCGCGTTCGCCGTAATAGCCCACCGCCGAGCCGGAGATCAGCACGGACGGGCGTTGCTCGGCCGGTTGCTGCACGATCCAGGCCTGCAGTTGCCGGGTGATGCCCAGCCGCGATGCGCGAAATTGCTGCTTGCGTGCATCGGTCCAGCGGCCGGCCGCCAGCGGCTCGCCGGCCAGGTTGATGACGGCATCGGCTTGCACGCCGTCCAGCGTCTCCACGGCGGTGATGCCGGGCAGGGTGCGGTTGGCGCGGCGGGAATCGCGCGTCAGTACGCTGACCCGATGCCCGGCGCGCAGCAACGCCGGGCACAGTGCCTGGCCGATAAAACCGGTGCCGCCGGTGATGAGCAACTGCATGGTGGAGATTCCTGGGCCAAGGCGATGCGGCACGATAGGCCAGGGCGGGGGGCAGCGCAGTGAAGTCGATGCCTTGCCAGTGCTGCGATAGGATCACGGCGTGTTGCACCGAGCTGATCGCTGCGCAGCCCAAACGCAAACGCGCCGGACCAGCCGGCGCGTTGCGCGATCGCTAAAACAGCCGAGTGCTTACTTCGACGAAGACACCGCGTGGGCGCGCTCGAAGTGCGCCGAAACCACGCGGCGGCTCTCTTCCAGATGCTGCTTGACCGGTGCGCTTTCGGCAGCGGGCAGCAGTTCGGAGTCGATGATCTTGATGGTGTCGCCATGGTCGATGACCATGGTACGCATGAAGCCGTTGCGATACGCATCTTTGCCGTCTGGCAGGGTCAAGGTCTGCGACAGCGCATCGGCGGAAGCCTTGCCCTTGGCGCGCATCGCATCGGCGCGCGCGCTGCCGGTGGCACCCAAGGCCTTGCACTTTTCAAGATTGGCTTCGTGGTCGTGCAGCATCTGCCTGGCGAATGCGTCGGTGGCGCCGCCCATTTCCTGCGCGATGGCCTGCTTGGCCAGCGCGATTTCGTTTTCATCCAGCGCCGCCAGCACGCCCAGCACCGCGCCATCGCCCTTGGCCAATTCGGCTGCGCCGGTGCCGCTGACCGGTGCGGCAGTGGGTTCCGGCGAGACGGCCGGTGCGGTGCGCGAGGCATCGCCGCCGGGGCGATCACACGCGGTGAGCGTCAGCATGGCGAACAACGAGGTAGCAACAAGAAGGGATTTCATGGACGTCCTGAGCGTTGAAGAAACCGCCGGCAGGTGCCGACGGCAAAATGCAAAGGAGCCGCTGTGCGGCTCCGATAATGCGCGGGGGGAGTTATGCACTCACGCCCACTGGGTCTGGGCTACCGACCCGAGGCCCATCGGCCTGGCCGGTGCATGCACTGCGTCCTGCGCGCTGCGACAGATACGCGTCATGCGTGCGGTGCGTTCGCGAATCAGCGCGTGTTCGCTGGCCGGCGCACTGCCCAGCAGACTGGCCACATGAAAGCCAAGGATGTCCTCCGCGCGGTCGCCCTGGTCGCTGACGATGTGCGGTACCAACCGCTCCAATCGTTCCAGCTCCTGCTGCACTTGATACGGGGTTTTCATGACGTTCTCCAATGAATAACGGGTCCTGCTGACACTGACGTACTCAACTATTGCGCATGCCCAGACGCTGCCAGCAATCGGTGGCCAACTGCTCGTAATTGGACTGGGTGTTGGATGAAATGAAGTGATGTTCCAGGCGGTCGCGAAACAATCGCAGACGCTCCTGATCACTTGAACGCGGCGCCTGCAGATAGATATCGCAGGCCATTTTCACCACCGGTGACAACTCGCTGAACTTGCCTGCACCAAGGTTGCCCTGGGCATGCCGCGCTTGCCAATGCGCGATTTCGGCTTGTACATCGATAACGGAGGGGTCTCTGCTCATGACTTCGGGTGGTCCGGGTTAAACAAACTTGACGTGCAGGGTAACTGCGGGTATGTCAACGAATGATCATCGAACGCGACCATTGGCTCTTCGTGCGGCCGTATTTTCTTAATTAGTCAGAGTTTTTATGGATCTCTACACGCTGCATATGCACTGCGGCCGACCTGCGAATTCCAGCATCGACGGCAGCGACCACATTCGGCTCGTGCACCGGCCTGTATCACTTTGAGCGGATCGATGCGCCGCGCAAATGAGCGCAGCGCAAAGATGAATACGATAAATTGCGTTAGAAACAGCCGTGTTTTACGGAATATTCTGAACCGCTCTACACCTGTGTAACGTCTGATCCGTAAGCTCTGCAGCGACGTAATGGAGAGAGCACCCAGGATGCAGGAGAGCGAAAGCAGTCGCAGCAAGCCGCAGCACGCTAGCGGCACATCGGAAGCACGCGTGTGGTGGCATGCCTTGTTGGAGTTGCGTGGCGGGCGCGTCGCCATCAGCCTAGTCGTGGTGCTTGTGATTGTGCTCGGGGTCTACCTGGTACTGAAGTGAAACGCTAGCGCAACCCGCGTGCGGTAACGCATTGCAGGTTTCAGGTGCGCGATTAGAGCCAGAACGATCAAGCGGCCGAGCGCCGCGAGGGGAACGTGATGGCACACAAGCGGTATCGGCAGGTGCTGGGACATGTCACGCGTCTGGTGCCCGAACACGGCCATGAGCAGATCACGCATGCGTGGGTGTGCAGCGAAATTGAACGCTTGCTGGGCGCGCATGATGCAACAGCGGCCGCTGATGACGCGGCAGTTTTCCATGTGCCCGACGAGACCCTGACCACCGAGCAGGCGCATGGCTTGGGAATCGACGACAACGGCGATCTGCTGGGCGGCATCGTGCCGCACGCGTTTCTGGCGACCAAGGTGATTGGTCATCCGCTGATCGCCGACGATGCGGCCAGCATCCCTGGTTGGAATCAGGCGCTAGCCACCGCGCTGATCCCGGCCACGCTACCAGGCTACACGGTGTTTTCGCGTGCCGATGCCGAGCACGCGCTGGATGCATTGCTGCCAGGCGGAGGGGTGCGACTCAAGCTGCCGACCGGCGTTGGTGGCAATGGTCAATGGCGCATCGCCAACGCCGCGCAGTTGGCAGATGCACTGGACAGCCTGCCTGATTGCTATCTTGCGACGCACGGTGCCGTGCTGGAGCGCAACGTCCTGCATGCAGTCACGCATAGCGTTGGCGAGTTGTGTGTTGCCGGAATTCAGATCGCCTATTTCGGCACGCAATGCAATGTGCGCAACGCGCAGGATGACGAGGTCTATGGCGGCTCGTCGCTGCAGGTGTATCGCGGATCGCTCGAAGCGCTGGCCGTCACCGCGCTGTCGGCATTGCAGAAACACGTGGTCGAACAGGCCTGCAGATACGATCGATTCATCACCGCCGCCTATCCTGAGTTGCACATCTCGCGCCGCAATTACGATGTGGTCAGCGGTGAAGATGCGCAGGCTGGGCTGATCTGCGGCGTGCTGGAGCAATCCTGGCGGGTCGGTGGCGCCACCCCGGCCGAGCTCGCTGCAATCGCCCGCTTTCAGCAAGACCCGGCACTGCAATGGGTGACAGCATCCACGCATGAGATCTATCAGGGCGAACCGCCGGCCGATGCGCAGATCTACTACCGCGCCGAGCATGCCGGGCCAGGTCCGCGCTACAAATACAGGAGGGTATCCAGCACCTAATGGAAGCCAAACTTTCCAGCATCCAAATTCCCGTCGACCAGGACGCACTCAGCGGCACCTTGCTCACGCCGTCTGGCATGCCGGCCGTGTTGTTCGTGCACGGCTGGGGTGGCAGCCAGCACCACAATCTGCTGCGCGCACGCGAGGCGGTGGGCCTGGGCTGCATCTGCATGACTTTCGACCTGCGTGGTCACGAAGGCTACGCATCGATGCGCCAGACAGTGACGCGTGCGCAGAACCTGGACGACATCAAGGCCGCCTACGATCAACTCGCGCATCTGCCGTATGTGGACGCGCAGTCGATTGCCGTGGTTGGGCTGAGCTACGGCGGTTATCTGTCTGCCCTGCTGACGCGCGAGCGCCCGGTGGAATGGCTGGCGTTGCGCTCGCCTGCTCTCTACAAGGACGAACATTGGGACCACCCCAAGGTCAGCCTCAATGCCGATCCGGAGTTGATGGACTACCGCCAGCGCACACTGACCCCCGATGACAACATCGCCCTGGCCGCGTGCGCGCAGTACAAGGGCGATGTGTTGCTGGTGGAAGCCGAAAACGATGTCATCGTGCCGCATCCGGTGCTGCGCAATTACGCCGATGCCTTCGTCAATGCACGCTCGCTGAGCACACGTGTGATTGCCGGCGCCGACCATGCCTTGAGCGTCAAGGAGCATCAGCACCACTACACGCGTGCACTGATCGACTGGTTGACCGAGAAGGTTGTCGGGCGTCGGATTGCGCTGGCCAAGGAAGTGGTGGCCGCACGCAAGCAATTGCTCAAGGAGCAGGGCGACGCGGTGTCGTCGTCGGGGCAGGGCACGCGCGAGTTTCGTGGCGATATCCGGGCGGTGGAGAAGACCTCCAGTTGATCTGGAGCAATGGCTGATCACGCCGCGCTCGATCATCAACAACGCGCGACAATAAAAAACGGGCCCATTGGGCCCGTTCTTTATTCATTACGCTCACGCTTTCACTGCAGTGAAGCGCTGGATCGAGACGGCTACACGCGTGGATCGGTCGGGTTACGACGTGCGGCTTCGTCGTGATGCTCGGAGTCGAATGCCTCGCGCACGGCATGCTTGGCCTTTTCCCAGCTCAGACGCGAGTTGGACTTGAAGCGATCCCAACCATCACCCAGGTCGCGTTCCAGATGGTCGTCCCACTGGCGGCCGGCGTGCTGCTGGCGTGCCTGCATGCCATAGCGATACGCCGGGCGATAATCGTCGTACGAATAGTCGGCATCGCGATAACCTGCGCTGTCGAAGCGACCTTCGTAGTGCGTGTCGCCATCGCGATACACGCTGTGCGTGCGATCGGCGCGCTCCCAGGCATCGCGTGCAGCCAGACGTGCATCGTCCCACTCCAGGCGCGATTCGCCGCGATTACGCGGCCACTCGCCGGCCAGGGTCGCTTCGGTTTCTTCCCAGGTGCTGGTCGGACGCGTTTCGCGTGCCTGCAGACCGAACCCGTAAACCGTTGCGTAATCGCGATCGTAATCGGTGCCTTCCTTGTAGTAAGGACGGTTCTGATGTTCCTGGCGCCAGTATTCGGATTCGACGGTCGGGTCCAGTCGTTCTGCCACGCCCTTGCCGGCCGCAGCACCAGCCACAACACCGACTGCCGCACCGATCAAGGTCCCCAGCGGGCCGAACACGGTGCCGGCCAACGCGCCTGCTGCTGCGCCGCCCGCGATGCCACCAACGCCCACGCCAACCGGATGCGATCCGGGTGCTCCGGAGATCGGGTCACGATTCGAATCCTGTGCTTCTGCTGCGCGTTCCTGCTTATCCAGCTTGTCTAGATTGCTGTCGTGATTGGTCATGTCGTCTCCGGCTGTCTGGTGGATGCGGTCTGTGGATACAGATCGCCAACGTGGCGCCACCATGGCGATGCAGGAGTGAAACGCGTGTGCGTAGATGTGAGCATCATCGCGACATGCCTGAACTGTGCACGAGTGCAGTGCGGATGAGGTTGGTGACATA
The DNA here is from genome assembly GCF_024499015.1 of Xanthomonas hortorum pv. pelargonii. Taxonomy (NCBI): domain Bacteria; kingdom Pseudomonadati; phylum Pseudomonadota; class Gammaproteobacteria; order Lysobacterales; family Lysobacteraceae; genus Xanthomonas; species Xanthomonas hortorum. The sequence continues at coordinate 1,938,462 of NZ_CP098604.1, read as the reverse complement.
CCGCTGCAATATTTTCCCGCAGAAATTAAGGGGCATGCGCGGGTTTTCTACTTTTCCCCTTGATGCACAGCAATGGCGTCTACAGACGACCTCAATCAAGTTTTCGAGCCGACAACTTGGAAGCCTACAAGCCGCGTTGGCAGACGCGATGCCTTCAACGCTAGCGGGACACGCCGTGAATCCATCGATGCCGCCAAAGAGTCCTGCAAGCGGTGAGGACACCGCACCAGGAAGCTTGCAGGTTGCTTTGTTGAAAAAAATGCACACCGACCATCTCGACTGGCCCTTGCCGGCCTACCGTCGCGGGACCTTACGCGGCATGGATGCCGCGTAAGAGCCTACACGGACGTACTTGCGGCGTGTCCCGCGATGGTAGGCCGGCAAGGGCCCTGCAGAAAAGCTAAAGGTCAACCGCTCTACAATTGATCTATCCGCGCCATCAACCCTCCAAGACAACCCAGATTTCGAGTCGCAGCGTCGTTTTTAGATGCGAAAGCACACGCACACTCAACCGCCGTGCGTACCCAGCGTGCGTGCGCCGGTCAGGATCATGCGCAGCATCTGCGAGATCTGTTCGACCAGTTCCGGATCTTTTTCCGGCGGCGAATCCATCGCCACTGCGCCCATCGCAAAGACCAGCCGGGTGATCGCCTTGGACACCAGCGCCGGTGCGTGCAGCTTGGCGTTGTCGGCGGCGGCCAGGCGGATCAGGTCCACGCGCAGCTCGTCTTCGAAATAGCTGAGCTCGCGCTCCACCGCCTGCTTAAACGCATCCGAGCCCACTGCACCTTCGCGCAGCAGCACGTGCAGCAACTTGTCGTCGGCGCGCAGCTGTTCCATGAACGCCTCGACCGACACGCGGATGACGCTGCGGTCTGTGGAGGTGGCGCGTTGGCGGGCCTGGCCGATGATGGTGCGCAGCGAGCGCCCGGCCAGATCGATCAAGGCCACGGCGAGCTCGTCCATGTCGCGGAACTGGCGATAGAAGCTGTTGGGCGCGATGCCGGCTTCGCGTGCCACCTCGCGCAGGCTCAGCGTGGACAGGCTCCGGTGCGGGCCGATCAGCGACAGCGCTGCGGCGATCAGATCCTCGCGTGAAATCGCCGGCTTGCGTGACGGCGGCGCGTCGTGGGAAGGCAGGGCGATGGAAGTCATGAGGCTGCGGCCGGTCGTGGGGATGAATCATAGCCCCTTCGGCCGATATACAACTGTATACACGTCTGTGCATGCATGCGTATAGTGTAATCCATGAACCTGGCATCCGACCCCAAGTCCAAGTCCCCGTTGCCGACGCGCCTGGCGCGCCGGCTGGTGTCGCCGCAGTTGTTCGACTTCTGGGCAACCCGGCTCAACCCCTTGTGGACCCTGGAACGGCCGATGGCCCGCCTGGTTGCGCGCACCGCAGCAAGCCGTGATGCGGTGACCCTGGTGCTGCAGCCCAACGGCCACTGGCAGGGCCTGCAGGCCGGCCAGCACGTGAGCCTGGGCGTGGAGATCGACGGCCGCCGCCTGCTGCGCAGCTACAGCCCGACCGTGCTGGCCGATGGCCGCCTGGCGATCACCGTCAAGGCGATCGAGGGCGGTCTGGTGAGTCGCTACCTGGCAAGCGAGGCGGCCATCGGCACGGTGGTGTCGCTTGATCCGGCCTTCGGCGACATGCTGCTGCCGACCATACCCACCCCTCTGTTGCTGCTGGCCGCCGGCTCGGGCATCACCCCGATGCGCGCGCTGCTGCAGGCCGCCGCGCAGGCGGGCATGCCGATGGATGTGGACCTGCTGTACTGGGTGCGCCAGCGCGACGAAGCCTGTTTTGTCGAAGAATTCGAAGCGCTGGCGGCGGCGCATCCGCGCTTGCGCGTGCGTTTGCTGACCACCCGCGAAGGCGAGGCGCCGGCTGCGCGCGTGGATATCTATCCGTTGGAGCAGATCGCCGATCTCTCCAATCGTCACGTCATGGTCTGCGGCCCTGGCGGTTTTGTGCAGGCAGCGCGCGAGCGCTTGCAGGGGCGCGTAGCCGCGTTCCAGGCCGAAGCCTTCAGCGTGCCGACGCTGGACGATGGCGAGGCCGGTGAGGTGCAGGTGCAGCTGTCACGCAGCGGCCGTACGCTCACCCTGCCGCGCGGCCAGTCGCTGCTGGAAGGCCTGGAAGCGCAAGGCCTGCGGCCGAAACACGGCTGCCGCATGGGCATCTGCAACAGCTGCGCCTGCGCGCGCCAGGCCGGCACCACGCGCCACCTGTTGACCGGTGAGCGCAGCAACGAACCCACCGCACAGGTGCGCCTGTGCATCAGTGCCCCGAGCACTGACCTGATCCTGGATCTGTAAGGAATCTTCATGAGCCGAGTCCATAACCGTTCCCTGTCCGCTGCCGAACTGCAGTCGTTTGGCGACGAACTCGATGCCATCCGCGCCCGCGTGCAGGCCCAGGTCGGTGCCAGCGATGCGCGCTACATCCGCCGCATCGTGGCCGCGGTGCGCTGGACCGGTGTGGCCGGTCGCGCGCTGCTGTTTCTGGGCGCGTTCGTGCATAGCGTGCTGATTCCGGCGTGGATCGCCGGTGTGGTGCTGCTGACCTTGTCCAAGATCCTGGAGAACATGGAGCTGGGCCATAACGTCATGCACGGCCAGTACGACTGGATGGGCGACCCGCAGCTCAACGGCAACACCTACGAGTGGGACATCGTCGCCACCGGCGACAACTGGCGCAAGACGCACAACTTCAAACACCACACCTACACCAACGTGCGCGGCATGGACGACGACATCGGCTACGGCCTGCTGCGCATCTTCCCCGAGCAGCGCTGGCGCCCGTTCTACCTGCTGCAGCCGTTCGTGGCGGTGTTCTTTGCGCTGTTGTTCGAATGGGGCGTGGCGATCCAGGACCTGCGTCTGGGCCGCTGGTTTGCCGGCAAGATGAAGGCGGCCGAATTGCGCGCCTCGTTCCTGCCGGTCGGCCGCAAGATGGGCCGCCAGATGCTCAAGGACTACATCGTGTTCCCGCTGCTGGCCGGCCCGTTCTTCCTGACCGTGCTGCTGGGCAATCTCGCCGCCAACGTGCTGCGCAGCATCTGGACCTTCGTGATCATCTTCTGCGGCCACTTCACCGCCGATGCGGAAGTGTTCCCGAAGGAATCGATCCGCAACGAGTCGCGCGGCCATTGGTATCTGCGTCAGCTGCGTGGCTCGTCGAATCTGACTGGCGGCAAGCTGATGAACGTGCTGTCGGGCAATCTGAGCCACCAGATCGAGCATCACTTCTACCCGGACCTGCCGGCCAATCGCTATGCGCAGATTGCCGTGGAAGTGAAGCAGATCTGTGCGCGTTACGGCCAGCACTACAACACCGGCTCGCTGCCGCGTCAGTTCGGCCAGGTGATGTGGCGGATCGTGCGCCACGCCTTCCCGAGCCGGCCCAAGCCGGCACGCCGCCAACGCGAAGGCGCCTTGCAAAGCGCCTGATCAGGCAAAGCGCTTGATCAACATGATCAAAAGGGGTCGCCATCGGCGGCCCTTTTTGTTGGGTCAGCGAAGTGGTCGCCATACGACGTTGCGCATCGTCGCGCGGGCGCGGTCGTTACATTGCGGCAGCGGTGAACCCCTCCGCTGCGATTCGAGCCTGCCGTTTGCGCATACCGGCAACCGCTGCGCCTGGTGGGTCGGCGGCGCGCAGTGACGGCTCAGGTCAGGGTGTAGCGGCGCACCGCCCCCGGTCAGTGTGCGGCGCCGCGCATCAGCGCGTGATACGCGATGAAACCAGTGGCCGGCAGTGCGCGCGAGAACAGCCAGCCCTGCGCCAGATCCACGCCATGCGCGCGCAGATAATCCAGCTGCTCCTGGCGCTCCACGCCTTCGGCAATGGTGCGCAACTTCAGCGTCTTGGCCATGTCGATGATGTGCGAGGTCACCGCACTGGTGGCCGAGTGGGTGCCAATGGTGTCCACGAACGACTTGTCGATCTTCAATGCATCCAACGGCAGCCCTTGCAGGTACTGCAGGCTCGAATAGCCGGTGCCGAAGTCGTCGATCGACACCGTGTGGCCGGCGCCGCGCAGGTGGGTGATGGTGGCGCGTGCCGCATCGATATCCATCAGGCTGCGTTCGGTGGCCTCCACCCACAGCTGTCCGCTGTCCACGCCGGTGCCGCGCAGTGCTTGCGCCAGCACGGTCTGCACGCGGCCGCTCTTGATGTCGCCGGCCGAGACGTTGATGGCCACATGCAGGGACGGAATCGCCGCCAGGGTCGGGCCGAGTTCGCGGATGACTTCGGCTACCACCATGTCGGTGATCGGCAGGATCAGACCGCTCTCTTCGGCCAGCGGGATGAAGGCGTCGGGCGGGATCAGCACGCCATCGGATTGCTGCCAGCGCACCAGCGCCTCGGCACCGACGCAGGCGCCGCTATCGAGCGCGATGATCGGCTGGTAGTGCACGATGAATTCGCCGCGCTGCACCGCACTTTCCAGCCGTGCCAGGGGCGACAGCCGCCGCCGCGAAACCCAGATCACCAGGCTGACCAGCAGCAGCGCCAATGCGATGCCCACCGGCACTGTCTGCAGGCGTGCCGCCGCCAGCGGGCCACGCAGGTAAGTGGCCGGTTCGGTGACCACCGCAGCCCAGTCGCCACGGCGGTCGCGGCCGGACAAGACCTGCGTCTGCGTTGCGTCTGCGCTGGATGTATCGGGCAACGGCTCGATCAACAATTGCTCTGCGGCGATATCGGTACTGCTCAGGATCTGCCCGGTCGGGGTGCCGATCGCCAGTTGCAGGCCGGGCGGGATATTGATGTCGGTGAGGGTGGCCGGATTGATCAACACGTTGTAGTCGTCCAGCTGCAGCGCCATCAGCGGGTGCTGCGGATTGGCCAGCGGACGAAGGCGGGTGGTCACCGCAATGCCGCGCTTGACAACGAAATCCGGGGTGGACTGTGGAATGGCCTCTGGCAACGGCCCCCACGAGGTGCAGCGCAAACGGCGCTGCTGAAAATGCCCCAGCTCCACGATGTAATGACTGGTCAGCACCAATGCGCGCATCTGCGCCAGGTGCTCAGGAGAACAGCGCGGCAGCTGCGAGCCAGCCATGTTCACCAGCGCGCCGTGCGCTTCGTCGAAGGCGGCTTCGGTGCGCCGGATCGACAGCGCTGCCAGCTGGCTGAGCCTGCTCTGCTCGCGATCCAGCGCCAGCCGCCACGCCAGGTAATAGGACAGGCTGATCGGAAGGGTTGCGCATAGCACCACCAGCAACACGGTCACACTGATGATGCGTTGTCGCTTCACCTCATCCCCCGCATCTGCATGGCGGCCAGCTCACGCAGTGCGCCCTGGACAGTGCGCGGCAGATGCGCATTGCCGAGCAATCGGCACAGCGAATGCGCCGCGCGCACGGAGGCCCGACGCGCGCATGGTGACGACAGGAGACATGGACTGATGAGGCTGCACGTCGCGAATGTACGACACGCGCGTGCATTGCGCGCGTCCTCGGAGCGAAGCGGATGTGATTTTCTGCCGACGCGCATGCACCGCAGAGTGGCAAGCGGGCTTGTCAATAGGTTCACACGCCTGCACGCGATGGCGCGCTAGGGTCGAAAGGTCTGCCCTCCCGTCTGGGAGCAGCGGGACAATCCGGTCCCACGCAAGACGCTTTCCGAGGAGGAATCACCCATGACAACCCAGAAAGAACGTGTCGGCGGCACCGATGCCGTGCCGATCTTCAAGATGCAGGAAACCACGCGCGACGGCGAACTGACCAAATACGTGGTCGGCGACACCGGCGTGGCCTTCGACAGCCTGGAAGGCGCACAGGCTGCGGCCAAGGATCTGAGCACACTCAACGGTTGAGTGCGTGCTCTAGATCCGAGGTAGTTAATCGAGTACGGAGTAGGCGAGGGCGCGGTGCCCTCGCCGCTCGCGGGACACGCCGTAAACCCATCCCTGGGAGCATCCATGCCGCCACACGGTCCCGCAATCGGCGAGGACACCGCACCAGAAAGTTGGCGGTTGCTTTGTTGAAAGCCTGCCTGTTGATCGCGTTGCGTTGCGAAGCTGATCAAACGCGCAGTTATCCAAACAACGCACGACATGCCTTGCTTGCAACCATGTACACCGACCATTTCGACTGGTCCTTGCCCGCCCACCGTCGCGGGACCTTACGCGGCATGGATGCCGCGTAAGAGCCTACACGGACGTACTTGCGGCGTGTCCCGCGAGGGTGGGCGGGCAAGGGCCCGGCAGTTAAGTTGCAGGTCGACCGCTCTACACCTGACAAAAACCTGGCCAGTCGAGGGTGCAGTGCTCTCTGGACGTTATAGGTGGCTTTGTTAAAAGCCTAAACCCTGATCAGGAGAGCGGCTGCTCGGTCAGCCGCCCGGTATGCGGGGTGTGGATCAGCGGCGCCAGATCGAAGCCCTGCTCGCGCGCATGCGCCAGATAGGCCTGGGTGATGTTCTCGTCCAGCTGCGGCAGCCGTGCCAACAGCCACAGATACTTGCGGTCGGGGCCACCGACCAACGCGGCGGTGTAGTCCGCATCGATGCGCATCACCCAGTAATCGCCTTTGGTGAAGGGAATCCAGCGCAGGCCTTCGGGCAGGAACGTGACCTCCAGGCGCGCGTTGCTGTCGTCGATGGCGCGCGCCTCACCGATTGCTTCTTCCAATGTGCCTTCGGCAGTCAGGCAGCGGTTCTGCACACGCACCGTGCCATCGTCCTGCAGCGAATAGTGTGCCGACACATCGGTGCAATCGGCATCCTCGAAGCGGATCGGCAGCCGCGCGATCTCGTACCAGGTGCCCAGATAACGATTCAGATCCAGGGACGGGACGGTGAGGAGTTCGGGAAGTCGGCTCATGGCGGCCTCTGCGTAGTGGAATGGCAGATGTTGTACGTGCATCGTCATGAAATGCATGTTGGGATGCTGATACCGCTGGAGCGCCGCTATTAGGCTGCGCTTGCCGTGCCCACCGCGCGATCCAGTTTGCGGTAGCCGATCGCTTCGGTCAGATGACGCGTTGCAATGACCGCGCTGTCGTCGAGATCGGCGATGGTGCGTGCCACGCGCAGGATGCGATGCATCGAGCGTGCGGACAGCTGCAGGTGTTCGATAGCGCGTTCCAGCAACAGCTGATCGTCGTGTTGCAGGCGGCAGTGATGATCGGTTTGTGCTTGGTCCAGTTGTGCGTTGGGCACGCCGGCACGTGCCAGTTGCCGCACGCGTGCCGCGACCACGCGGGTGCGCACGCTGGCGCTGTCCTCGCCGACGTTGCCGCTGCGCAGGGCCTGCGGCGGCAGGCGCGGGACCTCGACATGCAGATCGATCCGGTCCAGCAGCGGCCCGGAGATCCGGCTGCGATAACGGCCGATGGTGTCGCTGCTGCAACGGCAACGCCCGCTGCTATCGCCGGCCCACCCGCACGGACAGGGATTCATCGCCGCGACCAATTGGAATCTTGCCGGGAAATCCACACTGCGCGCGGCGCGCGAGATGGTGACCATGCCCGATTCCAGCGGCTCGCGCAGCACTTCCAGCGTTTGGCGTTGCCACTCGGGCAACTCGTCCAGAAACAACACGCCGTTGTGGGCCAGCGAGATCTCGCCGGGGCGTGGATGTGTGCCACCGCCAACCAAGGCGACCGCGCTGGCGGTGTGGTGCGGAGCCCGATAGGGGCGTTGCCGCCAGCGCACAAGATCCAGTCCGCGACCGCTGATGGAGGTAATGGCGGCGGTTTCCAGCGCCTCGGCCTCGCTGGCTTCCGGCAGCAGGCCGGGCAGGCGCGAGGCGAGCAAGGTCTTGCCGCAGCCAGGGCTACCGACCAGCAATAAATGGTGACCGCCGGCTGCGGCAATTTCCAGCGCGCGGCGGGCATGCGGTTGGCCGCGCACGTCGGCCATGTCGGGCAGGGCGCGCGCGCCGAGCGCCTGCACCGCCAGTTCGGCGGCGGGCGCCTTTTGGGTGCCATTGAGCGTGGCACAGACTTCCAGCAGCGTGCGCGCGGTGAAGGCTTCGACGTGGCCGGCGATGGCGGCCTCGGCACCGTTGGCCAGCGGCACGATCAGGCGACGGCCGGCCTGCGCGGCTGCCAGGGCGGCGGGCAGCACGCCATCGACACCGCGCAACTCGCCGGTCAGGGCGAGTTCGCCGAGAAATTCGTACTCGGCCAAGGCCTGGCGGTCGATCTGACCGCTGGCGGCCAGAATGCCGAGTGCGATTGGCAGGTCGAAGCGGCCGCCTTCCTTGGGCAAATCGGCCGGCGCCAGATTGATGGTGATGCGCCGTGCCGGGAATTCGAACTGTGCGCACAGCAGCGCGGCACGCACGCGTTCGCGCGATTCGCGCACTGCAGCCTCGGGCAGGCCCACGATCTGGGTGGAGGGAAGACCGCCGGAGAGATGCACTTCCACCCGGACCTCAGGCGCATGCACCCCCACGCGGGCACGGCTGTGCACCAGCGCCAGACTCATGGTGGAGGGCCTTAGGTCAGGGAGTGGTGGGTGGCGCTGCGGGTGGCGAGCCGGGCGCGCGTGCTTCCAGTGCGGCGACGGCCTGTTCCAGTGCGTCGAGTTTTTCGCGGGTGCGCAGCAACACCGCACGCTGCACGTCGAACTCTTCGCGGGTGACCAGGTCCAGCTTGCCCAGGCCGGCCTGCAGTGCGCCCTTGAAGGTGCTCTGCAGTTCTTCGCGCGATTGGCGCAGGCCCGGCGGCACCAAGTCGCTGAGGCGGCGGGCAAGGTCGTCGAGCTGGTTGAAATCGATCATGGGTGTTCTCCGCAGGTCCGTAGGAAGCCTAGTGCAGGCCGGAACACGCGGGACATCGGCAAGGCAGTCGGCAGGCGGTAAGGATAGTCCCATTCGGTTGTCGGTCGTGGTGAGGGCGATGAGCATGAGATGAGTGTTGCGGCCGTCCACGGTATGCTGCGCGGCCGTCATGCCCTGGGATCTGCACCGATGAAAATGATCATGGCCATCGTCAAACCGTTCAAGCTCGACGATGTGCGCGAAGCGCTCGCCGGCTGCGGGGTGGCGGGCATCACGGTGACCGAGGTCAAGGGCTTCGGCCGGCAGAAAGGCCACACCGAGCTGTATCGCGGTGCCGAGTATGTGGTCGATTTCCTGCCCAAGGTGAAGATCGAAGTGGCGGTGACCGACGACCAGGCCGAGCGCGTGGTCGAGGCGATCGTTGCCGCAGCCGGCACCGGCAAGATCGGCGACGGCAAGGTGTTCGTCTACGACCTGGGCACCGTGGTGCGCATCCGCACCGGCGAGCTGGATAGCGACGCGTTGTAAGGCGTCAGCGAGACGCTAGCCGGATTGGCAGTGCTGCGGGCAGTACGCATGTGCCGCGTGCAGCGTGGCTGCAATGCGGTCCTCCGATGCCTGCGTGGAGTTTGAAGTCGGCTCACATCCGATTGAGCGGCTTGACCGTGGTTTACCGAGTACTTCACTTGACGACGCGCCCACACGGCCGCTCATACCATTTCAATACCGCAGGTTGGGCCCGGTACCGGCGTGCAGCACGGCATGAACCTCAACCTCGCGCTCGCAAGTCGAAATCCAGGCCTTGATGAGCCGCGGCACATCGCAACACTCCCGACTTGTCCCGGCCCGACGACTTGCCTACTCTAGGGCTAATACCATTTCAATACCGGAGTTCGGAATGAAGCGACGTGACGGCAAGTCGGGCTTGCGCCTGCTTCCGGTCCTGGTGGCGCTAAGCCTAACGGCCCCTGCGCTGGCGCAGCCGGTCACACAGCCGGCGATCTTTCCGACCCCGACGTCGATCGCGCTGGAGGGCGGCACCGTCACGCTCGGTCGGTCGGTCGTGCTGGTGGTGGCGCCGGGTGCGGACCCGGCGTCGGTCGCGCTGGTGCGCCGCATTCTCGGCACCGCTGGCGTGACCAAGATCTCCACCGCATCGCGTCTGCCTGCCACGCTCGACCGCCCGCATATCGTGCTCGGCACCGACGAGGCGGCGGTGGTGCGCGATGCCCTGACGCGCAGCAAGGCGGCGCAGGACACCCACAAGGAGGGCTATACGCTCGCCAGCGTCGCGCTCGGCAACGGCAGCCTGATCACGCTGGCCGGTCACGACAACGATGGGCTGTTCCATGCGGCGCAGACGCTGCGTCAGCTGGTCGAGCGCCCCGCCATCCCGACCCTGGTGATCCAGGATCATCCGGCAATGCCGATCCGCGGCACCATCGAAGGGTTCTACGGTGCACCGTGGTCGATGGCCGATCGCACCAAACATCTGGAGTTTCTCGCCCGCACCAAGGCCAACACCTTCATCTACAGCCCGAAGGACGACCCGTACGCGCGCGACCGCTGGCGCGAGGCGTATCCGGCCGCCACGTTGAAGGCGCTGGGCAAGCTGGCGGCCACCGCCAAACGCAATCACGTCGACTTCGTCTATGCGATCTCCCCGGGGCCGACGGTGTGCTTTTCCGATCCGGCCGACGCCAAGGCGCTGCTGCGCAAGTTCGATGCCTTCCGCAAGCTGGGCGTACGCAGCTTCTATGTGGCGCTGGACGATATCGAATACACCAAGTGGAATTGCGAGCGCGACAAGACCACGTTTGGCGATTCCGGCGCGCAAGCGGCCGGCATCGCGCAGTCGCATCTGCTCAATCTGGTGCAGGCCGATCTGGTCGCCCGCCACGATGCATCGTCGGAGCTGATCATGGTGCCGACCGAGTATTTCGACGCCAAGGAAAGCCCGTACAAGGAAGCACTGCGCAAGCACCTGGACCCGAAAGTCGTGGTGCAGTGGACCGGCACCGACGTGGTGCCGCCGGCCATTTCCATCCCCGATGCACGCGCGGCCACCAAGGCGTTCGGCCGCAAGACGCTGCTGTGGGACAACTACCCGGTCAACGATTTCGAAACCTCGGCCGGGCGTTTGCTGATGGCGCCGTACGCGCGCCGCGAAGCGGGTTTGTCGGCGGAATTGTCCGGCATCGTCTCCAATCCGATGAATCAGGAAGTGCCCAGCCGCGTCGCGGTTATGGGGCTGACCGCGTTCGCGTGGAACGACAAGGATTACGACGCGCAGCGCACCTGGCATGCGGCCGCACGCGACCTGGCCGGTGGCGATGCGCAGGTGACCGCCGCGCTGCTCACCTTCTTCGATACCCAGCATCTGGCGCCGACCTTCGGCAGCCAGCCGTGGCAGGAACAGGCGCCGCGCCTGAAGGCCGTGCTCGATCATGTGCGCGAGATGATCGCGCTCGGCGATGCGGCAGCGCGCAGCCAGGCGATCGCCGAGCTGGCGCGCACGGCGGACGAGATTGCTGCCGCGCCGCAGATCATTCGCGAAGGCGTGGCCGACAAGGGCTTTGCGGAACAAGCGCGCCCGTGGCTGGATGCGATGCAACGCTGGGGCCGCGCGCTGCAGCAGACCGCTGCCGGCCTGGATGCCGCCAATCGCGGCGATGCGCAGGCATCAAGGGCGTTTGCCGATGCAAAGCAGAGTGCCGCCGAAGCCGCAGCGATTCCCTCGATTCCCGGCGCCACGCGCTTCGGTGGCCTGGTCAAGATCGCCGATGGCGTACTGGACCGCTTCGTCGCCGACGCGCCGCGCCTGATCGCCTACCGCGCGCAGGCGACAGCCGAAGCGGCAAACGCGCAGTGACGACCTGGGGCGGCGACCGGACGACGGCCTAGCCACTAGACAGGCGTCGCCTGTGCGCAGCATCGACGCGTACCCCTGTCCACTGTGGTTCCCCTCGCGCCGTTGCGCACCACCTGGCGATTGCTCGCCAGGTGGATAGGCGCACCGTTGGCGTGTCATCGGGATGGTCAGGCGTGCAGCCCGGTGGGCGTGGCCCGCGTTGCCGGATCAGCATGCGGCACGCAGATCGAGATGCGTTGTGCCTCTGCGCTGGTGCTGGATGCATGGCGCGATTGCGCGTCACCGGCCAGGCGCCGCGCCCCCGCGCGCCGCCTGGCCGGCAGGTGACGGCAACTTGCCGGTCAGCGGGTTTCGTTCGGCGCTACCGGCTGCGCATCGCGCTTCAGGTGCCGATACAGCCGCTTCCAGCTGCCACGGATGGTGCGTACCCAGCGCGGCTCGGCGCTGCGTGCGGCCTCGTCGGCGGTCGGCGCGATACCGGCAAGGCGCTGGCGCATCTTCTGGAAATTGGCCAAGTCACTGCGCTGCAGTTGACGCGCCAGCGTGCCGCGTCGCAACCAGCGCGGGAAGCGCCAGGCCGAGGTGAAATCGATCAGCACTGGCACGCCGGCACTGATCACCACATTGGTGCCGTGCAGATCGTTGTGGGTGATGCCGACTGCGTGCAGGCGGCGCAGCGCCTGCTGCAGCTGCTGGAACACCTCCTGGCCGACCACCGCGCTGGCGCTGAGGGTGTCGCCCGGAATGAACTCCATGCCCAGTGCCAGCCCGCCCAGCGTGCCGAGCAGGGCCGGCGCATGCCGCCAGCCGTGCAGGCGGGCCAACATCTTGGACTCGTGCCGCACCATCAGCCGCGCGATCGGCGCCAGCAGCGTACGGCGGTAGCGGCTGTAGTCCTTGACCACCGCCACTTGCCCATCCAGATGCGTGCGATAGACGTTGGGCTCGAGCAGCCGGGTGCCCTGCTTGAGCAGCACGGGCGTGACGATTTGCAGGCTGGAGGTGTCCAGCGGCTGGTAGTGCATGGCAAGTCTCCGGACCTTGGCGGCGCGGAGGAATCACGCGTCTGGCAGGTTCACGATGATCGCGGGGGATCGGTCCGGTGAATTTTAGAACTTGCGAGTATTGAAATTACATTTGTTAAAAAAATGAAATGTTCCGGGAGTGGAACGGCTCGAAGAATCAGGAGCTTGCAGAGTCAGCTGCCATCAATGTTGTCGGTATCTCCGTGCGAGGCGCTGCTTGCAGCGAGCGTGCATTTACCGCATCGCGTGCCGCGCTCTTCGGCACAAGCGCTCACCAGAACGCTGGTCGGCCGCTGTATACGCCAACAGGCAGCGATCACAGCCCTTCTTGACAGGTGCTGAGACTCGATTCACTGTGCCCGCTGCGGTCAGGGGGCTGCATCACGCGTCAGTACCGGCACGTCCACACTGACGATGCCTGAAGCCGAGTACGCGCACGATCCTGTGATGTTGGGAAAGCCCCCGAATTGGACAGCAACTGCGCCACTTCTGGACGCCGCCAGGTCATGCCTGCGTGCGCATTGGATGCGGGGACGATGGAGTACGACTCATTGGGGAATGCGATGAAAAGGACCGCAACATGGCTGTTGGCCTGCACGGCGCTGGGCTGCGTTTCCGACGCGGCCGCGCAGTCGTTGTCGCGCGGCTGGGACAATTATCGGCAACAGCAAAAACAGCAGGCTGGCACCCAGGGGGCCACCGCACCGGCAGCGCCACCGTCGGGCCCGTCGCAAGACGGTACCGCCGCAGGACAGACGGCAGTGCAAGACAGCGCATCCGGCGAGACCGGCGGATTCACCACGGTGACGGCGCAGACGCCCGTAGCGGCGGCACCGCCCGCACCGGTGCCCGCCTACGTTGCGCCTGCGCCGCGCGAACAAGAACAGCGCCTCAAGAGCGGCATGTTCTTGGGCGCGCAGGGCGGCGAAGCCAAGGTGTTCGAGGGCAACAAGCAGGACATGGCGGGCTTCAACGTCGGTTACCGCTGGCGTGCTGGTCCGGTCACGCTGGTCGGCATTGAAGTGGCCACCGGAAAGGTTGACGGTTCGAAGGATGCGGATGGCTTTGTCGTCATTCCGACAGTGGACTTCGGCAGCATCGGTGGAACGGCGCGCTTCAACTTCGGCGACACCCCAGTGTTCGCTCTGGTACGCATGGGCTATTGGGGAGGCGAGGCAAAAGGCGAGGACTACACCGAGCGTGTCTACGGCGCATATCTGGGTGCGGGCCTCGGTGTGGATATCGGCAAGCATTTCAGTCTGAGCGCGCTCTACACGAACTACCTGTACGCCGACGAGTACTACGACGACTACGAAGACATCACCATCAATCGTGCCGAAGTGCTGAGCTTCGGCGCCGAAGTCCGCTTTTGAGCCGGCGATAGAAAAACAGCGTTGTGCACACAGCAAGGCGGATGGCGACATCCGCCTTGTTGCCGTTGGGCTGTATGAAGCGCTCGGTGATCCGGTACTGCGCACGCTTCGTCGGAGCTCTGATCGGCACCACGAAGGCACGGATGTGGTGTCATACAAGACAACGCTGCGGCGCAAGCAATCACGACGAGGAAGGTATGGAGGTCTTTACGCAATTCCTGACCGACGAGCAGGACCCGGTGGCCGTGGGCAAGATCCTGCCCAAGGTGAACGAGTTGCTGACCCGCGACGAGCAGGTCGAGTACATCGCGGTGCAGAAGAAAATGGTGATGAACTTGTCGCCGGCCGCGGTGGTGCTGACCAATCGCAGATTCATCGTTGTACACCCCACGCTGTTCGGGATGACGTTTCGCGATGTCCCCTGGCGCGAGGTGCTCGACGTGCATATGAGCGAGCAGATGCTGGGAGCGACGATCATGTGCCGCACCACGCAGGGCGGCTACCTGTCCATCGACAGCCTGCCCAAGAAACAGGCACGGCGGGTCTACGCCTATGCCCAGCAGGTGGAAGAATCGGCCCACGAAAAACGTCAGCAGCTGGAGTTCGACAAGTTGCGTGCGTCGGCCGGCGGTGTGGTGGTGCATGCGCCTGCAGCGCAGGGCGTGGTGCCTTCAGTGCCAGCGGCTGCGGTGGCCGGCGCGGATGATCCGGTGCAGGTGCTGAGCAAGCTCAAGCAGTTGCTGGATGCCGGGTTGGTGACCCAGGAAGAATTCGACGCCAAGAAGGCTGAAGTGCTGGCACGGCTGTAGGGCTGGCGGCACTGCGCGCACAAGCTTCAGGTAGATGCGTGCCGCAGCAGGGGAGCGCAGTGCACACGTGACCCCTGCCATGCTGCGCGATGCTCTAAGCATCGCCAGCATTCGCCTGTAATTAGCGCTGTCGTCGACGCCCCAATCTGCAGGACCAGCGCACGCGAACGATGCGCCGGTTCTTTTCAATCAGGCCGGCGCGCAGCAAGCGGCGCCAGCCCGATGACATGCTTACTCGCCCAGCGCCTTGGCCACGAACGGCGGTGCAACCAGCACGCCGGTATGCAGGTGCGCGGTGTAGTACAGAGTCTCGAAACCCTTGGCCTGCGCATCGTTTTGGCGGAACGCGAAATCGGCATTGGCCTGCTTGCTGGCCATGGTCACGCTCCACCAGCCGGTGGGGTAGCACGGCTGCGGGAACGGCAGGGTCTTGAACGACTGGAAGCCGGCCTTGCCCATTTCGGTGCGCATTTCCTTGATCAACTCCAGCAACGCCAGCGGCGACTCGGACTGCTGCACCAGGATGCCGTCGTCCTTCAGCGCATTGAAGCAGCTGTCGTAGAAGGCCTTGTTGAACAGGCCTTCGGCCGGGCCGACCGGGTCGGTGGAATCGACGATCACGATGTCCACGCTGCCGGCCGGGCAATTGGCCATGTAGGCCACGCCGTCGTCGAACAACAGCTCGGCACGCGCATCGTGGTTGGAGTCGCACAACTCGGGGAAGTATTTCTCCGACATGCGCGTGACCTGCTCGTCGATATCGCACTGGGTGGCACTTTCCACGCCCGGGTGCTTGAGCACCTCGCGCAGCGTGCCGCAGTCGCCGCCGCCGATGATCACCACGCGCTTGGGTGCGGGGTGGGTGAACAGCGCCGGGTGGCTGATCATCTCGTGATAGAAGAAGTTGTCGCGGGTGGTCAGCATCACCGCGCCGTCGATCAGCATCAGCTTGCCCCAATCGGTGGTCTGGTAGATCTCGATCTTCTGGAACGGGGACTGCACCTCGTCCAGCTTGCCGCTGATGCGAAAGCCGATCGCCGAGCCGGTCGGCTGGAAGTGTTCGATGTACCAGTTGTCGTTGGCGCTCATGCAAAGTCCTAAAAGGAAGGGGGCTGTTCCTTCTCCCACCGGGAGAAGGTGGCGCGTAGCGCCGGATGAGGGTCGGGCGCAGCCTCATGCACCAAGCTGCTGACGGCAATACCGAACCCTCACCAACCCCGCTCCAATCAGGAGAAGGGCGTGAAGTCGGCGCGGATTGTAACGGACCCTGCGCGTGCCAGGCGTTACACTTCACGCCCTTTTTGCCCCAGCCGAGACAGCGAAATGAGCGATTGGTCCCTCGACCAAGCCCGCAAGACCTATTCGATCCCGCATTGGGCCGATGGGTATTTCGATGTGAACGCTGCCGGACACATCGTGGTCACCCCGACCACCGATGGCCCGTCGGTGTCGCTGCCCGAGGTGGTGGATGCCGCGCGCGCGGCTGGCGCCAAGCTGCCGCTGCTGGTGCGCTTCCCGGACATCCTGGGCCAGCGCCTGGGCAAGCTGCAGGCGGCGTTCGCGCAGGCGCAGTCCGAGTGGGACTACGCCGGCGGCTACACCGCCGTGTATCCGATCAAGGTCAACCAGCATCGCGGCGTAGCCGGCACGCTGGCCAGCCACCACGGCGAGGGCTTTGGCCTGGAAGCGGGCAGCAAGCCCGAGCTGATGGCGGTGCTGGCCCTGTCGCGCCCGGGCGGGCTGATCGTCTGCAATGGCTACAAGGACCGCGAGTACATCCGCCTGGCACTAATCGGGCGCAAGCTCGGCCTGCAGACCTTCATCGTCATCGAAAAGCCCTCCGAGCTGAAGCTGGTGCTGGAAGAAGCGCGCGCGCTGGACGTCAAGCCAGGCCTGGGCGTGCGCATGCGGCTGGCCTCGCTGGGCGCGGGCAAGTGGCAGAACAGCGGCGGCGACAAGGCCAAGTTCGGGCTGTCGCCGCGCCAGGTGCTGGATCTGTGGAAGACGCTGCGCGACACCGAGTACGCCGACTGCCTGCAGTTGCTGCATTTCCACATGGGCTCGCAGATTTCCAACGTGCGCGACATCGCCAACGGCATGCGCGAGGCCACGCGCTATTTTGTCGAGCTCTCGCGCCTGGGCGCCAAGATCAGCCATGTGGATGTCGGCGGCGGCCTGGGCATCGATTACGAAGGCACCCGTTCGCGCAGTTATTGCTCGATCAACTATGGCCTGCATTCCTACGCCAGCAATATCGTGCAGCCGCTGGCCAATGCCTGCGAAGAGCATGGCCTGACCCCGCCGCGCATCGTCACCGAATGCGGCCGCGCGATGACCGCGCACCACGCGGTGCTGATCGCCAACGTGTCCGAAGTGGAGCAGGCGCCGGAAGGCCGCGTGCCCGACGCGCACGACGACGAACCGGCGGCGATCCGCCACCTGCGCGAGATCCACGACGAACTGGATGTGCGCCCGGCGGTGGAACTGTTCCAGGAAGCCCAGCACTTCCATGCCGAAGGCCTGAGTGCGTATGCACTGGGCCAGATCGACCTCATCCACCGCGCGCGTATCGACGATCTGTTCTACGCGATCGCCCACGGCGTGCGTGCACGCCTGAGCTTCGACGAAAAGAGCCACCGCCCGGTGCTGGACGAGCTCAACGAGCGGTTGGTGGACAAGTACTTCGTCAACTTCAGCGTGTTCGAGTCGATTCCGGATGTGTGGGCGATCGATCAGGTGTTTCCGATCGTGCCGATCGAGCGCTTGAACGAGGCGCCGCAGCGGCGCGGCATCATCGCCGACATGACCTGCGATTCCGACGGCATGGTCAGGACCTACGTCGAGAACGAAAGCCTGGACAGCTCGATGCCGCTCCACACATTGAATCCGGGCGAGAGCTATCGCATCGGCTTCTTCCTGGTCGGCGCCTACCAAGAAATCCTCGGCGATATCCATAACCTGTTCGGTGATACCGATGCGGTGGAAGTGGCCGTGGACGGCGATGGCTATCGCATTGTGCAGCAGCGCCGTGGCGATACCACCGATGTGATGCTGGACTACGTGGGTTATCAGCTGGACACGCTGCGTGCGACCTATGCCGAGCGCATTGCCGCCGCGCAGCTGTCGCCGGAGCGTGCGCAGGAATTGCACGACGCCTTGGAAGCCGGGCTGACCGGTTACACCTATCTGTCCGACGAACCGTTGGGCTGAAGCAGTACGCGCGCTGCGGCCGACGCCGTGGCGCGCAGGCAGTGCCGATGCAAGATCAGCACTGAGTCCGCGCCGCCAGAGCTGCGTAGAAAGAGCTGCATTGACGAGTGAGCAGTCGTAAAGCGGACGCGGCAGGTGATCGGCCTTGGCATGAATCTGTTGGGCACCGCCCTGCCAGCGCGCCTTGAGGGCCGCTTGCCACCGCTCAGTCACGCACGCATGACTCCGCGCAGACGCGCACCGGCGCAGTCCACACAAAGCAGCGCACTGTGATCCGCCCGACCCCGCGCGTTGATCTATAGAGTGCCGCAGTCGTATGACATCCAAACGACCGACGCATGATCGAACGAATGCACGCGCTAGGTGTCGCAAGCGAGGCCGCATGTCGTGCAGTGATTTGTCTGGTAGCGCAGCTATATCAACGCTGCCACGCGCAGTGGTCTTATGCATTGCGGTCTTTTATGCAATGCGGAGAACGCAAATCCGCCTGCAATTTCGCCTGCAATCGCGCGCCTGCCGCATCGACGCGACATGCGTCGCGTTTTGTGTGTGGCGCTGCATGCAGCGACGAATCCCCAAACAGACGTATGTATCCAGAACACTAACTGCAATCACACTTCATTAAAAAATATTTGCAGGAAACGCGCAATTCGTGATTTTTGCACGGTTCATTGTGTTGCCCGATTGTTAGTGTTTATTAACTTGCCGGGAAGCAAGTGCTTCAAGAAAAACGCAGTTGCACGTCTTGGTGTCACTTGCGTGCCACTTCGTTGTACGTCTCCATTGTGCGTCTTTATCGAGTGTTCCAACTGCGTATCGCCGGCCTCTGCCGGTGGTCGATGGTGTTTTCTACCTAAACGTTTTTAGGCCAAGTGCTGATCCGGCGTCTCGTTGACCGCATTGCGGGCAAGACCCGTTGGGCGACTGCGCGCCACACTGAAGAAGGATGCACGCAATGCACGCTGACGCCTCTCCCGTGATTCCCCTGACCAAAGCGCAACGCGGCCTGTGGGTCGCCAGCAAGTTGCACACCGACAACACCTTGATGTTGTCCGAAGCGTTGGAGATGTTCGGCCCACTCGATCCGCAGCTATTGCTACGCGCCAGCATGCAGCTGACGCGCGAGTTCGACACGCTGCGGCTGTGCATCGTCGAACACGATGGCGTGCCTGGCCAGGTCATCCGTCCCGAGTACACGGCCGCCATTCCGTACTTCAATCTCAGCGAAGATCCCTCGCCGCGCAACGCGGCCGAGCATTGGGTGGACGAACAAATCCGCAAGCCGGAAAATCTGCAGGACGGGCCGTTGTGGCATTGCGCGGTCTTCCGTCTTGGCGAAGATCACCATATGTGGGTGCAGTGCGTGAGCCATCTGGTGATGGATGGCTATTGCGCATCGATCATGATGCAACGCATGGCGGTGCTCTATAACGCCTACGCTACCGATAGCGAGCCGGAACCTGCGCAGTACGGCAGTGCGCTGTCGTTGAACGAACTTGAGCAGCACTATCGCGAGTCTGATCGCTTTCAGCGCGATCGCAGCTACTGGATGCAACAGCTGGCCGATCTGCCGCCGCCGGCCACCTTGGCACGGCCGGGCAATCAGCTGTCCACCGGGTTGTTGCGTGGCACCGGGCAGTTTTCGCCGCAGCAGGTGGTGCGTTTGCGTGCGCTGGGCAAGGACTATGGCGCCAGCCTGCCGCAGATGCTGATCTCGCTGATTGCCGCGTATTACTACCGCTGCACCGGTGCCGAGGATCTGGTGATCGCAATGCCGGTGACCGGCCGCATCAATGCGCGTTACCGGCAAACCGCCGGGCTGGTGGCCAACGTGATTTCGCTGCGTTTGAAGATGGATCCGCAGCAGCCGATCCATCACTTGTTCGCGCAGGTGTCCTCGGTGGTCAAGCATGCCTTGCGGCACCAGCAATACCGCTTCGAGGATGTGCGTCGCGACCTGGGCGTGTTCGGCATCGAGCAGAAGTTCGCGCGGCTGGCGGTGAATATCGAGGCCTTCGATTACGCGCTGCGCTTCGGCGAGGCGTATGCCGTGCCGCACAACCTCTGCAACGGTCCGGCCGACGATCTGACCATCTTCTGCTACGAGCGTGGCGATGGCGCCGCGTTGCGCTTCGATCTGGATGCCAACCCGGCGTTGTACGACAGCGACGAGCTGGCAGAACATTGCCGCCGCCTGACCCACCTGGCCGATGCGGTACTGGCAGATCCGGAGTGCGCACTCGGCCTGATCGATGTGCTGGGTCACGACGAACGCCAGCGGCTGCTGCACACCTGGAACGACACCGCTGCGCCGCTGCCGGAGCCGAGCACGCTGTTGCACGGCATGCTGCAGCGCGCCGAGCTGATGCCGGCGGCGGTGGTGGTGCAATACGACAACCGCACGCTGGATTACGCCACGCTCTGCGAGCTCGCCTCGCGCGTCGCCGCGCAGTGGGTGGCCGACGGCGTGGGCCCGGGCGATGTGGTCGCCATCGCGTTGCCGCGCAGCGAGCAATTGCTGGTGGCCTTGCTCGCGGTGATGTGGAGCGGGGCGGCCTATCTGCCGCTGGATCCGGAAAGCCCGGCCGCGCGCAATCGGCAGATGCTCAACGATTCCGGCGCCATCGCGCTGGTCTGCGAGCCGGCGTTGTGCGAGCGCTATCTGCTCGGTGGCATGGTGTGGCTGGACCCGCGCCCGGCGGTGTTGCCGGCGGCGATCGCACCGCTCGCCACGCCGGATGGCACCGCCTACGTGCTGTACACCTCCGGCTCGACCGGTGCGCCCAAGGGCGTGGAAATCAGCCATCGCAATCTGTTCAATTTCCTGCATGCGATGGAGCACGAACTGGCATTGCGCCCGCGCGACCGTGTGCTGGCAGTCACCACCATCACCTTCGATATCGCCGGGCTGGAGTTGTACCTGCCGTTGTTGGTGGGCGCACGCGTAGTCATCGCACCAGCCGGCATCACTCACGATCCACGCAGCCTGTCGCGCCTGATTGCACACGAGCAGATCAGCGTGGTGCAGGCCACCCCGTCGTTGTGGCGCATCCTGTTGGCCAACCAAGATCTGGCACTGGACCGTATCCATGCGCTGGTCGGCGGTGAGGCCCTGGTGCCGGAGTTGGCAACGCAGTTGCTGAGCCGGGTGGGGCGCCTGACCCAGTTGTACGGGCCAACCGAAACCACCATCT
The DNA here is from genome assembly GCF_024499015.1 of Xanthomonas hortorum pv. pelargonii. Lineage (NCBI taxonomy): Bacteria > Pseudomonadati > Pseudomonadota > Gammaproteobacteria > Lysobacterales > Lysobacteraceae > Xanthomonas > Xanthomonas hortorum. The sequence goes on along the minus strand of NZ_CP098604.1, from coordinate 1,917,232 downwards.
GGTCGACCATCATGCCGTTGCAGCTGACCGACGCCGCAGCCCCACCGATCGGCAGGCCGCTGCTCAATACGCGCGTCTACGTGCTGGATGCGCAGCGGCAGCCGCTGCCCACCGGTGCGATCGGCGAGCTGTATATCGGCGGCGCAGGTGTGGCGAAGGGCTATCGCGGCAAGCGCCAGCTGACCAGCGAGCGCTTCGTGCGCGATCCGTTTGCCGATGACGGCAGCAGCATGTACCGCACCGGCGACCGCGTGCGTCAGCGCCGCGACGGCATGCTGGAATTCATCGGCCGTGCGGACGCGCAATTGAAGATCCGCGGCCATCGCGTGGAGCCGGCCGAAATCGAAAACGCCTTGCTGCTGCATTCGCAGGTGGCCCAGGCGGTGGTGGTTGGCCATAGCGATGGCGACAACAACGCGTTGCAGTTGCTGGCCTATGTGGTGGGCAAGCACGGCACCATGCCGGCGACCGAGCTGCTGCGCGCGCATCTGCAGCAACGCTTGCCTGCGTCGATGATTCCCACGCTGTGGATGCCGCTGGAGGCACTACCGCTGACACCCAACGGCAAGCTGGATCGCCGCGCATTGCCGTCACCGGGCGCATTGCCGCAGCGCGCGCATGTAGCGCCACGCGATGCGCTCGAACACCAACTGGCAGCGATGTTGCAGGACGTGCTGGGCATTGAAGTGGTGGGGGTGGAAGACAACTTCTTCGAACTCGGCGGCGACTCGCTGCGCGCGGCAGAAATGGCCGCGCGTTTCCCGCAGATGTTCGGCGTCGAACTGCCGCTGGGCACGCTGTTCCATGCGCCGACGATTGCCGGCCTGGCCGAGGTGATCAAACGCAGTGCGCAGACCCCGAACGATCCGCTCGGCGTGCTGTTGCCGTTGCGTGCGGGGACGCCGGGCACCACGCCGCTGTTCTGCATCCATCCGGTGGTCGGTCTGGGCTGGTCGTATCTCACCCTGCTCGGTCAGCTCGATCCGCAGTGGCCGGTGTATGCATTGCAGTCGCCGGCATTGAGCGACCCGCAGCATCGCCCGGAGAGCATCGAGGCGATCGCGCGCGATTACCTGGCCCGTCTGCGCAGCGTGCAGCCGCATGGGCCGTACCGGCTGATCGGTTGGTCGCTGGGCGGCTTGATCGCCCATGCCATCACCGCCGAGTTGCATGCGCTTGGCGAAGAAGTCGAGTTGCTGGCAATGCTCGACAGCTACCCGCATCTGGAGCAGGCCGCATCGTTGCCGGAATCGGAAAACGTACGCGCATCGGTGCATGCGCTGGGCCTGACGCTGGCACACGGCCAGCCGATGCCGACCACGGTGGCCGAACTGGCCAGCCTGCTATGCGATCACTACGGGTTGAACGATTTGCCCGCGGTGCGCCAGCTGCTCGAACAACGCCCCACGCTGCTGGACGACATGGGCGGTATGACCCAGCACCACCTGCAGCTGGCGCGGCGTCATCGGCCCAAGCCGCTGGACCAGGATGTGCTGTTCGTCGAAGCAAGCGTGCGCATGACCTCCGGCGGCGACGATGCAGTGTGGGTGGATTACCGGCCGCAGGCCTGGCGCCCGTACGTGCGCAATCTGCACCTGCATACCTTGGACAGCGACCATCATTCGATGCTGTCGTCCACGCATTCGGCCACGCTCAGCGCGTTGCTGCACGCGGCCACTGCGAAAGCCACACAACGCGATGGCAGCATCGCCACCGCCAGCGACGGGGTGGCCGAATATGCCTGAGTCACTGCATACGCCGGCACGTCACCGCCCGGTACTGATCGCCACCCTGGGCACGCATGGCGATGTGCGCCCGATCATCGCGCTGGGCCGCGGCCTGCAGGAGCGCGGTTATCCGGTGCGGGTGCTGACCAGCGCCAACTTCGAATCCCTGATCCGCGCCAATGGGCTGGAGTTCTTCCCGCTCAGCGGCGACCACCAGAAGCTGTTGCAGGGCCATCCCAATGTCGCCGAGATGCGCGGCGGCTGGCGCGGCATCTGGGGCACCTTGCGCGCACAACTGATGGACTGGGCGCGCGACTGGGCCGAGCAGGGCCGCGCGGCCTGTGCCGATGCCGGTTTGATTCTCGGCGTCGGCAGCGCGAGCTTGCTGGCACATAGCCTGGGCCAGGCCTATGGCCTACCGGTGGTATTCACGCAACTGCAGCCGCTGACCGCCTCGCGCCATGTGCCGTTGATGGTGATGCCCACCGTGCGTCTGCCCGGGCTGGTGAGTGTGGCGCTGCATCACGCGGTGCGCTTTGCCGGCTGGCAGCTGATGCGCCCGGCGCTCAACGGCATCGTGCGCCCGGCTCTGGGGCTGCCGGCGTATCCGTGGAGTGGTCCCGACCGCAGCGCGCAGCGCGTGGTGTATGGCTATAGCGAGCATCTGTGCCCACGTCCGCCGGACTGGCCGGACCGAGCCCAGGTCGCCGGTTTCTGGCAGTTGCCGCAGCCGCAGTGGCAGCCGCCGGCCGCGCTGGAAGCGTTTCTGCAGGCCGGCCCGCCGCCGCTGTATATCGGCTTCGGCAGCATGATCAGCACCGATGCGGCGCAGCTCACCGCCATCGTCAAGGCGGCGGTGCGTCTGACCGGTCAACGCGCGTTGCTGGCCAGCGGCTGGGGCGGGCTGGCGGCCGGGGAAGACGCGTCCGACGATGCGGAGCGCTTCTTCCAGTTGGAGCAGGCGCCGCACGATTGGCTGTTCCCGCGGGTGTCGGTCGCGGTGCATCACGGCGGTGCCGGCACGACCGGTGCGGCGCTGGCTGCGGGGATTCCGTCGGTGGTCCTGCCGTTCGGCTACGACCAACCGTTCTGGGCGCACTGCCTGGCCCAGCGTGGCGTCGCGCCCCCGGCGCTGGTGCGGGCCGGACTGCAGCCGGAAACCCTGGCCGATGCCATCCGCCAGGCCAGCGCGCCGAGCATGCGCGCAGCGGCAAGCGTGCTGGGGCAGCGCATCCGTGAGGAGGACGGAATCAGCCGGGCGGTGGGGCAGCTGGAAGCATGGGGATTGCTGCAACCGGCGGTGTCGGTGGCGCCGGTCGTGCGGATCGAGCAGCAGGCCGTCGCCTGATGGATGACGCTGTGGGGGAGCCACAGCGCCGATGTCGCAATGGCTGCGGTAATGCGGTGGCGGGCGTTATCGAAGGCACCGGAGTGCAGCACCGGTGAGGTGCTGCGCTGGTTGCCTGTTGCCGCCGACGCGTAGTCGGCAAGAGGATGCTTGCGCTACCAGGAAACGTCGAAGCAGAGCCGGCATCCCCTACCTGAGCCGAGCAGCGCTGCAGCCGGCACCGTTGCGTCGTGTGCATGCGGCACAATCAGATCCCCTCGGCCTCTCGTCGCCCGCATGCGCTATCCCGCTCTCGATCTGCTGCGTGGCATCGCCATAGTCTGGGTCATGCTGTTCCATTCGTTTGTGGTCGGCGGTCTGGGGCCGGACTGGGCATGGCTGTCGCGCTACGGCTGGATGGGCGTGGATCTGTTTTTCGTGCTGAGCGGTTTTCTGATCGGCACGCAGGTGCTGACGCCATTGGCGCGCGGGCAGCGCCTGGACTTCAAGGATTTCTACCTGCGCCGCGCGTTCCGCATCCTGCCGGCGTTTTTGGTGGTGCTGGTGATCTACATGGCGTGGCCGGATTTTCGTGAGTCGCCCGGGTTGGCACCGTGGTGGATGTTCGTCACCTTCACCTTGAATTTGTTCGTCGACTACGGCCGTGATGCCGCGTTCTCGCACGCCTGGTCGCTGTGCGTGGAAGAACATTTCTATCTGGTGTTTCCGTTGCTGGCGACGCTGCTGTTGCGGCGTCCATCGGCCGCGCGCTTTGGCGTGCTCTGCGTGTTGGTGGTGGTCGCAGGCATCGCGCTGCGTGCCGGCATCTGGTTGCACAACACCGCCTTGGACAGCGCAGGCGCGGGGCTGCAGCGCAACTGGTTTATCGAAGACATCTACTACCCGACCTGGAACCGTCTCGACGGTTTGCTGGCCGGTCTTGCGCTGGCGGTGCTGAAGGTATTTCGTCCACAGCTGTGGCAACGACTGCAACCCCACGGCAACGCCTTTCTGTTTGCAGGCGTGGTGGTTCTGGGTTTGGCGATGTGGCTGTTTCGCGAGCGCACCGGCCTGATCGGCAATGCGGTGGGCTGGCCGGTGCTGTCGCTGGGGCTGGCCTTGCTGGTGCTCTCAGGCACCGCCACCAGTGGATTGCTGGGTGGCCTGCGCGTGCCGGGGGCGGCATGGCTGGCGGGCATTTCCTACAGCCTGTATCTGACCCACAAGGCGGTGTTCCACCTTGTCCAGACCTGGTTCGGAAGCGGGCTCGATGGCCGCGGCGTGATTGCGTTCGCGATCTATGGTGGGTGCGCGTTGTTGGCCGGTGCCGCCCTGCATTACGCGGTGGAACGTCCGTTCCTGCAGTTGCGCAAGCAGCGTGGCAAGGCTGCCGCAGCGCCCCCAGGGAGGTGCCCGAGGTGCTCGCCGGTGGCTGAAATGGCGCTGCAGGCGCGCGCAGCGTCAATCGCCAGGGTGGCGATGTGCTGCGGGACCGTCGTGTAGTAGGGGTGGCGTCGTATCGACTGCGGCGCGCCGAAGGTGCTCGCTCCATGTGCGCAGCACCGGGGTCAGGCCGATGTAGTGTCGGCCTTCCCAGCCGCTGGCCAGTACGTTGCCGGCGCGATCCAGCAGCACCAGGTTCGGTGGTGCGGTGCCGGCCAGCCGGCGCAACGCAGGAAGCGCATCGATGCGGCGGTAGTCGATCGCCGGCCAGGGCATCTGTTGCTGGCGCATGTAGCGGCGCATCTGCGTTTCCGAGTGGTCCTGGCTGACGTACACCACCTCGGTGTCGGCACCTGCCTCGCGCAGCGCCGCGCGGATCCGGACCAAATCCGGCACGAACGCATGGCAGGGCCCGCACCAGTCGGCGCCGAAGTACAGCGCGATCACCGCCGGCTCGCGCGTCCAGCGAAAGGGGCGCATGCGGTCGGCATCGGCCACCACCAACGTCTCGGCAATCTCCCGCCGCAGCCGGGGCCCCTGTTGCGCCGCCGCCGGCGACATCCACGCAACGAGCGCCGCGCAGAGCGTCAATATGCGCAGCAGACCTGCGTGGGTCGGCTCAGAACGCATGGCGCAGATTGAGATACCACGAGCGTGCAAAGCGCGGCCCGTAAACATAATCGCTGTCGCGGCCAGCGCCCACCTCCAGATCGCGCTGGCGTTGATCGAACAGGTTCTTGACCCCGAGGGAGATGCTGGTCTCCCGGGTGCCGGTCTGGCCCAGATGAAGATGCCACAGCGCGCCAAGGTCGGTATTCCAGAAATCCGGGGTATGGCGCAAGACGCCGAGTCGGTTGTTCAGCGCCTCCATCCGGCCGGTGTAGCGGGTGGCAACAAAGGCCTGGAACGCCTCGGACGGTTGCCAGGTGAGCTGGGCCAGCCCGCTCCAGTCCGGTGTCTTGAGATAGCGCGCGCTGGCAATGCGGGTGTCGCCGCCGTCGGCGGTGTCGTCGTAGATCAGCTGCGCCTGGTCGTAACGCGAGCGATACCACGCCAGGCCTGCGCTGGCCCGCCATTGCGCGGCCGGTTGCCAGGCCAGGTTGCTCTCCAGGCCCGCCACCTTCGAGCCGGACGCGTTGTCACGCAGCTGGTAGAGGTTGCCATCGGCGTCGCTCTGGATCTGCCCGAGCACGAAGGTGTCGCGCAGCCGGGTGAACGAGGCGGTGGCATCCCAGCTCCAGCGCGGTTGCGCCGGGTCGCTGCGCCAGTCCAGCCCCAGCATTGCGGTGAGTGCGCGTTCCTCGCGCAGCCCATCGGCATTGCGTACCCGCACCTGCGCGGCGCCGAGCGTGTCCACGTGCACATCTTCGACGAAGATCTCCGGCGCGCGGAAACCGGTCGATACGCCTGCGCGCCATTTCAGGTTGGCCGTGGCCTGCCAGGCCAGCGCCAGGCGCGGCGAGAACACGCTGTTGTCCAGCTCAGAGCTCTTGTCCAGGCGCCCCCCAGGACCAGGTCCACGTCCTCGGTCACCGCCCACTCGTCCTGGACAAAGCCGCCCAGATTGCGGAAGCGCGCAGCGCTGAGCGTGCGCAGGCGCTGGCCGGCCGCATCCAGATTGAAATCGTGCAGGGTTTCGCGCTTGTACTGCAGGCCGAAAGCCAATGCGTGCGCGCCCAGTCGCCAGTTGAACTGGCTATCCAGAAACTGCAGCGGATTTTCGGTGTGGCCGTATTGGTTGTAGGAGTGCGCGGCCGCACTGCCGGGAACGGAGGGGTCGAGCTGGCGTGGGTCGTAGGCGGGATCGCGCGGGTCGGTGACCACCTCGCCCAGGCCGCCGTAAAAACTGTCGCGATCGATATCGGCGAACGCATAGGCGATGCGGAAATCGGCGGTGTCGCTGAGGGTTTGTTCCCAACTCAGCCCGCCGCGCTGGTAACGGGTGTGCAAGGACTCGGCGATATTGGCCAGGTACTCGGGTACGCCCAGGCGATTGCCGCCGCGGCGCGACTCGTCGGTGTACTGATAATCGGCGCGCAGGCGGGTATCGGCAGTGGGCGCGTACCAGAGCTGGACGCCGCCCAGGCGCAGGTCCTTGCGGGTGATTTCGGTATAGCCGTCGTGGTTGTAGTCGATGCCGTCGTCGTCGGAGCGTTGCGCCACCACCGACATGCCGAGGCGATCGTCGGCGCCGACCAGATCCAGGCGGCCATCCAGGTTCCATTGCGGCTGACCCTTGAGGACATCCACGCCGGCTTGCACGTAGCCGCCGTTGCGCACCGGTTGCTCGGAGATCAGGTTGACCACACCGGCCACCGCGCCGGGCCCGTACAACGCCGAGCCGCCGCCCTTGACCACCTCGATGCGATCGATGAACGCGCCGGGGATCTGTTCCAGCCCGTACACGCTGCCCAGAGTGGACAGCAGCGGCGTGCCGTCGAACAGCAACTGGTTGTAGGCGCCGGGCAGGCCCAGCACCTGCACCTCGGAGGTGTTGCAGTTCTGGCAGTTGCTCTCCACACGCAGGCCGTTGATCAGTTCGGCCGCCTGCGAGAAATCGGTCGCCGCGCGTAGCGCGATGTCCTGCTGCCGTAGGACTTCGGTGCGCACCGGAACGTCCGCCAGCAAGCGCTCGGTCCGGGTGGCGGTGCTCACCTTCACCTCGACACGGTCCAGCGCCACCGCGCGCTGCTGCGCGGTGGCGTCGTCGTTCAGGTTGCCGGCAGTCGAAGCGACTGCGTGGCAGGGCAGGGCGGCGGCGAGCACGACGATGGGCAACGCTGGGTGGAAGTGGATGGAGCGCGATGTGGTCGTGTGCATGACGAGGGCCTGGAGGATGTCCGCAAAATTGTTACGCTATAACAACCGATGCGTTGGTTATTGCCTGACGTGAGAGGTGGGAAGCATGCGTCGGGTTCGGCGTAATATAGCAACTGCTATATAAGGCAGCAATTGCTAATCAGGTGGTTGGCCCATCCTATTGCCGCAGCGCTGCGGGCCAGGTCGTACACAACGCGCCATCTACAGGTGCCTGCTCGGCTGGGCTGGACGCAGAAACGACAAAGCCCGCCCTCGCTGCCGAGGACGGGCGTGTTCAACGGGACGCACCGACGCGCCGCAGGTGGCGGCTGCTTAGTTCGCCGCGTCGCGCGCCACCTGGAAGCCGGCGAACGACTGCGTCACCGGCATGATTTCCAGCCGATTGATGTTCAGATGCGCCGGCAGGCTGGCGACATAGAAGATCTGCTCGGCGATGTCCTCGGCGGTCATCGGGGTGGCGCCGCGGTATAGCGTGTCGGAGGCGGCCTGGTTGCCGCCGGTGCGCACCAGGGTGAATTCGGTTTCGGCCATGCCCGGTTCGATCGAGGTCACGCGCACGCCGGTGCCGTGCAGGTCCGCTCGCAAGCCCAGCGAAAACTGCTGCACAAACGCCTTGGTGCCGCCGTACACATTGCCGCCGGTGTACGGGTAAGTGGCCGCCACCGAGGCGATGTTGATGATCGCGCCGCGGCGTGCGATCAGCGCCGGCAGCAGGCGGTGGGTGAGGGTGACCAGGGCGGTGACGTTGGTGTCGATCATCTGCTGCCACTGCGTCAGGTCGGCCTGCTGTGCAGGCGCGGTACCCAGCGCCAGGCCGGCGTTGTTGACCAGCACATCGATGTCGGCGAAACCAGCCGGCAATGCATCGATCGCTGCCGACAAGTCGTGCGCATCGCGCATGTCGAACGCGGCCGTGTGCACCTGGCCGGCGGGCAGTTCGGCGGCCAGCGCCTCCAGGCGCTCGGCGCGCCGGCCGGTAGCGATGATCTTCCAGCCGGCAGCAGCAAAACGGCGCACGGCGGCGCTGCCGAATCCGGAGGTGGCACCAGTGATCAGAACGGTCTTGGACATGGGGATAACTCCTGCGAAGGGGGATCAGGCGAAGCAATCAGGTGTGGCGACCGTGCCGGATGCGCGTGCCGCTGCACGGCGTGCGTGCAGCCGGGCCGCACCGAGCGGCTTGCGTGCAATGACGTCGTAGCAACAGGCCGCAAGCGCGATCCGACACTGTCGCTACTGCGCCTTGATGGCGATGGCAGGCAAGCCGCTGCCGGTCAGTTTCTGCTTGGCTTCGGCCAGTTCGCCGGCGCTGCCATACGGCCCCATGCGCACGCGGTAGACGGTTTTGCCGCTGATTTCAGCCGATTCCACGCGTGCTGCCAGGCCCATCATCGCCAGCTTGGCCTTGGTCGATTCGGCATCGCCGGAGGCGCCGAACGAGCCGGCCTGCAGGATGTAGCGGGTGTTGTCTGTCACTGCAGGTGCAGCCGCCGTCGTTGCCGCTGCGGCCGTCGCAGCCGGTTTGGGCGCTGCAGTTGCAGGTGCGGCGGCAGCCGGCGTGGTGAGCGCTGCGGTGCTGGCCGGCGCCGGTGTCGCCGCCGGACGCGCAGGCGCAGTTTCCGCCAACGGCTTGGGCGCGCTGGCGGCGGTTTCGTTCAACGGCACCGGCACGCTGGCGGCCGGCGTGGCTGCAGCAACACGTGCTGCTGCACCCGGTGCGGGCGCAACCGGCTTGCCTTCCAGTGCCGCACGCGCACGCGCGGCTTCCTCGGCGCGCGCACTGGCCGCCAGTTCGGCATCGGACATCTGCACTTCCTTGCCGGGCAGCAAGGTGTAGAAGTCGTACTGGGTCTGCGCATCGCCGGGTTTGGCTTGCGGCTTGGGCGGTTGTGCGCTGGGCTTGGGCAGTTCGGCCGGCGTATCCACGTCGGCATCTGCCACCGGCTCGGGCTGCGCATCGGGATTGGCGCGCGGGCCCACGCGCAGGAAGCCGTCGCCGTCCTTCTTGAACAGGTTGGGCGCTGCCAGAAAGATCACTGCCGCAATCGCGGCGCCCGCCACCAACCACACCCAACCGGGGGTGCCATTGCTGGTGTTGCGTCGCGCCTGACTCTTACCGCGTCGTGCTGCCATCTACCACTTCTCCGAATCACGTCGTTGCGGGCCGTGCGGCCCGACTTACATCTTTTCTGGGGCGCTGACGCCGAGCAGTTCCAGGCCGTTGGCGAGCACCTGTTGCGTGGCGACGGCGAGGGTGAGTTTGGCGTCGCGCTCTGCGGCATCGTCCACCAGCAGTTTGGTGTTGTGATACCACGTGTGGAAGGCGTGCGCCAATTCACGCAGGTACTGCGCAATCTGATACGGCTCCAGCGTCTGGCCGGCGATTTCGACCACTTCCGCATAGCGCGACAGCTCGACCATGACGTTGAGCGAATGCTCGTCATCCAGACGCGCCAGCTCGGCCAACCCATGCGCCTGCTCGTACTTGTAGCCTTTTTCCAGCGCCTGACGCAGCACGCTGCACACGCGGGCATGCGCGTACTGCACATAGAACACCGGGTTGTCGTTGCTCTGCTGACGGGCCAGGTCGATGTCGAAGGTGAGCTGCGAATCGGGCTTGCGCGCGATCAGGAACCAGCGCACCGCATCGGCGCTGGTTTCTTCGATCAGATCGCGCAGGGTGACGTAGCTGCCGGCACGCTTGGACAGCTTCACCTCTTCGCCGCCGCGCATCACCGTGACCATCTGGTGCAGCACGTATTCCGGCCAGCCCTGCGGGATGCCCAGTTCCAGTGCCTGCAGGCCGGCGCGCACGCGCGTCAGCGAGCCGTGGTGATCCGCGCCCAGTTCGGTGATCGCGCGCTCGTAGCCGCGCTGCCACTTGGTCAGGTGATAGGCCACGTCCGGCACGAAGTAGGTGTAGGTGCCGTCGGACTTGCGCATCACCCGGTCCTTGTCGTCACCGAAGTCGGTGGACTTCAACCACAACGCGCCGCCTTCCTCGTAGGTGTGGCCGGAAGCGATCAGCTTCTGCACCGCCTCTTCGACCTTGCCGTCCTTGTACAGCGAGCTTTCCAGGAAATAGATATCGAAATCCACACGGAACGCGGCCAGGTCGTGGTTCTGCTCGTTACGCAGATAGGCCACCGCGAAGCGGCGGATCGCGTCGAAATCGGCAGGATCCTTGCCGCCGGTGACCAGATGGCCTTCCAGGTCGACGGTGTCGCCAGCCAGATAGGCGTTGGCCACATCGGCGATGTAGTCGCCGCGGTAGCCGTTCTCCGGCCAGCCATCGCTGTCTGGGGTGAGTCCCTGCGCGCGTGCCTGCACCGACAACGCCAGGTTTTCGATCTGCACGCCGGCATCGTTGTAATAGAACTCGCGCTTGACGTTCCAGCCGTTGGCATCGAGCACGCGCGCCAGGCTGTCGCCGATCGCCGCCGCGCGGCCGTGGCCGACATGCAGCGGGCCGGTCGGGTTTGCCGAGACGTATTCCACGCCCACCGAGCGGCCATTGCCGGACAGCCCGCGGCCGTAGTCGGCGCCCTGCTTGATCACATGCGCCACTTCGCGCTGGTAGGCGGAGGGTGTCAGGTGGAAGTTGATGAAGCCCGGGCCGGCGATGTCCACCTTGGCCAGGTCGTCGCTGGCCGGCAACGCGGCGACCAGTGCCTGGGCCAGTGCGCGCGGATTGCTGCGCGCGGGCTTGGCCAGCAGCATCGCGGCATTGGTGGCGAAGTCGCCGTGTTCGCGCGTCTTGGGCCGCTCGACCACAAAATCCGGCGGCAGGGTGTCGGCAGGCAGGGTGCCGTTGGCGCGCAAGGCTTCAATGCCTTGGCCGATCAGTGCGCGGAGTTGGGCTTTCACGTGGGATCTGCTTGGAACGAAACCACCGATTTTACCCGACCGCGCGCCCCCGGGTCCGGCCGACGGTTCAGGTCACCGCCGCGCTGTCATTCCAGCCAGCCGCGCTCGGCCAGCGACACCGGGCGGCCGTCGCCGATCACGAAGTGGTCGAGCAGGCGGATCTCCATCAAATCCAGTGCCTCCAGCAAACGTTTGGTGACCGCGCGGTCGGCCTCGGAGGGCTCCGGGTTGCCGGACGGATGGTTGTGCCCGACGATCACGGCCGCTGCATTGTGCAGTAGCGCCCGCCGCACCACTTCGCGCGTATGGATATCGGCGCCATCAAGCGTGCCGGTGAACACTTCCTCGAAGGCGATCGCGTGATGTTTGGTATCCAGGTACAGCACCGCAAACACCTCGTACGCCTTGGCACGCAGTCGCTGCGAAAAATAGCGGCCGACGCTGGGTGGGTCGCTGAGCGCTTCGCCGCGCTCCAGCTCGCTCATCAGGTGGCGATGTGCCAGTTCCAGCGCCGCGTTGAGCTTGCAGGACGAGGCGGGCCCAAGGCCGGGCAGGCGCGCCAGGGCCGAGGCCGGGCGATCCAGCAGCACGCGCAGCGGGCCGTGGCGAAGCAGCAGATCGCGCGCAGTGCGCACGGCGTCCTGGCCGCGCAGACCGGAGCCGACAAAGATCGCCAGCAGCTCGGCATCGGATAACGCAGTCGCCCCGCGCGCCAGAAGTTTCTCGCGCGGGCGTTCGTCGGTGGGCCAGTCGTGAATGTGCATATGGCGAGATTGCCGGTGCTCATCGCTCACGCCTATCAGGCCAGGCGGGGGCATCGGCTAATCTAGTTGTCCTTGTAACCGTAGGACGACTCCGACGTGATCGGCTCCACTCAGGCCCGCCCCCTGGACGGACAGCGCTTGCTGCTGTGCGTCGGCGGAGGCATTGCCGCTTACAAATCGCTCGAACTGGTCCGTCGCCTGCGCGACGCCGGCGCGCAGGTGCAGGTCGCCATGACCAGCGGCGCACAACAATTCGTCACCCCGCTCAGCTTCCAGGCGCTGTCCGGGCAGCCCACCCGCACCACCTTGTGGGACAGCGCCGCCGAGCAGGCGATGGGGCATATCGAACTGGCGCGCTGGGCCGATCAGGTAATCGTCGCCCCGGCCACCGCCGACCTGCTGGCGCGTCTGGCGCATGGCCTGGCCGACGACCTGGTCACCACGCTATGCCTGGCCACCACCGCGCCGCTGACCGTGGCCCCGGCGATGAACCATCGCATGTGGCTGCATCCGGCTACCCAGGCCAACGTTGCGACCCTGCGCACTCGTGGCGTGCGCGTGGTCGGCCCGGACGACGGCCCGCTGGCCGAAGGCGAATCCGGCCCCGGCCGGCTGGCCGAGCCGGCGGCGATCATCGCTGCGCTGGCCGGCACCGCCGCGCCTGCCGCGTCCAGGAGCGCGGCTGCGCCGGCCTTCGTGCCCGGCAGCGCGCAACTGGACGGCTTGCGCATCGTGATCAGTGCCGGCCCCACCTTCGAGGACCTGGACCCGGTGCGCTACGTCGGCAACCGCAGCAGCGGCAAGATGGGCTATGCGCTGGCGGCCGCGGCCGCCCACCAGGGCGCCGAGGTGGTGCTGGTCAGCGGCCCGGTGCATCAGACCACCCCGGCCGGCGTGCAACGGATCGACGTGCGCTCGGCCGCGCAGATGCGCGATGCGGTGCTGGGCGCGTTTCCGGCCGACATCTACATCGGTGCCGCCGCAGTGGCCGACTACACCCCCAAACGGGTGGTCGCGCAGAAGATCAAGAAAACCGGCGAAACGCTGACCCTGGAACTGGTACGCACCCCGGACATCCTGGCCGAAGTCGCTGCGCAGACCGGCGCACTCAAGCTGGTGGTCGGTTTTGCTGCCGAAACGCACGACGTGGAGCACTATGCGCGTGGCAAGCTCGCCGCCAAACGGCTGGACCTGATCATCGCCAATCAGGTGGGGATCGAAGGCGGCGGCTTCGAAAGCGACAACAATGCTGCGATCGCCTATTGGCAGGGCGGCGAACGTGGCTTCCCCAGCAGCAGCAAAACCGAATTGGCCGAGCAACTGCTGGCCCTGATCGCGGAGAGATTGCAGGCATGAGCCACCCAACCCAGTCCTTGCAAGTGAAGTTGCTTGACCCGCGCTTCGGCGACCTGTGGCCATTGCCCGCCTATGCCACCGAATCCAGCGCAGGCATGGACCTGCGCGCTGCGTTGGAAGCGCCGATGACGCTGGAACCGGGCGATGCGGCGCTGATCCCCAGCGGCATCGCGATTCATCTGGCCGACCCGCAGCTGTGCGCGGTGATCCTGCCGCGCTCGGGCCTGGGCCATCGCCACGGCATCGTGCTCGGCAACGGCACCGGCCTGATCGATGCCGATTACCAGGGGCCGCTGCTGATCAGCACCTGGAATCGCGGCCGTGCCGCCTTCACCATCGAGCCGGGCGACCGCATCGCACAGCTGGTGATCCTGCCGATCGTGCGCGTGGGCTTGCAAGTGGTGGATACTTTCGTCGACAGCGTGCGGGGAGCGGGTGGATTCGGCCACACCGGCGTGCGCTGACGGGGGCGTCATATGAGCAAAGCGAGCGAGCGCAGCCAGGCCGCGTCCGGCATGCGCACGAGTGGTCCGGTGTTGGGGGGCGTGTTGCTGCTGCTGGCAGCCTGGTTCGGCTGGAGCGGCTACGCGCAATGGCGCGAAGATGCGATGACGCAGGACCTCGAGCAGGCGCGCGACCGCGCCGTGCAGGACGTCAGCCAGGCCATGGCCAAGCAGGCCAGCCAGCTCGACGCCGTGCTCAAGCAGCCGCAGGTCATCGCCGCGTTGGCCAATGGCGATGCGCTCGCCGCCGCTTCGGCCATCCGCGAGCGCTTCAAGGGCGCCGAAGACGTGCAGGTGCTGTCTGGCGATCTGACCGCCGCCTATGAAAATCCCAAGGACTTCGGCTATGCGCGGCTGAGCCTGCTCGAGTCGGCGCTGGTCGGCAAACGTGCGCAGGTGCATGTGGTGCGCGACGCCAAGCAGGTCCGCCTCGGCGTGGCGGCAGCGGTGACTTTAGGTACGCAGCCGGCCGTGGCGTATGCGCGCCTGCCGCTGTTGCGGTTGACCGGCCCGCTGGATGCGATCGCAGTGCCCGGCAGCGCCTATCTGGCATTGCGCCAGGGCAGCTACAACGTCGCCGAGCAGGGCGATACCGGGCTGGCCGACGCCGCCGAAACACTGGCCAGGCAGCTGGGCGACAGCGGTTTGCGCGTTGCCGCCGCCGTGCGGCAGAGCGACAGCGGCCCGTTGGGTCTTGGCGCAGTTGGCTGCGCGATCGTGGCGTCGCTGTTGCTCGTCATCGCCGTGCTGCTGGTACTTGCCAGCCGGGGCCGTGTCGCCTTGCCGCGCCGCCGCGTGGCAAGCGAATCGACTGCCGACGAACCTACCTTCGGTCAAAGCCTGCAGCACGATGCCAGCGTTGCCAGCCAGGCACGCGCGCTGGACCAGGACGCGGCCGCATCCGCGCCGCCCGCCCTGGTGCCGGCGGTGCAGATCGCCACCGAGATGTTCCGCGCCTATGACATCCGCGGCGTGGTCGGCAAGGACTTGAATCCTGGCGTTGCCGCGCTGATCGGCCAGGCCGTCGGCAGCGTGATGCAAGCCCAGGGCCTGCGCGAGGTGGTGGTCGGCCGCGACGGGCGCCTGTCGGGCCCGGAGCTTGCCAACGGCCTGATCGAAGGCCTGCGCCGTGCCGGCTGCAGCGTGATCGACATCGGTCTGGCACCGACGCCAGTGGTGTATTTCGGCGCCTACGAACTGCGCGCCGGCAGCTGCGTGGCGGTGACCGGCAGCCACAATCCGCCCGACTACAACGGCTTCAAGATCGTGATCGGCGGCGAGACACTGTCGGGTGCGGCGATCACCGACCTGCACCAGCGCATCAACGAAGGCCGCCTGCACACCGCAGCGGCGCCTGGCGAACTGGAACAGCGCGACATCAGCGATGCCTACATCCAGCGCATCGCCGACGACGTGCAGCTGGACCGCCCGATCAAGGTGGTGGTGGATGCCGGCAACGGCGTGGCCGGCGATATCGCACCGCGACTGCTGGAGGCGATCGGCGCCGAAGTCATTCCGCTGTACTGCGATGTCGATGGCACCTTTCCCAATCATCACCCCGACACGAGCGAGCCGCACAATCTCGACGATCTGGTGAACATGGTGCAGCGCTTCGATGCGGATATCGGCGTGGCTTTCGATGGCGATGCCGACCGTCTGGGCGTGGTCACCAAGGAAGGCGCCATCGTGTTCCCGGACCGCCTGCTGATGCTGTTCGCCGCCGACGTGCTGCAGCGCAATCCTGGCGCGCTGGTGATCTACGACGTCAAATGCACCGGCAAGCTGTCCGACTACGTGTTGCGCAATGGCGGCAGCCCGTTGATGTGGAAGACCGGGCACTCGCTGATCAAGTCCAAGATGCGCGAGACCGACGCCGAACTGGCCGGCGAGATGAGCGGGCACTTCTTCTTCAAGGAACGCTGGTACGGCTTCGACGACGGCATCTATGCCGCCGCGCGCCTGCTGGAAATCCTGGCCCAGCGCGAGGAAACCCCGTCCGAAGTGCTGAACGCGCTACCCGAAAGCGTGTCCACGCCGGAGATCAAGGTGCCGGTCGACGGCGATGCGCATGCGCTGGTGGCGCGCTTTGTCGAGCGCGCGCAGGCCAGCGAAGAATCGCCGTTCGAATCGGCTCGGCTCTCCACGATCGACGGATTGCGTGCGGACTTTACCGACGGCTGGGGCCTGGTGCGTGCCTCCAACACCACGCCGATCCTGGTGCTGCGGTTCGAAGCCGACACCGAGGCTGCATTGAACCGGATCCGTGCGTTGTTCCGCAGCGAATTGCAGGCCTTGCTGCCAGAGCATCCGTTGGCGTTTTGATCGACGGGTGAGTGATAGGCGATTGCTCTGCCGGCATGGCGGCAGAGCAGGTGGTGAGCAGCAGTTGCCGATCTGAAGCTGGCAGCCCTGGGCAATCACGATCACGCGCCTCCCAGGCCTGCCATGCGTAAGCAATCATCCGGCGCCGGAATGGCGGCGTCTTTCCCGGCGTTGTCGTGCAACAACCAGATCGCGTCCCAATACGGATACCCACCGATCTGCTCGGCCAGTCCCGCACGCAACGGCAACGCGACCAGCGAGCGCGCGAACTGGCGGTGATCGGCCTGCAGCGGAAGTGCCGATACCTGCATCTGCGGCTGCCACACCGTTCCGCCACGGCCACGCGCGCGATTGACCGCCTCGCCAGCTGCCTGTCGCGCGACAACAGCCATCTGCAGCAGTGCAGCCTTGCCCGGTGCCTGCAGCAAGGCGCACCAACTGTCCGGCAGCAGCACCCAGCACAGCAGGCGCGCACCATGCCAGTGACCGGCCATCGCAAGGCTCGCTGCCGCCGCCCGCGCGCAGCGCCAGTCCGCAAACAGCGGCACGTGTTGATGCGTCTGCAAACGCAGATGCCAATGCGCCGCAGTGGGCGCTGGCATGGAGACGGGGCGATGAAGCAAGGCGCTGGACATGACCCCAGCATGTCGATGGCGTTAGCGAAGCGGCATCGGCGATGCGCGTCATCTTAGGTCGGTAACCATCGCAGCGCGGTGTACGAACAAACGCATTGACTCTCGGAGGTCGCGCGCCTGGCGTTATCCACTGCAGAGTAAAGCCGATGCAGAATGCTCCATCAGCTCAGTCGCGCAGCCAGCATCACCTCAAACGCCTGAAGACCGGAGCACCAGTGCCGCACTTGCGACTCCCAATCCCGACTCCCCAATCCCCGCTCAATGCACCGCCCGATCCCGCTTCCAGCCGCGATGCTTCACATCCAGATACAGGCTGTAAAACGCGGTAAACGCCGGAAACAGGTTCTGCAGCACGCCCACCGAATCCTGCTTGGCCGAGAACACGAAATAGCTCAGCGTCATCAGGCTGCCGACCACGCTCATGTACCAGAACATGCGCGGAATCACCGGCTTGCCGGCGCGCTTGGAAGCGACGAACTGCACCAGCCAGCGGCCGCCGAACATCAGCGCGCCCACATAGCCGATCAGTTTCCAGCCGGTGACATGCAGCCCGGTCCAGAACAGCCAGGTCAGCGGTTGATCCAGCCAATGCAGTTCCATCAGCGTTCCTGCACCACGGTGCGCTTGCTGCGGGTGATCAACCAGGCCACGCCACGCAGGTCGCGGATGCCGACCAGGGCGCGATTGAGGTTGTTGTACTTGGACACGCCAGCGGTGCGATGGCGGTGGTGCACCGGCACGCTTACCGTGCGCCAGCCGGCGCGTTGCATCAGCGCCGGCAGATAGCGGTGCATATGGTCGAAGTAGGGCAGGTCCAGAAACGCCTCGCGCTCGAACAGCTTGATGCCGCAGCCGGTGTCGGGGGTGTTGTCGTGCAGCATGCGCGAGCGGATCGCATTGGCCCACTTGCTGGCCCAGCGCTTGGACCCCGAATCCTGGCGATTGACCCGCCAGCCGGCGAACAACTTCACCTGCATCTCGGCGCTGGCACGCGCGGTCAGCAGCTTGGGAATGTCGGCCGGGTCGTTCTGGCCGTCGCCATCGAGCGTGGCGATCCAGCTCGCGCGCGCCGCCTTGACGCCGTTGCGTACTGCCGTGCTCTGGCCGCTCTGGGTGACGTGATGCAGCACGCGCAGTTCCGGCGTGGTGGTCTTCAGGCCTTGCAGCACCGCCAGCGTATCGTCGCGCGAGTGGTCGTCGACATAGACGATTTCGAACGCCACCAGCCCGCGCAACGCAGCGACGATTTCGCCAATCAGCGCGGCGACGTTATCGCGCTCATTGAACACCGGGACGACAACGGAAAGCTGAGGTTGGCTCATGGATTCGTAGTGGCCAGATGAAGGCTGAGCGAAAAAGATCGCGCATTGTGCCCTGACTGTCTGAGTCAGGCATGAAGCGAACGTGCGTTGTGCGCGGTGGAGCGAATGGAAAGCGGCCTGTAGCGTGTTGGATGCTAAGCGCGATCGCCGAAATAGCGGCGGCACCAGTCCACCACCTGCGGCAAGCCACGTTCGACCGGGGTGGCCGGCTCAAAGCCGAACGCGGCCTGCGCGCGCTGCGTATCGGCCATGGTGCGGACCATGTCGCCCGGCTGCATCGGCCGGTAGACCTTCTCGGCCGGGCGGCCGGCGGCCTGCGCGATCACGTCGATGAAGTATTCCAGCTCCACCGGGGTGTGGTTGCCCAGGTTGAACACCCGATGCGGCACCGGCTCGCTGCTGGGTGTGTCCAGCGCGCCCAGCACGCCGGCCACGATGTCGTCGACGAAGGTGAAATCGCGCTGCATCTTGCCGTGGTTGAACACCTCGATCGGCCGCCCCGCCAGCACCGCGCGGCTGAAGATCAGCGGCGCCATGTCCGGCCGGCCCCACGGCCCATACACGGTGAAGAAGCGCAGGCCCGTCGCGCGCAGGCCGTACAACTGCGCGTAGGTGTAGCCCATCAGCTCATTGGCGGCCTTGGTCGCCGCATACAGCGAGCGTGGCTGATCCACGCGCTGGTCTTCGGAAAATGGCGGGGTGGCCGAATCGCCATACACCGAGCTGCTCGACGCATACACCAGATGCTGCACGCCCCGATGCCGGCACAGCTCGAGCATGTTGACGAAACCGACCAGATTGCTGTCGACGTAGGCGGATGGATTTTCCAGCGAGTAACGCACCCCGGCCTGCGCGGCCAGATGCACCACGCGCGTGGGCTGAATCTCATCGAACAACGCGGCCAGGCCATCACGGTCGGTCAGATCCAGCGTGCGGATGTCGATGTCCGGGCACAGTGCTGCCACCCGGTCGCGCTTGAGCTGCGGGTCGTAGTAGCTGTTGTAGTTGTCCAGGCCCACCACTGTCTCACCACGCGCAGCCAGCGCGCGGCAGGTGTAGGCACCGATGAAACCGGCAGCGCCGGTCACGAGAATGGTCATGGAAGTTGTCCTGGAGATTTTTAGTGGCAAAAGGGAGGCGAAAGGCGACGCTGGACCACTCCGAAGCGCTTCATGGCGACGTTCGCTCACCCATCGCACTCACCCCATGCTGAGCGGTGCTTCGCTGGCCAGTTTGGCTTTGCGTTCGGCGCTGAACGACCACCACGGGCCCGGTGCCTCGCCTTCCATGAAACGCACGATCGACAGGAACACATCGATCACGCACGGATCGTGCAGCACACCGGTGCGCAGGCATAGCTGCGCGTACATGTCGTAGGCATCGCGGCCGCGCAGCTGCGCTGGCACACGGATGCCGATCAGACGCAGATCCTTTTCGCAGGCCGGCCCGACGTTCGGCAGGTCGGTCAGACACAGCAGATGATTGCGATCGACCTTGGCGGGATGCATAGCCGGAATGATCCTCTTGCGCGGATGCAGGAACTCAGCTGCGCTGGGCGCGTAAACGTTCCAGCACGCCATCCAGCGTGTCTAGGTCGGTGTAATGAATCACCAGCTTGCCCTTGCCGCCGCGGCCGTGGTTGAACACCACCTTGGTGCCCAGCGACTCGGACAGCTCGGTTTCCAGCGAGGCGATGTCGGCCTGCGGTGCGGTGGCGGCGGGTTTGCCCTTGCGCAGCGCGCCGGGCACCTTGCCGGCGGCGAACTGCTGCGCGCGGTGTTCCACCTCACGCACCGACCAACCCTGGTCGGCCGCTTCCTGTGCCAGCTTGCTGGCCAGTTCCGGCGCCAGGGTGAGCAGCGCACGCGCATGGCCCATTTCCAGACGGCGGGTTTCCAGCAGCACTCGGATCGCCACCGGCAATTCCAACAACCGCAGCAGGTTGGACACCGACGCACGCGAACGGCCCACCGCACCGGCGGCCTCGGCATGGGTCAGCGAAAATTCGTCGATCAGCCGCTGCAGCGCCTGCGCTTCTTCCAGCGGGTTGAGGTCTTCGCGCTGGATGTTCTCGATCAGCGCCATCGCGATGACGGTGCGGTCGTCCAGCTCGCGCACCACCACCGGCACCTCGGTCAGCCCGGCCAGTTGCGAGGCGCGCCAGCGGCGTTCGCCGGCCACGATCTCGAACTGCCCCGGCGCCAGCTCGCGCGCCACGATCGGCTGGATCACGCCCTGGGCCTTGATCGATTCAGCCAGCTCGGCCAGCTTGACCTCGTCCATCTCCTTACGCGGCTGGTACTTGCCCGGCTGCAACTGGGTGACCAGCAACTGGCGCAAGCTGTCGCCCGGCTGCAAGGCGTCTTCGCTGGCTGCGCTCGGTGCCGCTGCGGCTGCTGCGCCCTTCGGTCCCAACAGCGCTTCCAGGCCGCGGCCCAGACCACGCTTCTTTGCGGGGATCGGCTTGCTCATCAAACGGTCTCCACGGGCCGGTAGGCCTTGTTGCGATCGTTCTGGCGGCGCACGATCTCGCCGGCCAGCCCCAGGTACGCCACGCCACCGCGCGAGGTGCGGTCGTAACCGAGGATGCTCTGGCCATGGCTGGGCGCCTCGGCCAGGCGCACGTTGCGCGGCACGATGGTGCGGAACACCTTGTCGCCGAAATGCTGGGTCAACTCGGCCGACACCGCATTGGCCAGGTTGTTGCGGATGTCGAACATCGTGCGCAGCACGCCTTCGATTTCCAGCGCTGGATTGAGATTGGCGCGCAGCGCCTCGATGGTTTCCAGCAAGGCGGTGAGTCCTTCCAGCGCGTAGTACTCGCACTGCATCGGCACGATGATCGAGTCGGCGGCGGTCAACGCATTGAGCGTGAGCAGCGACAACGCCGGCGGGCAGTCGATCAGGATGAAGTCGTACTCGTCGCGGATCGGCGCCAGGGCGCGCTTGAGCCGCTGTTCGCGCTCGCTCTGATCCATCAGCTGGATCTCGGCGGCGGTCAGGTCGATGTTGCCCGGCAGCAGGTCGAAGCCTTCCGGCGCGGTCACCCGGATCTCGGCAGCGGTGTTTTCGCCCAGCAGCAGGTCGCAGGTCGAGGCGGCCACATCGCGCTTGTCGATGCCGCTGCCCATGGTGGCGTTGCCCTGCGAGTCCAGATCCACCAGCAACACACGCTTGGGCGCGCGCGCCAGGCCGGCCGCCAGATTGACTGCCGTCGTGGTCTTGCCGACGCCGCCTTTCTGGTTGGCAATGGCGATGATCCGGGCCATGCGGGAGAGCCTCGTGGGCAAGGAGTAAGACCGGCCATTATGCGGGCAGGGCGTCGGATCGGGAAATGCCGCCCGCAGCAGCGCGCCGCACCGGCGGGAATGACGGCTGCGCCAGTCAGCCGGTCGGCGAAGCGCCGGCGTGCGGCTCCTTCATGGCCCGGTAGCGCAGCAGGATGTCGGCGATTTCGCCGTCCAGCGCCACCCGTTGCTGCTCGAAGCTGGTCTGCAACCGCAATTGCGCCATCAGCTCGCGATGGCGTTGCTGGATGTCGCCGGCCAGCTTGTCGGCAACGGCTTGACCGGCCAGTTCGCGATCACCGGCGCTGCGCAGCATGCTGGCCAGCCCCTCGCGCAGGCTGGTCACATTGAAGCGCGCGGTGTGGATGTTGTTGTCGACGATGGCGATGCGCTCGTTGAAGACCCGGCGCAGGTCGTCCTCGCTCTGATATGACATCAACATCGCCTGGTCGGTGCGCTGGCGCATCTGCTCGGCGGCCAGATCGGCCTGGCGTTGCTGCTCGCTGGCCGCGGCGGCAGCGCGCTCGTCGCTGCTCATCGCGCGCTGCACCTCGGCGCTGCGCATGCCGCTCTTGAGGTTGAATTCGTCGCGCGCCTGGTTCACCGCCTCCGGCGGCAGCGTATCGCTGCACACGCGGGCGCCGTTCTGATTCCAGCAATACAGCTTTTTCGTGGCCGGTTTGTCCTGCGCACTGGCGGGCGCGGCGGCGATCATTGTCGCAACGACAGCCGCCGCCGCAGCGGCGAGTAACGCCAAACGGATGTGTATCGGCATCATCGCAGCCCCCTGTCGCCTGCCGTCAGCCTGTGGTGTCGGTGCCGTAGCGGCCACGATAGGCCAGCAGCGGTTCCCGGAAGCCCACAAGGTCGGCGTTTCCTGCCGCAAAAGCAAGCAAGTCGCCCAGGTTGGCCACCGCAATCACCGGGATGCCGGCCTCGGCTGCCACCGCCTGTGCGGCCGAGCGGCGATCCTGTTCGGAGGCGATCTCCTGCCGGTCCAGCGCCACCACGATCCCGGACGGAGTGCCGCCCGCGCCGCGGATGATGCCCAAGGCCTCACGGATTGCGGTGCCGGCGGTGATCACATCGTCGACGATCAAGACCTTGCGCCCCTCAAGCGGCGCACCGATCAGGCTGCCGCCCTCGCCATGCGCCTTGGCTTCCTTGCGGTTGAACGCCATCGGCAGGTCGCGCCCGCGCCCGGCATACGCGCAGGCCAGCGCGGTCGCCAACGGGATGCCCTTGTAGGCCGGCCCGAACAACAGATCGAATTCCACCCCCGCCGCATCGATCGCATCGGCATAGCACTGCGCCAGCTGCGCAGTCTTGGCGCCCGAATCGAAGCGACCGGCATTGAAGAAATACGGGCTGAGCCGCCCGGACTTGAGCGTGAACTCGCCAAAGCGCAGGGCATCGGCGCCCAGGGCCAGCTGCAGAAAACGGGTGCGGTGGTCGGTCATTGACGGGAATGGGGAATGGAGAATCGGGAATGGTAAACGCATCGCGCCTCGGCAGCCTTCGCGGCTGCGCTGGGGTAGGCTTTACGATTCTCCATTCCCAACTCCCCATTCCCGGCCCTTATGCGCATCATCAGTTTCAACGCCAACGGCCTGCGCTCGGCCACGACCAAGGGCTTCTTCGAGTGGTTCGCCACCCAGGACGCCGACGTGCTATGCGTGCAGGAGACCAAGGCTCAGGAGCATCAGCTGGCCGGGCCGAAATTCCTGCCCAACGGCTACAAGGCCTGGTTCCGCGACGCCAGCACCAAGAAGGGCTACAGCGGCGTGGCGATCTACAGCAGGCATGAGCCCGACGAAGTGCGCACCGCGCTGGGCTGGCCCGAGTTCGACGAAGAAGGCCGCTATATCGAAGCGCGCTTCGGCAACCTCAGCGTGGTGTCCTTCTATATTCCGTCCGGTTCGTCGGGAGAGTTGCGCCAGGGCTACAAGTTCCAGGTGATGGAATGGCTGCGGCCGATCCTGGACGAGTGGCTGGCCAGCGGCCGGCGGTACGTGCTGTGCGGCGACTGGAACATTGTGCGTACCGCGCTGGACATCAAGAACTGGAAATCCAACCAGAAGAACTCCGGCTGCCTGCCACCGGAGCGCGACTGGCTCAATGGCCTGTGCGCCGACGTGCCGGAAGAAGCCAACGCCGCCAACGGCCGCGGCTGGGTCGACACGTACCGCGTGCTGCACCCCCAAGGCGAGGATTACACTTGGTGGAGCAACCGCGGCGCCGCGCGCGCCAACAACGTCGGGTGGCGCATCGACTACCAACTGGTCACCCCCTGGATGCGCGACAAGCTGCAACGCTGCGCGATCTACCGCGAACAGCGCTTCTCCGACCACGCCCCTTATATCGTGGATTACGCGGAGTGAGCGGGGTCACCAAGCCACGTCGACGCTGGCAGCAAGTGCTGACCAACCTTCGCCAGCGCAAAGTGCTGACGATGCTGCTGCTGGGCTTCAGTTCCGGCCTGCCGTTGTACCTGGTTGGCAACACGCTCGGCTTCTGGATGCGCAAGGAAGGCATCGATCTGAGCACGATCGGTTTCCTGTCCTGGGTTGGCCTGGCCTACACCATGAAGTTCTTATGGGCGCCGATTGTCGACAAGACGGACGTGCCGCTGCTGGGCCGGTTGGGGCGACGTCGCGGCTGGATGCTGCTATCGCAGGCGGTCGTGGCGATAGGTCTGATTGGCATGGCGCTGGTCCAGCCTAAGGGCGGCCAGTTACTGGTGATGGGCATTGCCTGGGAACACCTGGTGGTGTTCGGCGTGATGGCGGTAGTGGTTGCCTTTGCCTCGGCCACACAGGACATCGTCATCGACGCGTGGCGTATCGAAAGTGCCGACAACAGTGAGCAGCTCGGCCTGCTGACCTCCGCGTCGGCACTGGGCTATCGCTCGGCCTTGTTAGTGACCGATGCGCTGATCCTGATCATCGCCGCACGCGTCGGCTGGCAAGTGTCTTATGAAGTCATGGCAGCGCTGATGGTGCTGGGCGTGATCGCCGTGACGATGGCGGGTGAACCGGCCCGCGAAGTCATTGCCGTGCAAACGCAGGCCGCGTCGCTGTGGACGCCGCGTGGGCTGTTCGACGCAATCGCCGGGCCGTTTCTTGCCTTCATTCGGGAACATCGCAGCGGCGCAATCTTGATCCTGGTAGCCATCAGCGTCTATCGCATGGCCGATTTCGTGATGGGGCCGATGGCTAATCCGTTCTATGTCGACCTTGGCCTGTCTGAAGATACCGTCGGCGCCATCCGCGGCTCGGTGGGGCTGGTTGCGACGTTCGTCGGCATTGCAGCGGCCGGTCTGGTCTCCGTGCGCTGGGGAGTGCTTGCGACATTGATGGTTGGTGCAGTGTTGGGACCATGTTCGAATCTGGCATTTGCATGGTTAGCCTATGTCGGCCCGGACACGACCAAATTTGCAGTGGCGATGGCGATCGATAACTTCGCCAACGGATTTGCCGGAACCGCGCTGATCGCCTACATGTCCAGCCTGACCAGCTTTGGCTATACCGCAACCCAGTACGCTTTACTGAGTTCGTTCTATGCCATGCCGGGGAAGGCTCTGAAAGGCTTCTCGGGCTGGTCGGTCCAGACATTGTCACAGGGACGAACCCTGCTGGAGGGGTACGCCCTGTTCTTCGTCGGGACAGCGCTGATTGCGATCCCCGTTGTGGTCCTGTGCGGGATGCTTATCCTGCAGCAGCGCCGGCATACTGCTGCGGCTTGACGGCCGCGGGTGGCCGCAGCGCTGCGGGATGATCGCCAACACGCCGGGAACCTTGCGAATAGGGAGTATGCATGACCGATCTGGTATTACGTGACATCGATCCATTGCTGGTAGACAGAATCCGTCGTATCTCCGTTGCACGCGGCTGGACCCAGCACCAGGCCGTGATGCATTTGCTCGAACAAGGCCTGTTCACCAGCGAGTACGAAGTCACCGGCGGCCTGCAACACCCGGAAGTCGATGCCCTGGCCGAAGCGATCGCTGCCCTCAAGGCGCTGCCGGCGGGAAATCATCCCTAGCGCTGTACTACGGTCAGCCAGCGCTGCCTCGCGTGTGAATCCACCCGGCGCGACGATCGATGATGTGCAACTGCGGATGGGTCGGTCAAAAGCCATGCACATTGCCGAGAAGGGCTCAGGCTCCGGCGCACTCGCAGGCTAGACCGCACACATCATCGCCACACCTGATTAGTTGAGCGCTGATGAGAGTCGCCAGACGCAAGGGAGAGCATTCCAAGAAGCGAGGCAGGTGGCATCCGGATCGAGCCGATGCAGGCCGCTTACGCCGGATAAATCGCCCCCAACAATCGCGGCCCCGCCGCCCCGGTTACCGACGGTAAATTGGCCGCACGCCCCGCGATCAGCTCCGCCGCCAACCACGCAAACCCCATCGCCTCCAGATAATCTGGATCCAGCCCATGCCGCGCGCTGGATTCCACCACCACGCCCGGCAGCCGTGCCGCCAATCGCGCCATCAATACCGGATTGCGCACCCCGCCACCGCACACCAGCACCCGGCGGGTGTCGGGCTGCAGCCGCAACAACGCATCGGCCACACTGGCCGCAGTGAGTTCGAGCAGCGTCGCCTGCATATCGGCCGCAGACAGCGCCACGTTTCCTAGGGACTGCATCGCCTGCAGCGCCCAGGCCAGATGAAACTGCTCGCGCCCGGTGCTCTTGGGCGGCGCCAGCGCAAACCACGGGTCGGCCAACAACGCCTGCAGCAGCGCGGCATCGACCTGCCCACTGGCAGCAAATACCCCATCGGCATCGAACGGCGTGCCGTGATGCTGCTGGCACCAGCTATCCAGCAACGCGTTAGCCGGGCCGGTATCGAAGCCCAGCACCGCGCCATTGCGCGGGATCAATGTCAGATTGCCGATGCCGCCCAGATTGAGCACTGCGCGGTCTTCGTCGCCCGCGCCCAGCATCGCCAGGTGAAACGCCGGCATCAGCGGCGCGCCCTGGCCACCAGCGGCCACATCGCGGCGGCGGAAATCGGCCACCGTGGTAATGCCGGTGTGCTCGGCAATCCGGCTGGCATCGCCAATCTGCCAGGTGAAGGCCGGATCGGCCTTGGGTCGATGCCGAATGGTCTGCCCATGCGAGCCGATCGCCCGAATGCGCGCACGCGCAATACCGCTCTCGCGGATCAATTGATTGGCAGCGGCCGCAAACGCCAGCCCCACCTGCGCATCCAACTGCCCAAGCGCATCGATGGCGATCACTTCAGCGCCCTGGCCCAGCATCACCAGCGTCTCGCGCAGCTGCGGCTCCCAGGCCACCGTCGTGCCGGCAACCAGTTCGCAGCGGCGGTGGCTGTCATCTTCGAAGCGCACCAGCGCGGCATCGATGCCGTCGGCACTGGTGCCCGACATCAGGCCCAGATAAAGCGGGGATTCCAGGTGTTCCAGAGCAGACATGCCAGAGCCAGTTGCGCAGCGATCCCCCAGCTTGTGCAGCCGGGGCAGGGGCCGTCAACCGGCCCCGCACCCACTCAACCGCGCGGCTTGCCCTTGGCAGGCTTGGCGGCGTCGGCGTAGATCAACTTCTCCATGCCTTCGATACGCGCCAGCGCCGGCGCCGTCTGCGCACGGAATGCGGCCAGCTCGGCGCCTTGCAACGGTTCCGGTGGCGGCATGGTCACCGACATCGGGTTGCGCTGCTGCCCGGCCACGCGGAATTCGTAATGCAGATGCGGGCCGGTCGCAAGACCGGTCATGCCGACATAGCCGATCACCGTGCCCTGGTTGATGCGCTG
Source organism: Xanthomonas hortorum pv. pelargonii (assembly GCF_024499015.1). Taxonomy (NCBI): domain Bacteria; kingdom Pseudomonadati; phylum Pseudomonadota; class Gammaproteobacteria; order Lysobacterales; family Lysobacteraceae; genus Xanthomonas; species Xanthomonas hortorum. The sequence continues at coordinate 1,890,074 of NZ_CP098604.1, read as the reverse complement.
CCCCGCCTTGACCTTGCCGAAGCGCGACATGTGCCCGTACAGCGTGCTGAAATTCCTGCCGTGGTCCAGGATCACCACATTGCCGTAGCCGCGCTGGGTGCCGACAAACACCACCCGCGCATCGCCGGCCGCCATGATCGGCGTCCCCGACGCTGCCGCGTAATCCACACCTTTATGCATGCGCATCGTGCCCAGCACCGGATGCCTGCGTGCGCCGAAGGTCGAGCTGATGCGGCTGTAAGCCACCGGCATCCGGATGAAGCTCTTCTTCAAAGGCCGGCCGGTGATGTCGAAATACTCGGCCGGCTTGCCGGCACGCTCGAAGCGGAAACCGGTGTAGGTCTTGCCGCCGGTGGTGAAGGTCGCCGCCAGGATGTCGCCGGTGTTGATCCGCTCGCCTTCGCGCCAGGTCTCGTCCATCACCACGCTGAAACGGTCGCCCGGCTGCAGATCCTTGTCGAAGTCGATGTCGTACTTGAAGATCTCGTCGGTCATGATCGCCACTGCCGCCGGCGACAGCCCTGACTTGCCGGCCGAGGCGTACAGCGAGCTGCTGATTTCCCCGCTTGCCACCACCGTGCGCGTGGTCGTCGCCCGCTCGGTGACGTTCTCGCGCACGCTGTCGCCCAGCAGGCGCAGCTCCACACGGTGGCTGTCGTCGCGGTCGAAGCGCAATGCGCGCAGCTCGCCTGGCGTGGGCATATCGAAGGCGATCTCGGCGCCCGGGCGCAGCTTGGTCAGCGCCTCCTTGGTGCCCGGATGCGCCAGCACCTGGTACATCACCGTGGTCGGAATTCCCAACTCGCCGAACAGGGTGCTCAGCGTCTGGCCCGACTTGACCTGCACAATTTCCCAATCGGTACTCGGCGCCAGCTGCTTGCGGCTCGGCACCAACGGCGGCAGCGGCAAAGCCAGTGTGGAATGGCTGGACAGCGGCGTATCGATGGCGTTGGAGAAGCCCGGCACGATCGTGGCCACCAGCGCACCGATGGTGGCGAACAGGCTGGCGTGGATCCAGTGACGGCGCGTCCATTGATCGTTGAACGCGGCCGGAAGATGGGCCTTGAGCTTGCGATGCAGGGCAGTGTCGTGGAGGACGTGGAGGCGTTCTTGAAAGCGCCGCTTGCGTGCACGGCCCTGCTCTGAGTTCTGCATCGTTCAAATTCCTCGCTGGCTCGAAGTGCGAGCCCAATCGCCGGTACCATAGACAGCCTGTAACAGCGCGTCAAACCATTGAGCCTGTTCAACATTTTCATTTGGCGCGGAATTAACCCGCGTTTAACATCGTTCACGTTTTTGACGGCAAGCGCCGCTGGAGTCTGTGGTTGGCCACTATCGAAGAATCTCTCGCACTCATCGGCCGCGGCGCCGAAGAGATCCTCAAGCTCGATCAGCTCGAAGCACGCCTGAAGTCGGGCGTGCCATTGCGAGTAAAGGCCGGGTTCGATCCCACCGCGCCGGATCTGCATCTGGGCCACACCGTGCTGCTCAACAAGATGCGGCAGTTCCAGCAGCTCGGGCACCAGGTGATCTTCCTGATCGGCGACTTCACCGGAATGATCGGCGACCCCAGCGGCAAGAACGTCACCCGCAAGCCGCTCAGCCGCGAAGACGTGCTGGCCAACGCGCATACCTATGAGGAGCAGGTCTTCAAGATCCTGGACCGCGAGCGCACTGAGGTGCGCTTCAACTCCGAGTGGTTCGGCCAGATGAGCGCCGCCGACATGATCAAGCTGTCGGCCCAGCACACCGTGGCGCGCATGCTCGAGCGCGACGACTTCGCCAAGCGCTTCAGCAGCCAGCAGCCGATCGCCATCCACGAGTTCCTGTATCCGCTGGTGCAGGGCTACGACTCGGTCGCCTTGAAGGCGGATGTCGAACTGGGTGGCACCGATCAGAAGTTCAACCTGTTGATGGGCCGTGGCTTGCAGGAGCATTACGGCCAGGCGCCGCAGGTGGTGCTGACCATGCCGTTGCTGGAAGGCCTGGACGGCGTGGCCAAGATGTCCAAGTCGCTGGGCAACTACATCGGCATCAACGAGCCGGCCATCGACATCGTCACCAAGACCATGAAAATCGGCGACGAGCTGACCTGGCGCTGGATTGATCTGCTGTCCTCTGATATCAGCGTCGCCGAGGCCGCACGTTTGAAAGAGCAGGTCGCATCCGGCGAATTGCACCCGCGCGAGGTCAAACTGCGTCTGGCCTGCGAACTCACCACACGCTTCCACGATGCCGCCACTGCAGAGCAGGCCATCGCCGGCTGGCATGCCGTGGTGACAGGGCAGGGCGACACCAGCCTGTTGCCTCTGCAAGAAGTCGCCGTGCCCGCCGAGGGGCTACGTATTGCCAGCCTGCTCACCGCAGCCGGCCTGACGCCGAGTAATTCCGAAGCCACGCGCAAGCTCAAGGAGCGAGCGGTCAAGATCGACGGTGAAGTGGTCGAAGACCTTGCGCGCCAGTTCGGACCAGGCTTTGAAGGTGTCATCCAGGTGGGCAAGCGTAATTTCGCCCGTGTGGCGCTGGTCGGCGGCTGAGCTGGCGAAGGGGTTGCTGCATGGCGGCAACCCCGGCGTTGCGACGACATATATAAGATCCCGTAGCACCTCATATGTGCGATCAGCGGCTTGCTGCAGTCACCTATGACGAGATACCGCCGCACGCTAAGCAAAGATCGTGAAAATTTTTCACAAACCTCTTCCCAAATAGTCGTCTTGAGCATATAGTTCGGCTCCCCCGACGCAACGGCCCGCAAACGCGGAACCAGAGCGGAACGGGTTCGAAAACCTCCAGAAATTGGGTGTTGACGAAGTAGGAAAGTCGGCTATGATGGGCGGCTCGCTACACGGAAAGACGCTACGGCGGATTGAGGTGCAGCGGCGGCAACTTCCTCTTCACGAGGGGTTGACGAAGATGAAAAGCCTGCTAATATGGCCGGCTCGCTTCGCAGAAAACCTTCGGGCCGAAACAAAGCAGCGTCAACCACCTCGGAAACAAGGTGTTGACGGTAAGAAAAAGTCCGCTATACTAGGCGGCTCGCTTCGAAGGAAACGACGAAGCTGACGGGAACGGCGCTGAGGCCACTTCCCCATGTTCTTTGACAGTGTGCGCAGGTAATTTGTGCGGACGCCTGCAGGAAGGATGATTGTCCATCTTGCAGACGTTTAATCAAAAAGCAACATATTAATTGCTTTGCAAGCGATAAGTTGTCAGTGGTTGAACTTCTGCAGCTAAAGTAATTTGTCTTCGGACATGTAATTTTAAGTGAAGAGTTTGATCCTGGCTCAGAGTGAACGCTGGCGGCAGGCCTAACACATGCAAGTCGAACGGCAGCACAGTAAGAGCTTGCTCTTATGGGTGGCGAGTGGCGGACGGGTGAGGAATACATCGGAATCTACTCTTTCGTGGGGGATAACGTAGGGAAACTTACGCTAATACCGCATACGACCTACGGGTGAAAGCGGAGGACCTTCGGGCTTCGCGCGATTGAATGAGCCGATGTCGGATTAGCTAGTTGGCGGGGTAAAGGCCCACCAAGGCGACGATCCGTAGCTGGTCTGAGAGGATGATCAGCCACACTGGAACTGAGACACGGTCCAGACTCCTACGGGAGGCAGCAGTGGGGAATATTGGACAATGGGCGCAAGCCTGATCCAGCCATGCCGCGTGGGTGAAGAAGGCCTTCGGGTTGTAAAGCCCTTTTGTTGGGAAAGAAAAGCAGTCGGTTAATACCCGATTGTTCTGACGGTACCCAAAGAATAAGCACCGGCTAACTTCGTGCCAGCAGCCGCGGTAATACGAAGGGTGCAAGCGTTACTCGGAATTACTGGGCGTAAAGCGTGCGTAGGTGGTGGTTTAAGTCTGTTGTGAAAGCCCTGGGCTCAACCTGGGAATTGCAGTGGATACTGGGTCACTAGAGTGTGGTAGAGGGTAGCGGAATTCCCGGTGTAGCAGTGAAATGCGTAGAGATCGGGAGGAACATCCGTGGCGAAGGCGGCTACCTGGACCAACACTGACACTGAGGCACGAAAGCGTGGGGAGCAAACAGGATTAGATACCCTGGTAGTCCACGCCCTAAACGATGCGAACTGGATGTTGGGTGCAATTTGGCACGCAGTATCGAAGCTAACGCGTTAAGTTCGCCGCCTGGGGAGTACGGTCGCAAGACTGAAACTCAAAGGAATTGACGGGGGCCCGCACAAGCGGTGGAGTATGTGGTTTAATTCGATGCAACGCGAAGAACCTTACCTGGTCTTGACATCCACGGAACTTTCCAGAGATGGATTGGTGCCTTCGGGAACCGTGAGACAGGTGCTGCATGGCTGTCGTCAGCTCGTGTCGTGAGATGTTGGGTTAAGTCCCGCAACGAGCGCAACCCTTGTCCTTAGTTGCCAGCACGTAATGGTGGGAACTCTAAGGAGACCGCCGGTGACAAACCGGAGGAAGGTGGGGATGACGTCAAGTCATCATGGCCCCTACGACCAGGGCTACACACGTACTACAATGGTAGGGACAGAGGGCTGCAAACCCGCGAGGGTAAGCCAATCCCAGAAACCCTATCTCAGTCCGGATTGGAGTCTGCAACTCGACTCCATGAAGTCGGAATCGCTAGTAATCGCAGATCAGCATTGCTGCGGTGAATACGTTCCCGGGCCTTGTACACACCGCCCGTCACACCATGGGAGTTTGTTGCACCAGAAGCAGGTAGCTTAACCTTCGGGAGGGCGCTTGCCACGGTGTGGCCGATGACTGGGGTGAAGTCGTAACAAGGTAGCCGTATCGGAAGGTGCGGCTGGATCACCTCCTTTTGAGCATGACGTCATCGTCCTGCGGGCGTCCTCACAAATTACCTGCATTCAGAGATTCATACCGGCACAGGTCGGTATGCGAAGTCCCTTTTGGGGCCTTAGCTCAGCTGGGAGAGCACCTGCTTTGCAAGCAGGGGGTCGTCGGTTCGATCCCGACAGGCTCCACCATATTGAGTGAAAAGACTTCGGGTCTGTAGCTCAGGTGGTTAGAGCGCACCCCTGATAAGGGTGAGGTCGGTAGTTCGAGTCTACCCAGACCCACCACTCTGAATGTAGTGCACACTTAAGAATTTATATGGATCAGCGTTGAGGCTGAGACATGTTCTTTTATAACTTGTGACGTAGCGAGCGTTTGAGATATCTATCTAAACGTGTCGTTGAGGCTAAGGCGGGGACTTCGAGTCCCTAAATAATTGAGTCGTATGTTCGCGTTGGTGGCTTTGTACCCCACACAACACGACATGTAGCTCCGAGGCAACTTGGGGTTATATGGTCAAGCGAATAAGCGCACACGGTGGATGCCTAGGCGGTCAGAGGCGATGAAGGACGTGGTAGCCTGCGAAAAGTGTCGGGGAGCTGGCAACAAGCTTTGATCCGGCAATATCCGAATGGGGAAACCCACTGCTTCGGCAGTATCCTGCAGTGAATTCATAGCTGCTGGAAGCGAACCCGGTGAACTGAAATATCTAAGTAACCGGAGGAAAAGAAATCAACCGAGATTCCCTAAGTAGTGACGAGCGAACGGGGAACAGCCCTTAAGCTGGAATGGCTTTAGAAAAACAATCTGGAAAGATTGGCCATAGAAGGTGATAGCCCTGTATTTAAAAGGGCCACTCCAGTGAAGACGAGTAGGGCGGGGCACGTGAAACCCTGTCTGAATATGGGGGGACCATCCTCCAAGGCTAAATACTCCTGACCGACCGATAGTGAACCAGTACCGTGAGGGAAAGGCGAAAAGAACCCCGGAGAGGGGAGTGAAATAGATCCTGAAACCGTGTGCGTACAAGCAGTAGGAGCTCGCAAGAGTGACTGCGTACCTTTTGTATAATGGGTCAGCGACTTACTGTTCGTGGCAAGCTTAACCGTATAGGGGAGGCGAAGGGAAACCGAGTCTGATAAGGGCGCATAGTCGCGGGCAGTAGACCCGAAACCGGGTGATCTAGTCATGGCCAGGGTGAAGGTGCCGTAACAGGTACTGGAGGCCCGAACCCACGTCTGTTGCAAAAGACGGGGATGAGCTGTGATTAGGAGTGAAAAGCTAATCGAACCCGGAGATAGCTGGTTCTCCTCGAAAGCTATTTAGGTAGCGCCTCGGACGAATACTACTGGGGGTAGAGCACTGTTATGGCTAGGGGGTCATCGCGACTTACCAAACCATTGCAAACTCCGAATACCAGTACGTACTATCCGGGAGACACACGGCGGGTGCTAACGTCCGTCGTGAAAAGGGAAACAACCCAGACCCACAGCTAAGGTCCCAAATTCACTGCTAAGTGGAAAACGATGTGGAAAGGCATAGACAGCCAGGAGGTTGGCTTAGAAGCAGCCACCCTTTAAAGAAAGCGTAATAGCTCACTGGTCGAGTCGGTCTGCGCGGAAGATTTAACGGGGCTAAGCAGTGAACCGAAGCTTGGGGTGCGTAAAACTTCGGTTTTATGCGCGGTAGAGGAGCGTTCCGTAAGCCTGCGAAGGTGGATTGAGAAGTCCGCTGGAGGTATCGGAAGTGCGAATGCTGACATGAGTAACGATAATGCGGGTGAAAAGCCCGCACGCCGAAAGCCCAAGGTTTCCTTGCGCAACGTTAATCGACGCAGGGTTAGTCGGTCCCTAAGGCGAGGGCGAAAGCCGTAGTCGATGGGAAGCAGGTTAATATTCCTGCACCTCGCGTGAGTGCGATGGAGGGACGGAGAAGGTTAGGTGTACCGGGCGTTGGTTGTCCCGGGGAAAGGCGGTAGGTTTGGATCTTTGGCAAATCCGGGATCCTTTAAGACCGAGCACCGAGACGAGCCTTTATGGCAAAGTCACTGATACCACGCTTCCAGGAAAAGCTCCTAAGCTTCAGCTCACGAAGACCGTACCGTAAACCGACACAGGTGGGTAGGATGAGAATTCTCAGGCGCTTGAGAGAACTCGGGTGAAGGAACTAGGCAACATGGCACCGTAACTTCGGGAGAAGGTGCACCCTTTTTGGTGGCTCATGCGAGCTATAGCTGAAGAGGGTCGCAGAAACCAGGCCGCTGCGACTGTTTATCAAAAACACAGCACTCTGCAAACACGAAAGTGGACGTATAGGGTGTGACGCCTGCCCGGTGCTGGAAGGTTAATTGATGGGGTCAGCCGCAAGGCGAAGCTCTTGATCGAAGCCCCAGTAAACGGCGGCCGTAACTATAACGGTCCTAAGGTAGCGAAATTCCTTGTCGGGTAAGTTCCGACCTGCACGAATGGCGTAACGACAGCGGCGCTGTCTCCACCCGAGACTCAGTGAAATTGAAATCGCTGTGAAGATGCAGCGTTCCCGTGGCAAGACGGAAAGACCCCGTGAACCTTTACTATAGCTTTACACTGAACGTTGAGTTCGTCTGTGTAGGATAGGTGGGAGGCTATGAAACTGTGGCGCTAGCTGCAGTGGAGCCATCCTTGAAATACCACCCTGTCGTGCTTGACGTTCTAACCTAGATCCGTTATCCGGATCAGGGACCGTGTATGGTGGGTAGTTTGACTGGGGCGGTCTCCTCCTAAAGAGTAACGGAGGAGCACGAAGGTACGCTCAGCGCGGTCGGACATCGCGCACTGTGTGCAAAGGCATAAGCGTGCTTGACTGCAAGATCGACGGATCAAGCAGGTACGAAAGTAGGTCTTAGTGATCCGGTGGTTCTGTATGGAAGGGCCATCGCTCAACGGATAAAAGGTACTCCGGGGATAACAGGCTGATACCGCCCAAGAGTTCATATCGACGGCGGTGTTTGGCACCTCGATGTCGGCTCATCACATCCTGGGGCTGTAGTCGGTCCCAAGGGTATGGCTGTTCGCCATTTAAAGTGGTACGCGAGCTGGGTTCAGAACGTCGTGAGACAGTTCGGTCCCTATCTGCCATGGGCGTTGGAAGTTTGAGAGGGGCTGCTCCTAGTACGAGAGGACCGGAGTGGACGAACCTCTGGTGTTCCGGTTGTCACGCCAGTGGCATTGCCGGGTAGCTATGTTCGGAAGCGATAACCGCTGAAAGCATCTAAGCGGGAAGCGCGCCTCAAGATGAGACTTCCCGGGGCACAAGCCCCCTAAAGGAACCATATAGACTATGTGGTTGATAGGTCAGGTGTGTAAGTACAGCAATGTATTGAGCTAACTGATACTAATGATCCGTGCGGCTTGACCATATAACCTCAAGTTGCCTTGGTCCCAACGAACGTTGGTAGATCCGCAAACGCAAGCTACGTCACAAGTTAACTATGCGAGACGAGCGCTGTATGCGCTTCCCTTCGCAAGAGCCTGCACATCCTTGTGCAGACTCTTGAAGAGAAGCAAATATCGGCGACTCTCCAACCGTCTCCCTGGTGAAATTAGCGCTGTGGAACCACCCGATCCCATCCCGAACTCGGAAGTGAAACGCAGCTGCGCCGATGGTAGTGTGGCTCAAGCCATGCGAGAGTAGGTCATCGCCAGGGGCTTTACCCGAAACCCTCAGTCCAACAGGACTGGGGGTTTCTTTTGCGCGGAATTTGGCGTTTGAAGCCGAAGTCAAAGCCACTGTGGGTCTGCGCCAAGGTGGAGTCATCGCTGTTCGCCCACCATATTGATCAATTCCGCTGCACCGCCGGATTGGCGAGTTAGAGAGATGCCGGTAGGCTTGGAAACCTCAGTGCCTGCGATACTGTTTCATTGCACTGATCGGCTTCTTGCGATCCATCTGCTGCTTTGATGCGTTAGATCACGGCGAATCCATCGCTGACCTAATCCAGTATCGCTAATCAAAGTGTCGAGTTACGTTTTGCCGTTTCTGGCAAGGCATGGCTTGAAAATGAGATGACGCAACGCGCTCAAGGTGCTGATAGGAATATCGATCCGGCATGGGATTACTGTCGTGCTCCGCTTGAATGCTGAGCTGATATAGCTGTGGCGACTCATTGGCAAATCTGGATGCAACAAAAACCCCGCTACCGCGGGGTGTTTGTTTTCTGAATGAAAGAACTACGCGTGCTGAGCGAGCTCTCAGTCGCCCAATGTCAGCAGCGAGGCGTTACCGCCTGCAGCGGTGGTGTTGACGGTGACGACCTTCTCGGTCGCGAAGCGCAGCAGGTAATGCGGCCCGCCGGCCTTGGGACCGGTACCGGAGAGGCCTTGGCCGCCGAAGGGTTGTACGCCGACGACGGCGCCGATTTGATTGCGGTTGACGTAGACATTGCCGACCGCAACGCGTGTGGTGATGCGGTCGATGGTCTCGTCGATACGCGAGTGCACACCTAGCGTCAGTCCATAACCTGTGGCGTTGATCTGGTCGATAACGGCATCGAGCTGGTCCGCTTTCCAGCGGATTACATGCAGCACTGGTCCGAAGATCTCACGTTGCAGCTGCGTCAGCGAGGTCAGCTCATAGGCACGCGGGGCGAAGAAGCTGCCATGCGCGGTTGTTGGATCCAGTGCCGTGCTGCCGATCAGGCGCGCTTCGCGATCCATACGTGCTGCATGATCGTCGAGGATCTTGAGCGCATCTGCATCGATTACCGGGCCAACGTCGGCGGACAGTAGCGCAGGGTCGCCGATCTTCAGCTCGCCCATGGCACCGGCGAGCATGGTCATGACCTTGTCGGCGATGTCGTCCTGCACGAACAAGACGCGGGCGGCCGAGCAGCGTTGGCCGGCGGACATGAAGGCGCTGGAGATCGCATCCTTGACGACGGCTTCGGGCAGTGAGGAAGAGTCGGCGATGAAGGCGTTCTGGCCGCCGGTTTCGGCAATCAGCACACCGATCGCGGCGTCGCGTGCGGCCAGGGTGCGGTTGATGACCCGTGCGGTCTCCGTAGAGCCGGTGAAAGCGACGCCGGCCACGCGCGGGTCGTTCGTCAGCGCGGCGCCAACGGTCGCGCCATCGCCTGGCAGGAACTGCACGACAGCCTCGGGGATGCCCGCTTCTTGCAGCAGCTTCACTGCCGCGTAGCCGATCAGGTTGGTTTGCTCTGCCGGCTTGGCGATGACGCTGTTGCCAGCGGCCAGGGCGGCGGCGACCTGACCCAGGAAGATGGCGAGCGGGAAGTTCCAGGGGCTGATGCAGACGAACACGCCGCGCCCATGCAACTGCAGCTCGTTGGATTCGCCAGTCGGCCCGGGCAGACGCTCGGGGGCGCCGAACTGAGCGCGTGCCTGGCCGGCGTAGTAGCGCAGGAAATCTACTGCTTCGCGGACCTCGGCCACTGCGTCGGGCAGAGTCTTGCCGGCTTCCTTGACGCAGATCGCCATGAACTCTGGCATGCGCGCCTCGAGCAGGTCGGCTGCGTGTTCCAGGATGGTGGCGCGGCTGGCGGCGGGCGTGCGGTTCCAGGCGGGCTGCGCGGCGGCAGCGGACGCCAGCGCCTTCTGCACAGTTGCCGGATCGGCCGGCTGCCAATGGCCGACGGTTTTGCGTCGGTCTGCCGGGTTGAGTACCGCTTCGCTGGGCGTGCTGAGCACTGCGCCGGGCACCAGTGGGGTGGCCTTCCACGGTTTGATTGCGGTATTGAGTTGTTCGGCCAGCTGCCGCAGATCGTTGTCGTTGGCGAGATTGGCGCCCATGGAGTTTTTCCTGTGTTGGTTCTGGCTGCGCAACAGATCGGTCGGCAACGGAATCTTGGGATGCGGAATGGAGCTAAACGACGACACCGCTTCGACCGGATCGCGGATCAGGTCTTCGATGGCGACATCCTCGTCGGTGATGCGATTGACGAAGCTGGAATTGGCGCCGTTTTCGAGCAAGCGACGCACCAGGTACGGCAGCAGATCCTCGTGCGAGCCGACCGGCGCATACACGCGACACGGCAAGCCCAAGCGATCGGCTGGAATCACCTCGGCATACAGGTCATCGCCCATGCCGTGCAGCTTCTGGTGTTCGTAGTGCTTGCTCGTGGCGATCGCGCGCACGGCGGCGATGGTCTGCGCGTTGTGCGTGGCAAACATTGGATACAGCGCATCGCTGTGCGCGAACATGCGGCGTGCGCAGGCCAGATACGACACGTCGGTGTTCTGCTTGCGCGTAAAGACCGGATAGCCAGGGTGGCCTTCGATCTGTGCGCGCTTGATCTCCGCATCCCAGTACGCGCCCTTGACCAGACGCACGGGAATCCGGCGACCGACACGACGCGCAAGATCGGCCAGAAAATCGATCGTGTACGGCGTGCGCTTTTGATACGCCTGCACCGCCAAACCATAGCCTTCCCAGCCATCCAGCGATGGGTCGGAGAACGTGGCCTCGATGATGTCCAGCGACAGTTCCAGACGATCGGCTTCTTCGGCATCGACGGTGTAGCCGATACCGTAGGACTTGGCCAGCTGCGCCAGCTCCAGCACGCCCGGTACGAGCTCGGCCATGACGCGTGCGCGTTTGGCGTGCTCGTAGCGCGGATACAGCGCAGACAATTTGATCGAGATACTGGGTGCTGCGAAGACATCGGTGCCGACAAACTTGCCGCTGCGGCCGATCGCATGGATGGCATCGCGATACGCCTGCAGATAGCGCTGCGCATCTTTCATGGTCAATGCGCCTTCGCCGAGCATGTCGAACGAATAGCGGTAGTTGGCGTTGTCGCCCTTGCGTGAGCGCGCAAGTGCTTCACCAATGGTGCGTCCCATGACGAACTGGTGGCCCATGATCTTCATCGCCTGGCGCACGGCCAGACGGATCATCGGTTCGCCAACGCGGCCGATCAGCCGCTTGAACGCGCCCGGTACGTCGGCGCGGGTGAGGTCGTTGAGTTGCACCAGCTTGCCGGTGAGCATCAGGCCCCAGGTCGATGCATTGACCAGTACCGAGTCGCTGCCGCCGACGTGCTTTTTCCAGTCCGCATCGCCGAGCTTGTCGCGGATCAGCTTGTCTGCGGTGTCCTGGTCGGGAATGCGCAACAGCGCTTCGGCCACGCACATCAGCAGCACACCTTCCTCGCTGCCCAGGTCGTATTGGCGCATGAAGGCCTCGATCGCGCCCTGGTCCTGCGCACGTGCGCGAACGCGGGTGACCAGGTCGGCGGCGACCGCCTGCACCTTGGCCTGTTCGGCGGCGGGCAGGCGGGCCTGGTCGAGCAGTTCGCGCACGTGCTCGGCTTCGTCCTTGAGCCAGGCGGCGGTGATGGCGGCGCGCAATGCACCGGGTGCGGCAGGCAGCTCGGGCGCCAACAGCGGGCGCGCAACTGGGTTGGAGGCAAGCGGGTCGAGCTGAGCGTTCATGCGAAAGATGCCTAGGGATCCGCGCTCATTCTAGAGAGCGGAAGTACCTGCGCACTTGTGTGGAAGCGGCAACTTTTCCGCCGTTTTGTGCATGTCGCCATCGCACGTGCAAGCGGACTCGATCGTTGCTGGCTGCAACCGCATGCATCGGGGAAGTGTTTGATTTACGCGCGTTTTTAGCTGCACTGCAGCAATTGAATGATTGCCGGAAACGCTTGCCGCATGCGTTCGCGCGGGTCTACCATCGGGCTATTCCCGCAGTGCGCTGCGTGTTGCCAATGATCGAAGTGCTGCCGTTGATGTCCGAAGGGGTTGGGACGCAGGTGCGCTTGCGGCCTCCGCGGGCACTGTCTGCCAGGCAATTCGTACAATTGTTCGCAGTGTTGGCGGGAACGATGTGGTTGTTTGCAGGCCTGGGGTGGTGGACCGGCAATGCGTTCGCGCCGGTGTTCGCCCTGTTGCACAGTGGTGTGGTGGCGCTGGCGCTACGGCAGTTGTGGCGAAGTGGCGAGCGCGAAGAAGCGATCCGGGTGGGGGAAGCCGTTGTCGAGGTGTTTCCGTCCGGGCATGCGCCACCAGCGTTTCAGGCTCATCCGCACTGGGTGCGGTTATCCATGGAACGCGACGACAGGGTGTTGCTGATAAGCAGCGGCAGGCAGATCGAGATCGGAAGTTTTCTCGGGCCAGCCGAACGTGTGGAACTGGCAACTACGCTGAAACGCTTGCTCGCGGCCGCCAATGGCCGTCACCGATGACGTGAGGGTCTAGGCAATGACGCAACGCAGCAGCTGGAAGTCGATATATACGAAAGTGAGCCTGGCAATGACGGCGCTGCTGAGCGCACAAGGTGCCTGGGCGCAATCGGCCGACCCGAAGGAATGGCAGCTCAACATGGGCCGCGGGGTCACGCAGACCGCGCGCATGGCCTATGAGGCGCACATGGTGGCGCTGTGGGTCTGCGTGGTGATCGGCGCGTTGGTGTTCGGTGCGATGGGCTATGCGATCTTCAAGTTCCGCAAGTCCAAGGGCGCGGTGGCTGCGCAATTCAGCCATAACACCACGGCAGAAGTGCTGTGGACGGTGATTCCGGTGCTGGTGCTTATTGCGATGGCCTGGCCGGCGACGGCCAAGCTGATCGCGATGTACGACACCCGCGAGTCGGAAATGACCGTCAAGGTCACCGGCTACCAGTGGATGTGGAAATACGAGTACCTGGGCCAGGGCGTGGAGTTCACCAGCCGGCTGGCGCGCGAATCCGATCGCATCCGCCAGAGTGGCGAGCGTCCGACCGCTGCATCGCAACCGCATTATCTGTTGGACGTGGACAACCGCCTGGTACTGCCGGTCGGCACCAAGATCCGTTTCGTGATCACCGCCGATGACGTGATTCATGCATGGTGGGTGCCAGCATTGGGCTGGAAGCAGGACGCGATCCCCGGCATCGTCAACGAGGCATGGACCAACATCGAGCAGCCGGGCGTGTATCGCGGGCAGTGCGCCGAGTTGTGCGGCAAGGATCATGGGTTTATGCCGATTGTGGTGGAGGCGTTGCCCAAGGCTGAATTCCAGCGCTGGCTGGCGGCGCGTCGCAGTGCAAGCGCAACACCTGCTGCTGCACCGGCAGGCGCACCTGCACCGGTCTCCGCACCTGCAGCGGTCCCTGCCGGTGAGGCCGCTCCCGCCGCCGCGCCTGTTCCAGCCGCCGCACCGACCGCCGCTCTTTAATCGCTCGCAACCGCACCGCTTGATAGAGGTCGTTCCGTCATGGCGCATACCGCAGTCGATCACCACGGACACCACCAGCCCGGTTTCGTCGAGCGCTGGTTTTTCTCGACCAATCACAAGGATATCGGCACGCTGTATCTGCTGTTTTCCTTCGTGATGTTCATCATCGGCGCAGCGATGAGCGTGGTGATTCGCGCCGAATTGATGCAGCCCGGGTTGCAGTTCGTCAAACCCGAATTCTTTAACCAGATGACCACCGTGCACGCACTGGTGATGATCTTCGGTGGGGTGATGCCGGCGTTCGTTGGTCTGGCCAACTGGATGATTCCGCTGCAGATCGGCGCGCCGGACATGGCGCTGCCGCGCATGAACAACTGGTCGTTCTGGCTGCTGCCGGTCGCGTTCACCTTGCTGTTGCTGACGTTGTTTCTGCCTGGCGGTGCGCCGGCCGGTGGCTGGACACTGTACCCGCCGCTGTCGCTGCAGGGCGGCTACAACGTGGCCTTCAGCGTATTTGCGATCCATGTCGCCGGCGTCAGTTCGATCATGGGCGCGATCAACATCATTGCCACCGTGCTCAACATGCGTGCACCCGGTATCGATCTGTTGAAGATGCCGATCTTCTGCTGGGCCTGGCTGATCACCGCGTTCCTGCTGATCGCAGTGATGCCTGTGCTGGCCGGTGCGGTGACCATGCTGCTGACCGACAAGTTCTTCGGCACCAGCTTCTTCAACGCAGCCGGCGGCGGCGACCCGGTGATGTACCAGCACATCTTCTGGTTCTTCGGGCACCCGGAGGTCTACATCATGATCCTGCCGGCGTTCGGCGTGGTCAGCGAGATCATCCCCACCTTCAGCCGCAAGCCGCTGTTCGGCTATCAGGCGATGGTCTATGCGATCGCGGCGATCGCGTTTTTGAGTTTCATCGTGTGGGCGCACCACATGTTTACCGTGGGCATGCCGCTCGGTGGCGAAATCTACTTCATGTTCGCCACGATGCTGATCTCCATCCCGACCGGGGTGAAGGTGTTCAACTGGGTCAGCACGATGTGGAAGGGTTCGCTGACCTTCGAATCGCCGATGCTGTGGGCGGTGGCGTTCGTGATTCTCTTCAGCATCGGTGGGTTCTCGGGCCTGATGCTGGCGATCGTGCCGGCGGATTTCCAGTATCACGACACCTATTTTGTGGTCGCGCATTTCCATTATGTGTTGGTCACCGGCGCGGTATTCGCGTTGATTGCGGCGGTGTATTACTGGTGGCCGAAGTGGACCGGGCGCATGTACAACGAGGCCTGGGCCAAGTTCCACTTCTGGTGGACGATGATCTTCGTCAATCTGCTGTTCTTTCCGCAGCACTTTCTCGGCCTGGCCGGCATGCCGCGGCGGATTCCCGATTACAACGTGGTGTTCGCCGACTGGAACCTGATCAGCTCGATCGGCGCGTTCGGCATGTTCGCCACGCCCTTCCTGATGGCCGGCATCCTGTTTGCCTCGCTGCGCAGTGGCGCAAAGGCCGAGGCGCGCGCCTGGGAAGGTGCAAAGGGACTGGAGTGGACGGTGCCATCGCCCGCACCGGCGCATACTTTCACCGTGCCGCCGGTGATCAAGCCTGGAGATCTTGCGCATGAAGACATCGGTCACTGAGTCCGCGCCGGTACCGGCCGTGGCACGTTTGCTCTCCGCTGCCGAACGGCAGGCGCAACAGCGCCGCGCCGTGCGCCGCACCGCGATCACGGTCGGCATCATCGCGTTGCTGATCTACGCGGGTTTCATCGCCTCGGGAGTCATCGGGCGGTGAGTACCCACGCGCCCGCGCCTGCACCGACTGCCGGCCTGTTCAAACTGCTGGGTGTGGTGTTGGGCGTGTTCGTGCTGACGTTTTCGCTGGTGCCGCTGTACCGCATCGCCTGCGAAAAAGTCTTCGGAATTCGCATGGAGCGCGCACCTGGCAGCACGCGTGCGAGTGCGGGTGCGATCGCTGCAGGCGGCAAGCGCACGGTGCGGGTGGAGTTCGATGCCGGGGTCAATTCCAAACTGCCCTGGACCTTCCATCCCGAGCAGATGACGATGGATGTGGTGCCGGGCGAACTCAACGAAGCCTTGTATTTCGCGCGCAACGACAGCGTGCGTGCGGTGGTCGGCAGTGCGGTGCCGTCGGTCGCACCGGCGCGTGCATCCGGATATTTCAACAAGACCGAATGTTTCTGTTTTACCGCGCAGACCTTGCAGGCCGGCGAAACGCGCGATATGCCGCTGCGTTTCATCGTCGACCCTGCGTTGCCGCCGGAAGTCACCACGATCACCTTGTCCTACACGTTCTATCGCAACGACACCCTGACCTCTGAGTTGCAAGGCGGTGGCGCGTCCAGCGCACCGCGTGCGGCGCCGTAATCCTTCCTCCACACGCAGCACCGACACGGAAGCAACGCCATGGCCGACCATAGTCCCAACGCCGATGCGTATTTCGTCCCGAGCCACAGCAAGTGGCCGTTTGTCGGGTCGATTGCGATGTTCGTGATGATGATTGGCGTTGCCAGCTGGCTCAACGATGCGGCATGGGGACGTTGGACGTTCTTCGCTGGCGTTGCGATGTTGCTGGCGACCTTGTTCATGTGGTTTGGCGATGTCATCCGCGAATCCAATGCCGGGCACTACAACCGCCAGGTGGATGGGTCCTTCCGCATGGGGATGGTGTGGTTCATTTTTTCCGAGGTGATGTTCTTCTGCGCCTTCTTCGGTGCGTTGTTCTATACGCGTGTGCTGACGCTGCCCTGGCTGGGCGGCGAAGGCGATGGTGTGATGACCAACGAGCTGCTGTGGAATGGGTATTCCGCCGCGTGGCCGACCAACGGCCCGGGTACGATCGGTGGGCAGTTCCAGACCATCCCGGCGTGGGGCCTGCCGCTGATCAATACGTTGATCCTGCTCAGCTCCGGTGTGACGCTGACCATTGCCCATCACGCGCTGAAAGGTGGCCGGCGCGGTGCGCTGCTGTTGTGGCTCGGGTTGACCGTGCTGCTGGGTTGCGTGTTTTTGTTCCTGCAGGCGGAGGAATACATCCACGCCTACACCGAACTCAATCTGACGCTGGGCTCTGGAATTTACGGCTCCACGTTCTTCATGCTTACCGGCTTCCACGGCATGCATGTGTTGCTGGGCACCATCATGTTGGCGGTGATGTGGCTGCGCGTGGCGCGCGGGCACTTCACCCGCGACAACCACTTCGCCTTCGAAGCGGCCGCGTGGTACTGGCACTTTGTCGACGTGGTGTGGCTGGCGCTATTCCTGTTCGTGTATGTGCTTTGAGGGTGGGGATTGGGAATTCGTGATAGCAAAGCGGGTCGCTCTTGCGAATCCCCAATCACCAATCCCATCGGCCGCGTCAGCGGCCGAGCCCATGCGGCTTGATCCAGCCGGTGTAGATACCGAGGATCACCACCGCGATCAGCGCGACCGACAGACCGATGCGCCAGGTGAGTGCGTTGACGGTGCGCTTGGTCTCGCCGCGATCGGTGAGCAGGTAATAGAGACCTGCGCCCAGGTTCCATAGGATCACGATCAGGAAGGCGACAATCAGCAGCGTCTTGAGCGAATCGTTCACAACAGCCCCGGTGGTCGTCGGCGTGGTAACGGCATTGCACGCCTTTTTGCGTCGCTTGTCATGATGCGCAAGCACACGGCGGTGTTGGGCTGGTGTCTGGCGTTACTGGTCAGCGCGGGTTTTACGGCGCTTGGGTACTGGCAGCTGCAGCGCATGCATAGCAAGCAAGCGTTGCTGGAACGCGCTGCGCATGTGCGCGAGATGCCGTTGACCTTGGTGCAAGCGTTAGCCACGCCGCATGCGCTGTCATGGATCAGCGGAGACGTGCGTTTTCTGCCGCAGCAGGTGTTGCTGGACAACCAGCTGCATGCAGGGCGCGCCGGTGTGCGCGTTTATCAACTTGCCGCGCCACAAAGCAGCCCAGGCACACTATTGATCGATCTGGGCTGGCTGCCGTTGCCGGCCAATCGGCAGTTACCGACGATTACACCACTGCACGGGACCCAGGCAGTGCGGGGGTTGCTCAGCGCGCCGCCATCGGCCGGACTTGCGTTGGGGCCGGCATTGGCCCCCGCCGGTACGCCGCAGACCTGGCTGGCCACACGCCTGGATGCGCCCGCCCTGCGCAGTGCCTTTGGCAGGCGCGACATTTCGTCGCAGGTGTTGCGGCTGGATCCTGCCCTACCGGTTGGTTACGCACGCGATCTGGAGATGCTGCCGAACACGCTGCCACCCGCGCGGCACTTGGGTTATGCGGTGCAATGGTTCGGTCTGGCCGCCGCGGTGCTGGCCACCGCGACGTTGCTGACATGGCGTGCGCGTCGCCGCCGTCGACGCGGGCACTGATGCCTGCGGCATGAGAAAATCGCCGGCATGACCTCATCCACATCGGCCACGCCGCATTCGGTCAAACGCGGCCGCAGGATGCTGATTGCCCTGGCGGTGCTGTTCTTCGGCTCGATGTTGCTGGCCGGCGTGCTGCGCTTCTCCGGATGGCAGCCGGCATCGATGCGCAATCACGGCGAACTGCTGAAGCCGCCCGCTGACCTGCGCGCGTTGGTGCCGCTGCGCGCGGACGGGCAGCCGTATGCATGGACGCCTGCCGAACGCGTATGGCGCATCGCGCTCGCACCGCCCGCCAGTTGCACGCAGCAGTGCGTGACCTTGTCGGCCGAACTGGACAAGGTGTGGCAGCTGCTCGGCCATCGCGCCGACAAGGTGGAGGTGTTGTGGATCGGCGCCCCGCCAGCCGGTCTGCCGCCGATGCCGGCCCTGCGTGTGCTGCGCGACGACGCGCGGCTGCGGCAGGCGTTACCGCGTGCCAACGATGCCGCCGGCGTGCCGGTGTATGTGATCGACCCCAACGGCTTCGTGATCCTGCGATATGCCCCAGGGTTCGACCCGGCCGGCCTGCGTGCCGACCTGGTCAAGCTGCTGAAACTGATGTGAGCCCGTTTCGATGAATCTGTTTGCGCCACCGGCATTGTTCCGCCACTTCCATCGCATGGCCTGGCTGGCGGCGTTGTTCACTGCGAGCACGATCCTGTTCGGGTCGTTCGTGCGCCTGTCCGATGCCGGCATGAGCTGCCCGGACTGGCCGACCTGCTATGGCCGCGTCACCTGGCCGCAGACCAGCGACGAAGCCAACACGCATGTGGCCAGCAAGATCCGCCCGCTGGAGTCGCACAAGGCCTGGCGTGAGCAGGTGCACCGCTTCCTGGCCGGCGCGCTCGGGGTGGAAGTGCTGGTGCTGTCGTTGCTGGCGGTGCGCCGCAGACGCATGGGCATTGCCCAGGTTGTGACTGCGGCGGTGCTGGTGGCGTTGTCGATCCCGCTGTACATGTCCGGCTGGCACACGCTGGCGTCCGGGGTGGCGATCGCGGGCGAAGCCATCCTGCTGCTGGCCGCGCTGCGCTGGAGCAATATCGATCTGGCCCGCGCGGCGGTGCTGACGTTGGCGGTGGTGATCTTCCAGGCGCTGCTGGGCATGTGGACAGTGACGCTGCTGCTCAAGCCGATTGTGGTGATGGGCCATCTGCTCGGCGGCATGCTGATGTTCTCTCTGCTGGTGTGGATGGCCTGGCGCGCGACGCATCTGCCGATCACGCTGGCCGACGCCTCGCGGCTGAAGTGGCTGCTGCGCCTGGGCGTGGCGGTACTGGGCCTGCAGATCGCGCTGGGCGGTTGGGTCAGTGCCAACTACGCGGCACTGGCCTGTGGCGGCGGTAGCTGGTCGGCCGACAATTTCCCGCGTTGCGTGAGCCAATGGTGGCCGCCGCATGACTTCCGCGAAGGCTTCACACTGTGGCGCGGGATCGGGGTGGATTACGAAGGCGGTGTGCTCGATGGCGCGGCGCGTATCGCGATCCAGATGGCGCACCGGTTGTGGGCAATTGCGACGGCACTGTATCTGTGGTGGCTGGCGTGGCGCCTGTCGCGCTCGCCAGGCATGCGCGTGTGGGCCGGTGCGCTGGCGGTGCTGGTGGCGGTGCAGGTGACGCTGGGCATGCTTAACGTCAAGCTGGCGTTGCCGCTGGAAGTGTCGGTGCTGCACAACGGCGGGGCGGTGGCATTGTTGTTCGTGCTGGTCTCGCTGCTGGCGCGGCTGCGCGCGCCGGAGTGAACATGGCTGTCAGCGCACGCGATTACTGGGATCTGACCAAACCCAAGGTGGTGGCACTGATCGTGTTCACCGCGTTGGTGGGCATGTTCCTGGCCATCCCCGATGTGCCGACGTGGCTGCAGGTGCGCACCGGTGCGTTGGGTTTTCTGGGCATCTGGCTGGCGGCGTCGGCGGCGGCGGCGATCAATCAATTGCTCGATGCCAAGATCGATGCACAGATGGCGCGCACCTCTTGGCGCCCGCTGGTGGTGGGCAAGGTGCGGCCGTGGCAGGTGCTGCTGTTCGCCAGCGTGCTGATCGTGATTTCCATGACCATTCTGGTGGTCTGGGTGAATGTCATCACCGCAGTGCTGACGTTTGCTTCGCTGATCGGTTATGCGGTGATCTACACCGTGTACCTGAAGCGGGCGACCTCGCAGAACATCGTGATCGGTGGGCTGGCCGGCGCCACGCCGCCGATGCTGGGCTGGGCTGCAGTGACAGGGTTACCGACCAGCGCCGACTGGATCAATGCCTCGCTGCTGGTGCTGATCATCTTCATCTGGACGCCGCCGCATTTCTGGGCGCTGGCGATCTTCCGTCGCGCCGATTACGCCAAGGCGGCGATCCCGATGTTGCCGGTGACCCACGGCGTGCCGCATACGCGCAGGCAGATCCTGGTCTACACGGTGCTGCTGGCGATCGTGACCCTGCTGCCGGTGGCGGTGGGCATGAGCGGGGTGTTCTATCTGGGCGGCGCGCTGGTGCTCAACGTGGTGTTTCTCTGGTACGCGTGGCGCATGCTCGACCCGCCGGACGAACTGTTCTCGATGAAGATGTTCGGTTACTCCATCGTGTATCTGATGGCGCTGTTCGCGTTCCTGATGGTGGATCACTTGGTGTTGCCGTGGGTCCGCTAGCGGCAGCGACAGGCAGCTGACGCCAGGAGCGGCTGACAAAGCTGCTGTGCGGCCGCTGATGGATGCCGGCCAGGGCTCGGACGCGGCATGTACCAGTCGTACACGCCGGTCCCGGGCACGTTCAACATTGATTGGCCAACCGCCCACCGCGCTCTGTCGGCCGCGCCAAGTCGCCGCGCAACTGCCTGCACGGTTGCGCAGGCTCAGCTCAGCCAGTTGGCGCACTCGCTGGTGTTCTTGCTGCCGCAGCTGGTCTGCATCTTTTGCTGAAGTCGTGTCAGCACCGCATTGCCTTGCTGGTGATGCTGCTTGCCCCAGGTCTTGAGTGCAGCGCCCAGCGTGGCGAAGCGCTGCCGGGTACGTTGACGGTAACCGTCGGGTTGCCCGGCCAGCTCGCCGATCACCTGCGTTGCAGCTGCTTCGATGCCTGCGGTGTCGTCGGGGCTGAGCCGGATCAGGCCATCCACATACATCACGCCCCACTGCACGCGGGTGGCGGGTCCTTGTGCACCCTCGTAGGCCTTCTTGAGCCAGGACAGCGCGGTCTTTTTATCGCCGCGTTGTTCGGCCAAATCGGCCAGTTCGGGCATGTAGTAGTACGGCGTCTTGCTGCGTGCCAACTCGGCCAGCAGCAGCTGCTCGGCCCCGCTGCCATCGCCTACTTCGCTCAGTAGCGCCGCAGCGGTGCTGATGGTGGATTGGCGCTCTTCGTCGGTCTTGGCGGTGTCGGTGGCCCATTGCACGCGTTGCTGCACGGTATCGACCACGGTTTTGGGGAGTGGTGGTTGCGGGCCTTTCGCTTCGGTTTCGGTGGGCTGGCCCTGCGCCAGGCGTGCCAGCTGGATCTGTGCGTAGGCAGTGCCCAGCCGGTCGGCGATCGGCAGCGCGGTGTCGGCGTAGACCTTGTCCAATGCCAGATTCAGTGCGTTGGACAAGGTGGCGCGCTCGCCGGCATCGCTGCTGGCAGCGGCGACCAGACGCGCGGGGACGTAGGTCAGCGTGCCGAGATTGGCGCGTACTTCTGCCGGATCGGCCAGCACCGATTCCAGCAGGGTGCGAGCAGCCGGAGTCGGGGCGGGAGGCTCCTTGGCCGCCGCAATCGCTGCCAGCGCGAAGCTGCGTTGCAGGGCCGGCTGCGGGGCAGATTTGGACAGGCGCGTGAGCACATCGACGGCCTCATCGGGTTTGACAAGCCGATCGTCGGTGCCCCAGGCGTAATTGCCGAGCACGGCCCAGTCGTCCGCGCTGAGTTGCTGCGGGGTCTGCAATGCGGTGTCGAGCAGTTGCTTGGCGGTGCTGGTGCTCTTGGCCGCCACGCGCAGCACATCGGCCAGACGTGCGTTGTCGGCGTCGCCGGCCAGGCGGGTGATCTCGCTGCGATCCGGGCGCAGCACGATGATGGTCGGGTAGCCCTTGATGCCGAAGCGCTCGCCCCAGGCCTGCGCGCCTTCGGAATCGCCATCCAGGTGCACCGCCACGAATTGCTGGGTGCGGGCAATGAAGGCCGGGTCCTTGAACAAGGTGGCCTTCAGACGATTGCACGGCGGGCACCAGGCCGCGCCCCAGTACAGCAGGATCGGCTTGCCGCTTTCCTTGGCCTCGACAAACGCGTCTTCCACATCGCCCTCGCGCCAGGCGATGCTGGACGCTGGGGCGGGCGTGGCCGTTGTCTTGGTCTGCGCGGGTGCCGATGGCGTCGCGGGCTTGTCGCAGGCACTCAGGGTGGCGAGTAGCGCCAGCAGCACGATCAAGGACGGAGAAGGGCGTCGGAACGACAGCGTCATGGCAATCACCGATTGGGGGCGGCAGGGGGACGATCAAGCACTCTAGCGAGCTGTGCCTTACCAACCATGCGACAGCTCATGACGCTTGTCCATCTGCTTAGAACCCGCTCCGAGCTGCAATGTGAAGTGCCATCACGTGGAGCGTCGTGGCTTGGCGTTTGCGGCAGATGCAACCCGCCGACAGCAAGCAGGCACCTGTAGGCCACGCATACGCGGGTCGCGCCTGCGTGTAAGCGATCAGACCACCGCGGTGCAGTGACCGTCGCGCTCAGTGACCACCGGCACCGGTTTGCGGCTCGCTCGGTGCGGTACGTGCATAACGTGCGGCAACGAACGCGCAGACGATCAGCTGCAGCTGGTGGTACAGCATGATCGGCAACACGATCGCACCGAGGCCGCCGCCGGCGAACATCACCTTGGCCATCGGCACGCCGGTCGCCAGACTCTTCTTCGAGCCGCAGAAGACAATTGCGATCTCGTCGGTGCGGTTGAAGCGCAGGCGGCGCGCGATGAAGGTGATCGAGAGCATCGCAACGGCCAGCAACAGCGCGGCCGCGCCGAGTACGGCGAGCAGGGCCGGCAACGGCGTCTTCTGCCACAGCCCTTCGTTCACCGACGCGCTGAAGGCGGTGTAGACCACCAGCAGGATGGTGCCCTGGTCGGTGTAACGCAGCACGGCGCGATGCCGTTCGACCCAGCCGCCGATCCACGGACGCAGGAAATGCCCGGCCAGGAACGGCACCAGCAGCTGCAGCATGATCTTGCCGATCGCCTCGGCCGGGTGCGCCATCGCGCCTTGGCTGCCGACCAACAGACCCATCAACAATGGCGTCAGAAACACGCCCAACAGGCTGGAAAGCGAGGCTGCACAGACGGCGGCCGGCACGTTGCCGCGCGCCATCGAGGTGAAGGCGATCGACGATTGCACCGTGGATGGCAGCGCGCACAAAAACAACAGGCCGACATACAGCTCCGGTGTCAGCGCCAGATGCGCGAGCGGTTTGGACAACACCCCGAGCAGCGGAAACAGCACGAATGTGCAGGTCAGAATCACCAGATGCAGGCGCCAATGCAGCGCGCCGGCCTTGACTGCCTCACGCGACAACCGCGCGCCGTGCAGGAAGAACAACGCGGCGATCGCCACATCGGTGACATTGTCCATGATCGCGGCAGCGGTGCCGTAGACCGGCAGAAACGAGGCGAGCGTGACCGTGCACAGCAGCGCGAGGGTGAATGGATCAATGCGCAACCGCGCCAGCAGCTTCTTCATCGGGGTCCCGGAGAGTGCGCGATCAGGCGCGTGGTGCGCGTCATTCTACGATGCGTGCTCGCTTGGCACCGCACACGACAGCATGACCTAATCCTATCGCGGCAACCCGCGCTACAACGCGGCGAGCGCCTTGAACAGCTCGCGCAGCTCGTATTTGTCGGTGTCGTCCAGTCCTTGCGCGCGCTGCTTGTCCTGCAGTTCGTCCAGGCGCTGACGCAGCAATTGCTTGTCCAGTTGCGCCACCACGTCGTGCAACTCCATCGCCCAACTGTGTTCGTCGCCGGGCAAGACCTGTGCGGCCAGTTTCTGCAGCGCGGCCTGTTCTTCGCGTTCGGCGAAATGCTCCAGCAGGGCACCGGTGCTGATTTCCGGGCGTTGCCGCACCAGCGCCAGCAGCTCCATCAACAGGTCGATGCCAGGCAGGCGCAGGCCGGAAAAATCGTGGTCGCCTTCCAGGCTCATTGCCAGTGACGGTTGCTGCAGCAGGATGGCGATCGACGCGCGCACCAGGCTGCGTTTTTGCGTGGGCGCGCCCATGCGTGCGGGCGGCCGGCCGCCCTTGTGGCATGGACGTTTGCGTGGAGGTGCTGGCGCCCACACCGGTCAGGCGCGACAGTTCCTGCCTCATCAGATCGCCGAACGCGCCTTCGGGAATCTGCGCCAGCATCGGCTTGGCGCGTTCGGCCAGCCGGGCCTTGCCATCGAGCGTGTGCAGGTTGATCTCGCGCGACATCTCGTCGAAGAAGAACTGCGACAGCGGCGTGGCCTGTTTCAGCCGTTGATCGAAGGCCTGCGCGCCTTCCTTGCGCACGATGGTGTCCGGGTCTTCGCCATCGGGCAGAAACAGAAAAAACGCCTGGCGGCCGTCCTTCATGCGCGGCAGCACCGATTCGAGCGCGCGCCAACCGGCTTTACGGCCGGCGTTGTCGCCGTCGAAACAGAAATACACATCCGGTGCGTTGCGAAACAGCAGTTCGGCATGTTCGGGTGTGGTTGCCGTGCCCAGCGTGGCCACCGCCTGGGTGACGCCGAACTGGAACAGCGAGACCACGTCCATGTAGCCCTCCACCACGATCAGCCGCTCGATCTTCTGATTGGCCTGACGCACCTGCCACAGGCCATACAATTCGCGGCCCTTATGGAACAGCGCGGTTTCCGGCGAATTGAGGTACTTCGGGCCGGGGTCGCGGCCATCGGCCGGCGCGCCCATGATGCGTCCGCCGAAGGCGATCACGCGGCCGCGGCGGTCGAAGATCGGGAACATCACCCGGTCGCGGAACTTGTCGTAGACGTGGCCGCGATCGTTCTTGGAAAACAGGCCGGCGCGTTCGAGCACGCTCATGCGGCGCGCATCGGTGCCCAGGGTGTCCTTCAATGCGCTGTAGCCATCGGGCGCGTAGCCGATCTGGAAGCGCGCGCGGTTGTCGGCATCCACGCCACGGCCGTCCAGGTAATCGCGGGCGCGCTCGCTGCCCTCGAGCTGGCGCTGGAAGAACTGGGTGGCCGCTTCCAGTGCCGAATAAAGTTCGCGGCTGTCGTCCTGCTGCTGCGGGGTGCGCTGCTGGGTCTCGCGCGGGATCTCCATGCCGGCGCGCTTGGCCAGCTCGTCGACCGCATCGAGAAATTCGAGGCGGTCGTAATTCATCAGAAAACTAATTGCGGTGCCGTGCGCGCCGCAGCCGAAGCAGTGATAGAACTGCTTGGTCGGCGAGACCGTAAACGAGGCCGAGCGCTCGTCATGGAACGGGCAGCGCGCCGAGTATTCCTTGCCCTGACGCTTGAGCGGCACGCGACCGCCCACCACCTCGACGATGTCGGTGCGTGCAAGCAGTTCGTCGATGAATGCGTCGGGGATGCGGGCCATCCCGCTAGGATATCCCAGCCGCTGGCGCTCGCCGGCTTCAGCGAACGAAGGCCCTTAGAGAGCGAAGGCCCTCAGTGCGTCACTACGTGCAGCCTTGCCACACATGGCACAGGCCGCGCCGGGCGCAATCAACTGCGTGCCGGCGTTTCCGGCTGCGGCGTGACGCTCGGTTCGTCGACCGCCGGCGGCAGGTTGTCCGTATCCACCCCGGCCTCGCGCAGCTTGCGGTGCGAGCGCACGCGCTCGTCGATCACGGCGGTCAGCAAGGCGCCGACGAAGAACACCACCGAGGCGTAGTACATCCACACCAGCAGGATCACCAGGGTGCCCATCGAGCCATACGCGCTGCCGGGTGCCGCCTTGGCGATGTACAGGCCGATGCCGTAGCGCCCCAATGCAAACAACAACGCGGTGATGACGCCGCCGACAAAGGCCTGCCGCCAGTTGACGGTGCGGTCGGGCAGATAGCGATACAGGAAGGCGAAGGCGAGCGAATACAGCGCCAGGGTGGTGACATACCCGATCGCCGGCAGCACCGACGGCAGGCGTGCGAACACCACTTGCAACGCGGTAGTGGCGATCATCGACACGATCAACAAGAAGCCCAGCGCCAGGATCACGCCGAACGAGAACACGCGCTTCTTCAGCCATGCCACGACGCCTTCCAGACGCTCCTTGTCGGTGCGAAAGATCAGGTTCAACGCGTTCTGTAACTGCGCAAACACCGCGGTGGCACCGATGAACAGCAACAGCGTGCTCCACAGCCCGGCCAGCGAGCCTACGCCGGGTTGATCGGTGGCATTGCGGATCACCGTGTCGGCGACTTCCGCTGCGCTACCGCCGGCCAGTTGCGCAATCTGCTGCACCAAGGCTTCCTGTGCAGGCGGATACAGCGATGCAGTCAGCCACAGCAGCAACACCAGCAGCGGTGCCAGCGACAGCAAGGCGTAGAACGACAGCGACGCGGCCTGCGTCATCACGTCGATCTCGAGAAAGCGATTGAGCAGTGCCATCGGCAGGCTGCGTTGCAGGCGGCCCAGATGCTTCTGCAGGTGTTCGGTTGAGAGCTTCGTCACCGGCGGGGGAAATCCTTGGGCATACCGTGATGCGTGCAGGGGTGAGAGGACGAAACCGGTATGCGGAATGCTTCGCCCGCGCCTGCATTGGCGGACCTGTTCTAACAGGGCCGAATCGAAGGTCTGGTGAAAGCGGGCGCTGGATGTCGCGCGATGTGGTGCGCACGATGCGGCACCGAGATAGCCTTGGCTTGCGCGGCGATCTGTATTGCCCTGGCAATCCAGCACAGGGCAATGCGGAGGCAGACTTCAGCCTGCCAGACTCTTCTTGACCAGGGCCGAGACCAGGCCCATGTCGGCCTGACCGGCCAGCTTGGGCTTGAGCGCGCCCATCAGCTTGCCGATGTCGGCGGGGCTGCTGGCACCGGTTTCTGCAATCGCAGCCTGGATGGCGGCGGCGATCTCGGCTTCGCCCATCTTGGCCGGCAGGTAACGCTCGATCACCACGATCTCCTCGCGCTCGATCTGCGCCAGGTCTTCGCGTGCGGCGGCTTCGAACTGGGTGACCGAGTCCTTGCGCTGCTTGACCATCTTGTCGAGCACGGCGATCACGGCCGCATCGTCCATCTCGATACGTTCGTCCACTTCCTTCTGCTTGATCGCGGCATTGATCAGCCGGATCACGCCTAGGCTGTGCTTGTCGCCGGATTTCATGGCGGCTTTCATGTCATCGGTGAGCTGCTGCTTGAGGGGCATGCGGTGACTCCTGAGGTTGCGTGTTGAAAAAGACCAATACAAAAAGCCGGCGACGCTTGCGCGTGCCGGCTCTTGGGTTCGATCCCGATGAGCCGCGCCTTCAGCGCGTGCCCACCGGCAGGGAACCGCGTTCGATCAGTACAAGCGCTGGCGCTTGGTGACGTCGCGCGAGGAACGACGCAACTGACGCTTCACAGCAGCGGCAGCCTTGCGCTTACGCTCCTGGGTCGGCTTTTCATAGAACTCGCGCTTGCGGGTTTCGGCCAGCACGCCGGCCTTTTCGCAGGTGCGCTTGAAACGGCGGAGCGCAAATTCGAAGGGCTCGTTCTCGCGGACTTTAACGCTGGGCATGGGTTCTCCAGATAATGGGATTTCCGTCCGGGAGCCCCGGGCGGGTGCGAGCGGACTCGCGTGACGGAATTTCCGGGTTGCCCCGGCGAGCCGCGCATTATAACGACTTGCCAACGACCTGCAAGCCCCCAGCAAGATTTGCTTCTGCAGGCCTATGAGAAACGCGCTAGAAACGCGTGGGTTTGGGCCTGATCCGGCAATGATCGCACGGCGGCGCCGCATATCGCCCCTGGCCGATCTGCGCAGCGCAAAAGCTGCGAAAATAGGCCGCATGTGCCTGCCTGCCGAGTTGCCGTGAAAGTTCTTGGGATCGAATCATCGTGTGATGAGACCGGTGTGGCGGTCTACGACACCGCGCTATCCGGCGTGCCGGCGCTACGCGCGCATGCGGTCTACAGCCAGATTGCGCTGCATGCCGAATACGGCGGGGTGGTGCCGGAACTGGCCAGCCGCGACCACGTGCGCAAGTTGCTGCCGCTGATCCGCCAGACCCTGGACGAGGCCGGCTTGCGCATCGACGAACTCGATGGCGTGGCCTATACCGCCGGCCCGGGTTTGGTGGGCGCACTCCTTGTAGGTGCAGGCGTGGCGCGCTCGCTGGCCTGGGCGCTGGATGTGCCGGCGATCGGTGTGCATCACATGGAAGGTCATCTGCTGGCGCCGTTGATGGAAGACGACCCGCCGAAGCCGCCATTCGTGGCGCTGCTGGTCTCTGGCGGCCACACCCAACTGGTGTCGGTCAAGGCGCTGGGGTGTTACGAAGTGCTCGGCGAAACGCTGGACGATGCAGCCGGCGAGGCCTTCGACAAGACCGCCAAGATGATGGGTCTGCCGTATCCGGGCGGCCCGCAGCTCGCTGCCCTTGCCGAAACCGGCACGCCGGGACGCTATAAATTCTCGCGACCGATGACCGACCGGCCCGGCCTGGATTTCAGTTTCAGCGGGCTCAAGACCCAGGTGCTGCTGGCCTGGCGCGCCAGCGACCAGTCCGACACCACGCGGGCGGATATCGCGCGCGGGTTCGAGGATGCGGTGGTGGAGACACTGGCGATCAAGTGCCTGCGCGCGCTGGATGCGGCCGAGTGCAACACGCTGGTGGTGGCCGGTGGCGTGGGTGCCAACAAGCGCCTGCGCGCGCGGCTGCAGGAGGCGGCGCAGCGGCGCGGCGGCCGGGTGTGCTTCCCACGCCCGGCCTTGTGCACCGACAACGGCGCGATGATTGCCTTCGCCGGCGCGCTGCGGCTGGAGGCCGGCGAGCGCGCCGATGCGGCGGTGCATGTGACGCCGCGCTGGGATATGGCGAGCTTGCCGCCGTTGGCGGCGGCGCGGGATTCGGGAATCGGGAATAGGGAATCGTAAGAGCGCTATTCCGATTCGTTCTGTGCTGCTTTGCTGTTGCTCGTGCTTCTCACCATTCCCTAATCCCCATTCCCGATTCCCCACCCATGGACAAAGTTTTTATCGAAGGCCTGGAAATCGATGCGCTGATCGGCATCTACGACTGGGAGCGGCGCATCCGCCAGACGCTGCGGTTCGATCTGGAGATGGGGTTCGACAACCGCATTCCGGCCGCCAGCGACGACATCGCCGACACGCTGAACTACAAGGCGGTGAGCAAGCGGCTGATCGAGTTCGTGCAGGGCTCTGACTTCGGGCTGGTGGAAACGCTGGCCGAGCGCTGCGCGACGATCGTGCTGGACGAGTTTGGGGTGCACTGGCTGCGGTTGAAATTGAGCAAGCCGGGGGCGGTGCGCGGCGCGCAGGCGGTGGGTGTGCTCATCGAGCGCACGCGCGTTTCTGCTGACGTGCCACCTTCTCTATAGGGTGTGCCCGCTCTCTGGCCGTACAGTAGCGCTCGGTGTTGTCGGCGGCTGGGCCGTCTGGAGCTTCCGGGCGCCCACCGATGGCAGGTATTGAACGGTTGCGGTGGCGCGTGAGCGACTGCAAGGCAGGTCGTCATTTTGCCGCCCAACGTCTGCCAATGGGGCTGAACATCAGCCTGAACAGGCAGAAGAGTTGCATCCTCGCGGTCGCGTCAGGCTAGAATTGACGGCCATGTAAACGTTTTCTCAAGGATCTCATGGCTGCTGATCGTATCGAAACCCTGATTGCCCGGATGACCGTCGAAGAGAAGGTCGGACAGTTGGGTGTGTTCGCCGACATGGTGCGGCCGTTCGCGCCGGACGTGAATCCCGAAGCCAATGTGCTCAACGCCGACGAGGTGCTGCAGCAGGTCCGGCAGGGCCGGGTCGGCTCGCTGTTCAATGGCGTTGGCGCCGCGCTGGGCGTCCAGATCCAGAAAGTGGCGGTGGAAGAAAGCCGTCTGGGCATCCCGGTGATCCTGGCCGCCGACGTGATCCACGGCATGCGCACGGTGTTCCCGATTCCGCTGGGCGAAGCGGCCAGCTTCGAGCCGGAACTGGCCGAGCGCACCGCGCGCGCCACCGCGATCGAAGCGACCGCTGCTGGCCTGCACTGGACCTACGCACCGGCGGTGGACATTGCGCGCGATCAGCGCTGGGGCCGTGGCGCAGAAGGCGCCGGCGAAGACGTGCTGCTGGGCGCGGCGTTTGCTGCCGCCCGCGTGCGCGGCTTTCAGGGCAGCGATTTGAAAGCCGACGACTCGTTGCTCGCCACCCCGAAGCACTTTGCCGCCTATGGCGCGGTGGCGGCGGGCATGGAATACAACACCGTGGACATCGCGCCGCAAACCTTGCGCGATGTGCATCTGCCGCCGTTCAAGGCTGCCTTCGATGCCGGCGCACTGACCGTGATGTCCTCGTTCAACGACATCAACGGCGTGCCGGCCAGCGCCAACCACGAGTTGCTGACCGAGATCCTGCGTGGCGAATGGCAGTTCCCCGGTGTGGTGATTTCCGACTACACCGCCGACATGGAATTGATCGCGCACGGTTACGCCACCGATGAGCGCGATGCGACCAAAAAAGCCTTCCTGGCCGGTCTGGATTTGAGCATGCAGAGCGGCTTTTATGCCGCGCATCTGCCGTCGCTGGTGGAAAGCGGCGAGGTGCCGATGTCCACGCTGGATGCGAGTGTGCGTCGCATGCTGCAGCTGAAAGAAGCGATCGGCTTGTTCGACAATCCGTATCGCTCGCTGGATCCGGCACGCGAAGCCGATACCGCGCATCTGCCGGCGCACGATGCGTTGTCGCGCGATGCGGCGCGGCGTTCGATCGTGTTGCTGAAGAACGAAGGCGCAGTGTTGCCGCTGAAGAAAAGCGGACAGCACATCGCGCTGATCGGGCCGTTCGTGCAGGACCGCGAGAACATCGAGGGCTGCTGGACCTTGTTCGGCGACAAGGAACGCTATGTGACCCTGGAGCAGGGCGTGCGTGCGGTGGTCGGTGGTGAGCATCTGAGCGTGGTGCCGGGCTGCGGCCTGGAAGAGCCGCTGCCGGGCGGGATTTCCGCCGCCATCGATGCGGCGCAGGCCGCCGATGTGGTGGTGCTGGCGCTGGGCGAGCCGCAGCGGTTCAGTGGCGAGGCGCAGTCGCGCACCGAGATCGTGTTGCCGCCGGCACAGCAGGCGCTGGCCGAAGCCATTGCCGCCACCGGCACACCGATGGTGGTGTTGCTGCGCAACGGGCGCGCGCTGGCATTGAGCGGTGCGGTGCGCGATGCCGATGCGATTGCAGTGACCTGGTATCTGGGCACGCAGACCGGCACCGGCGTGGCCGATGTGTTGTTCGGCGACTACAACCCGTCTGCGCGGTTGCCGATCAGCTTCCCGCAGGTGACCGGGCAGCAGCCGTATTTCTACAACCATCTGCGCACCGGCCGCCCGGAATTGCCGACCCTGTCCGAATACAAGGCGCGCTGGCGCGAAATGCCCAACGAGCCGTTGTATCCGTTCGGCCATGGCTTGAGCTACACCACGTTTGCGTATGCGCCGCCGCAGCTGAGCAGCGCGCAGGTTGGTTGGGATCAGGCGCTGACCATCACCACGCGCGTGACCAATACCGGTAGCGTTGCAGGCGAAGAAGTGGTGCAGCTGTATGTGCACGATCGTGTGGCCAGCCGGGTGCGCCCGGTGCGCGAACTCAAGGGCTTCCGCAAAGTGATGTTGCAGCCGGGCGAGAGCACGGACGTGGTGTTCACCCTGGCACGCGATGCGCTGGCCTTCACCGACCCCAAGGGCGTGTTCGGCGCCGAGCCGGGGCTGTTCGATGTGTGGGTCTGCGCATCGGCCAAGAGTGGCGAGGCAGTGACCTTTGAGTTGTTGGAAGGCTGAAAGCGTGTCCTCCGAGGAAGCCGGTGCGTTTGGAGCCGCCGCTTTCGGATGACCGTGTTTCTAGGGCCTGTTAACACATCCGAAGCCCATCAACGACTAGGACGAAGCTGAGGAATCCAAGGAACATGACATCCAGCTTCTCGAAGCGCGAGAAAATCCGGCGGTAGCCTTTCAAGCGACGGAACAGTCTCTCCACTTCGTTACGCCGCTTGTACATCTCCCGGTTGTATTCCCAAGGCTCGACCCGATTGGATTTCGGCGGGACCACCGGCACGAAGCCAAGATCGAGCGCCAACTGGCGGGTTTCGTTGCCTTCGTAAGCACGGTCCATCAACAAATGAATCGGCCGCTCCACTGGCCCCAGGTGTTCAAGCAACGCGCGGCCTGCAGGTGCGTCATGCACGTTGCCAGGCGTCAATCCAAAGGTGATGGCTGTTCGAGCATCTGCGGCAACCATATGAATCTTGGTGTTCCATCCACCGCGAGACTTGCCGACGGCCTGCGGGCCGTTTTTTTTAATGCACCCGTGCCATCGGGATGGACCTTGACGCTGGTGGAGTCCAGCGAGACTGCTTCGATCTTGATGCGCACGATCTGGGACTTCTGCAATTGGGCGAACATCCGGTCCAGCACACCCGCCTTGGCCCAACGGTTCATGCGTGTGTAGACCGTATGCCAGTTGCCAAAGCGCTTGGGTAGGCCGCGCCATTTGCAGCCATGCTCGGCAACGTAAAGGATGGCGTTGACCACTTGCAGGTTGGTCATGCTGACATTGCCGCGCTGCGCCGGCAGGCAGTGTTCGATCAGAGAAAATTGTGCTGGCGTGATCTCCATGCCCAATAGTTTAATCGCTCGGGCCATTAGTGTTAACAGGCCCTAGTGGCGAGTCATCACCAGTTTGCGCTGATGCAGTTGCCTGTAAAAGCGTCGCGTTTGGCCGATAGCTAACGCTATGCAGCGCAAATCGCCACCCAAGCAATTCGCTTGATCGTCACCATCGCCAGCGCTCAACGAGCGCATGGCGATGGTGCGAGTCATCACTCAGTGCTGCTACTTGACGCAGCACGCAGTGGCGCAGCGATCCAGGCGATGCACCAACTTACGCATCGTTCTCGACTGCGGCCTTGCTCTTGGGTGTCAGCTTGAGCAAACGCCCGGTGCTGCCACTGGCTTCGTCTTCCAGCAACCACAGCGCGCCATCCGGCCCTTGTTCCACTTCGCGGATACGTGCGCCCATGTCGTAGCGGGCCACCTCGCGCGGCTGATCGCCGAGCGAGACCTGCACCAATGCCATCGACGACAACCCGCCGATGAAGCCGTTGCCGCGCCATGTCGGGAACTGCTTGCCGCTATAGATCACAAAGCCGGCCGGCGAGATCACCGGTGTCCAGCTGATCTTGGGCGCGGCGAATTCCGGGCGGGTGTTGTGATCGGGAATCGGGGTGCCGTCGTAGTTGTCGCCATTGGAGACGATCGGGTAACCATAGTTGGCGCCGCGCTGGATCAGATTCAGCTCATCGCCGCCCATCGGGCCCATCTCGTGTTCCCACAAGCGGCCCTTGCTGTCGAACGCGATGCCCAGGATGTTGCGATGGCCCAGCGACCACACTTGCGCGGCGACACCGCCTTGCGCAACGAAGGGATTGTCGGCCGGCACGCTGCCGTCGTCGTTGAGCCGGATCAGTTTGCCGAGATTGGCTTTCATGTCCTGCGCGGGGGTGAATTTCTGCCGTTCGCTGGAGCTGATCCACAGTTTGCCGGCCTGATCGAACGCCAGCCGATGCCCGAAGTGTCCATTACCGGTGACCTTGGGGTCCTGACGCCAGATCACCTTGAAGTCCGAAAGCGTGCCGCCGCCGGTGGCATCCAGCGTCAGTTTGGCCCGCGCCACGGCGCCGCCGCGTGTATCGCCTTCGCCTGGTTCGGCGTAACTCACATAGACCAGGCCATTGCGAGCAAAGCGCGGGTGCGCGAGCACGTCGCCAAAGCCGCCCTGGCCGCCGTAGGCCACGGTCGGGATGCCGGTGATGGCGCTTTTGCGCTTGGTCTTGGGATCAAGCCGCATCAGCGAGCCGCGTTTTTCGCTGACCAGCAAACTGCCGTCAGGCAGGAAGGTCATCGCCCAGGGTTCGTCGAAATCGGCAACGGTGGTGGCCTGGAATGGCCACTGCGCCTTGGGAATGGCCGCTGCAGGTGCGGCGGCGGGCGCGGCAAATGCGGCGCCGGTGGTGAACAGCGTGGCCGAGCAGGCCAGTGCAAGCAGACGTCGGACAGACATGTGGTCCTCCAGGGGATAAGGCGCGGTGACGCTGCAGCCCTCCCGCAACGTGTCCCGCGTCGGGTTTTCAAGTACCTTACACGACGCCTTCAAGGCCGCCTTGTCGTAGATCACTTTCTCTGTGAGACGTGTGCGTCCCACCTTCCTGCTCCACCATGAAAAGGAGTTTCCATGGTTGCCACGCAAAAAACCTCACCTGCTTTTATCGCCGCATCCTGGGCCGCATTGCTGCTGGGCAGCACTGCCTACCTGATCGGGTTGTGGAATGCGCAGATGATGCTCAACGAAAAAGGCTACTACTTTACGTTGCTGCTGTTTGGCTTGTTCGCATCGGTGTCGTTGCAGAAGAGTGTGCGTGACCGCGCGGACGGTATTCCGGTGACGGGACTGTATTACGCGATCTGCTGGTTCTCGCTGATCATCGCACTGCTGCTATTGGCGATTGGCTTGATCAACGCGACCTTGTTGCTCAGCGAGAAAGGCTTTTATGCAATGGCGTATGTATTGAGTCTGTTCGGTGCGGTTGCGGTGCAGAAGAACACGCGCGATGCGATGGATGTCGACAACAGGTTGCCTATTTCGCGCGCGGCACCGCCGCCACTGGACTGATGCCTCGACCACGCTGATACAACAACGCCACCTCGACGGTGGCGTTGTTGTTTTCAGGGCTTTGACTTGCTGTCGCCGGTGACGAAGTCCGTCGCGTTTTCCCAGGCACGCTTGACTGCGTGACGGGCCTTGCTCCAACTCAGGCCTTCGGTGCCGCGATTGGCTTCCCATTCGCGGTGCAACTCAGCCTCTACCTGATCATAGGCACGCGCGTTTTCACGGATACGTGCCTCATGGCCTGCCAGGTAGGCGCCCTCGTAATCTTCGTAACGGTCACCTTCGGTGTAATACGACTCTTCGGTGAAGCGCTCACGCCAATAGTTGGATACGTTCTGGCTGCGGTCTTCGTCCGGCGCACGGCCTGGAATCTGATACGGCACGTTCATGCTCGTCTCCATGGTGAATGTGCCGTCTACCGTAGGTGGGTAGGTGTTAAATCCGTTGCCAGGGCAGGTGAGGAGGGCATCAAGGCGTAGGGTCGCGATGAGTGCGATAAAACCGGTCCGGCTGCGATGCTGAAACCAAGGCCTTTGCAATCGGCCGGCTGTCGCCCGTCTCCGACCGCATTCAAGTCGCCGCCGATGCGGCCTCGTAGGGCAATGGTGTTGCACCCGCAGCCACCAGGCTGGTTTCGGCATGCAGCAGCGACGGCTCGTCGGCATCAATGATCACCAATACGCGCCCGGCCTGAATTTCCTCTT
Source organism: Xanthomonas hortorum pv. pelargonii (assembly GCF_024499015.1). Classification (NCBI taxonomy): domain Bacteria; kingdom Pseudomonadati; phylum Pseudomonadota; class Gammaproteobacteria; order Lysobacterales; family Lysobacteraceae; genus Xanthomonas; species Xanthomonas hortorum. Next base: position 1,854,190 of record NZ_CP098604.1, on the reverse strand, counting down.
CGAACTGGCGACGGATCGGATCGGGTACGGTGGCCCCGATCAGTGCAGACGACCAGGTGCCGACCAGGGCGCCTGCCAGTGCCATGACGCCGGCCCCGGCAATGGTGAGGCCGATGGGAGGCACCGCGATGGCAACCAGACCGGCGACCAGGCCTGCGGCACCGCCCGTTGCGGCGCCACGCGCAGCAGCGGGAAGAAAGTCGGTCTTGGCATTCTTGCGCTCGTCAGGCACGTCTTCCAGCTCGATATCCGAACGGGCAATCAACGACAGCGCATCATTGTCGATGCCTGCGCTGCGTGCTGCCTGCACGACGCGTTGCGCACTAGCGATATCGGGTGTGCTGTAGACACGGCGCAGTTTCATCGCAAATTCCCATGCAGGTGAGAGCTGCAGCGTTGGGCGCGCGCGGTTAGGTATGCGTGAGCCCTGCGCGAGTGTGTTGCGAAACCTTCAAACCTGCTTGCGTGGGAACAGATAAAACGCCCAACCCACCAGCAAGGCGATGCCGGCGGCGGCCAGATTCTGCCAGCTGGCACTGGCAAGCAGGCCAAGCGACAGCAGTAGCGCGGCGATGGGAATGGCTGGCCCACCCGGTAGACGCAAGGTGTCGGTACGTTGCCGGTAACGACGCGCCAGCACGATGACCGCCGCAGCCGTGCCGATATACGCAAACAGCCGCGTGACCATCGACAACAGCGCCAGCTGCGTGAACGACCCCGACAACGCCAATCCGAGCGACAACACGCCTTGGGTGATCACCGCCGCTGCAGGGGTGTGGAAACGTGGATGCACGCGCGCCAGAAATGCCGGGCCATACCCATCTTGTGCAAGCGCGAACAAAAAGCGCGGGCCAAGCATCACCGTGTTGCTGGTGGTGCCGAGGATGGAGATGGTGGCGCCAACGGTGAGAATCAGCGCCAGCGCTTCGCCACCGAAACGGCTTGCGGCATCGGCCAACGGCGTGGCCGAGGCGGCAAGATTGGGCAGCGTGCCTTGTGCGACGACTTGTACCGCCGCATAGATCAAGGTGACGGTGACGATCATGGTGATCAGTGCGAACGGCACGTCGCGACGTGGATTGCGGTACTCGCCAGCGGCCGCCGGAATGTTTTCGAATCCCGCATAGGCGAACAGCAACAACAAGGCGGCTTCGCCTAGATTTCCCAGGTCGCGCAAGTCCGGCGTGGTGCCGGCGAAGGCCCATGACCAATCCACATAGAACAGGCCGATGGCGACAAACAACAGCAGTGGCACCAACTTGCCGATCACCAGGGCGATGCCGGTGCGCGCGGCCGATTTCACTCCGATTACATTGATGGCGGTGAGCAATCCCAATGAGCCGACTACCACCAGCAGACGTGCCCACTGCTCGGTGGCGACGGTCGGCCAGAACCGCGCGACCGCGTCGGCCAGGCCGTTGCTCAATGCGGCTGCCGAACTGATGCGGGTGAGCCAGATCATCCAGCCGATCTGAAAACCGACGAAGGGGCCGAACGCCTCGCGCGTGTACAGATAACTACCGCCTGGCGTATCGAAATAACTCGCCGCCTGCGCATAGCACAACACCAGCAAGGCCACCGCCAGGCCGGCCAGCATCACCGCCCACAGGCTCATTGGTCCCAGCAGTGCGGCGGTGGCCGCCGGCAGCAGATAGATGCCGCTGCCGATCACATCGTTGATCGACAATCCGACGATCTGCCAACGGCTAACGACGCGCACCAGCCCAGTGGAATCGGGAGCAGGAACCGGTGTGTTCATCGTGCGGCGTCCTTCAACTTGGGCAGCTGCCACTGTGCTTGAAAGCGTGCGTATTCGGATCGCGGTAACAGCACAAACAGCGGTTTGTCTTCGGGCTTCAACCAGGCGAGCAGGCGTTGCATATCGGCCGGCGCCATGGCGGTGCAACCGGCGGTGAACTGGCCTGGCGTGCGCCATAGGTGGGCGAAGATGCAGCTGCCATGACCGGGAATCGCGTTGGGGTTGTGCGCGATCACAAAGCCCTCGCTGTAGCGTGCATCGCCGGGATGTTGCAGGTCCAGCCGCATCGGTTCGGTCGAGCCGGCCACTGCGGTCTCACCGACCTGGGCGGCATCGACGATGCGGTTGTACAGCGGCGAGCTCGGTACATCCATGCAGTAGTTGGTGGCGGTCATCGCCTGGTATGGCATCGTGCTGTCGATACTCGGCGCATAACCGAAGGCCGGGCCGATGGCGAATATACCGGCCGGGCTGCGGCCGTCGCCCTCGCGCTTCTGCAGGCCTTGCGTCTGTGCAGGATGCAGGCCATCGCCCCAGGCGCTGCCATGGCGACCCAGCGCCACCGCAAACCCTGGTGCGGCCTGTTGCCAGTGGCCATCCACACGGGTGAATGTCTGCAGGCGCGCCTGTGTGCTGTTCCAGTCCGGTGTGGTCACCACGATCAATGCGCGCGCTCGATTCAGCGCATCGATTGGACCGGCAGCGCCGGCAAGGCTGCTGCAGCTTGCCAGCGCCAACAACGCGACGGATCGAAACACGGTGGCAAGGCGCATGCAGGCTCCGGAGAAATGGGTCTGGCAGGGGTGAGCTGCGTTGAGTCGATCGGTCGTTGGCGGCGACAGTGCGGTGCCTCGGCACTGCATCACGGACCAACACCTTATCGCTACTGTACCCAGCAATGCGGCTGTGTGGCGCATGCGCGCCGATGTTCGTATGCGTGCTTGGCGGGGCCGGCTTAAGACCGAGGGGTCGGATTGTCTTGGCGTGGTTGGACAGTGCGTATAGATCACTTGCAGAGCGGCTGATCTGCGGGTTGGCTGCAGGGCCCTTGCCCGCCCACCATCGCGGGACACGCCGCAAGTACGTCCGTGTAGGCTCTTACGCGGCATCCATGCCGCGTAAGGTCCCGCGACGGTGGGCAGGCAATGACCAGTCAAGAGTGTGGGTATGCATGTTTTCAAGCAACCGACTAACTCTCTGGTGCGGTGTCCTCACCGCTTGCGGGACCGTGTGGCGGCATGGATGCCGCCACCGAGCCTCCAGGGATGGATTCACGGCGTGTCCCGCGAGCGGTGAGGGCACCGCGCCCTCGACCAGAAATATCCAACGGCGCTTTAATCCGACAACAGCTCCAGCCCGCGAATGCGTCGGATGCCCAGACCCGGCGAGTCGTCGATATGAAGTTGCGCTTCGTCGAAGTGCACTCCGCCCTCGGTGGGATCGAACTGCCCGAGTGCGGGCGCATCCAGATCCGCCAGGGTGATGCTATCGGCCTTGGCCACGGCCAGATGTACCGCCGCCGCGACGCTGATGCTGGATTCGATCATGCAACCGATCATGCACGGCACCCCATATAACGCCGCGATATCGGCGATGCGGATTGCGTTGGAGAGTCCGCCGGTCTTCATCAGTTTGATGTTGACGATGTCGGCGGCGCGGCGCTGGATGAGCTCGATCGCCTGGATCGGCGAGAACACGCTTTCGTCGGCCATCACCGGCGTGTCGATGTGCGCGGTGACGAAGGCCAGGCCGTCGATGTCGGCCGCCTTGACCGGCTGCTCCACCAATTCCATCACGATGTCGGCGTCTTCCAGCGTGCGCATCGTGCGCACCGCCTGTTTGGGCGTCCAACCCTGGTTGGCATCCAGGCGCAGCGATGCGCGGCCAGCGACCGCCGCATGGATCGCCTTGATGCGTTCGACATCCGAATCGCTGTCTTTGCCGACCTTGATCTTCAGCGACCCATAGCCGCGTGCGAGCGCGGACAACGCCTCGGCCACCATTGTGTCGATGGTATCGACGCTGATAGTGATGTCGGTGGTGATGCGCGGCGTGCCGCCACCGAGCGCCTGATATACCGGGGTACCCAATGCCTGCGCCCACAGATCGTAGAGCGCGATTTCCACTGCAGCCTTGGCGTTGGTATTGCGATCCAGCGCGTGTTGCACCAGCGCACATAGCCGGTTGAGATCGGCCACGTCCTGGCCGATCAGCTTCGGGGCGATGCACTGTTGGATCGCGGCGATGATGGAGCCATGCGTATCGCCGGTGATCGGTGCGGTGGCCGGCGCTGCGCCATAGCCGATATGGCCGCTGTCGGTCTGCAACAGCACCACCACATCCTCGATCGCCTGCACGGTGCGCACCGCGGTCTTGAACGGAGTTTTCAACGGCACGCGCAGCATGCCGAGGCGGAAGCCGGTGATCTTCATGTGGAGCCAATCGGTGCGATGCGTTGGATGCGGGTGATGTGATCGACAAACGGCGTGCCGTCGCTGGCGAGCAGTGGCAGTAACGGGGTGACCGATACGCCGTTCAATCGCGCGCGCTGCACGCTGCCATCGGCCGCGCGATAGTTGGCGCCGGCCACATCGTGGATGACCCACGGTGCGCCTTGTTCATGCCCGATCACCAGCATCACGTGGCCCGGAATATAGATCAGGTCGCCGACCTGCAGTTGTGCGAGTTGTTGCAGACGTTGCGGCAATGGCGCGCGCACATCGAACGGCACGTTGCGTAACGCCGGACTGCGTGCCTGATCGCCAGTATTGCGCGGCAATGCGATGCCAAGGCTGCGATAGACGTCCAACACGAAGCCGCTGCAGTCGCGGGCGTCGTAATCGTTGCCCCAGCCATAGCGCTCGCCGAGGAATTTGAATGCCTGACGCAGTAACACTGTATGGGTGGCCGGCAACGGACCAATGCGCATGTCGGCACCGCGCGGGATCAGTGCCGGCACCAGCTGCAAGCGGCCTTCTTGGTTGCGCAGTGGCAGTTGCACGGCATATGCGGCGAGCGGCAACTGCCCGTTGACCGGCTGTTGCTGTGGCCAGTCAGTGAGCAGCGGCACGCTGGTGCCCATGTCCAGCGTCAGCGCTGAGATCGCAGGTAATTCGGGTGTGTAAGCGCTTTGCACGCGTGCGCCGGTGACCATCACGCGTGGGCTGCGTTGTGCGTAGTCCAGCACTTCGGCGCGTGTGCCGATTGCGAGGCGATCACTGGCAATCCATGCGGCGTAGTTGGCGGCCAGCACGAATTGCCATGCGCCATCGGCACTGGTATGCAACACCGCCACCGGCGTGCCGGGGTAGAGCGCCGACTCCTGGAAGCGGTCGATGTCGCGGTCGTCGGTGGTGGTGAACGCACGCTGCGTAGTGGGAAATGTGCGTAGTGCCGCGCGTTGTACCACCAGCGCGAAGCGTGGCGTTACCTGGGCGGGGAGTGCATCCAATGCCAGTGCGCGGCGCAACGCGGCCAAGCGTGTCGCATCAATGGGCATTCCGTCCGCACCGTACAACGCACGCGTTGGCGTGACCGACAGCTTCTCGATGCGTGCGCGTACATCGGCAGCAGGGAGAGCTTCGGGCAGCTGTGAAAGATCGTGTATGGAGACATCGTCACGCAGCAGGCGCGCATTGAAGCTGGCGATCTGTGCGGAAGTCATGCGCAGCGTTTGTGCGGTGCGACTGCGCTGGATCCAGTAATCGGCTGTCAGCTGCGCATCGCTGATCGCAAATGGGGCCGTCTGCTGCACAGGAACGGCATGCGTTGCCGGAGCCGCACTGCAGGGTAGGCCGGTGACCAGCAGCAACAACGCCAGCAGGCGGCGCGACAATGGCATGAAGAAGGCTCTTGATGGATGTAGCGACTGACTAGGTTCTGTGCGATAGACCAATGCTGCAAGCGCATTTTGCACCTGCGACGAGCGCAATGGATTGCAGTGTACGCGTGGCGCATGCCGCGGTGCCTACCGCGCTTGCAGGGCTGCTCGCGGCCGCTGCAACTTCATGACGCTCGGCAGATAATGGGTGCACCGTGTGCGGTGTCCATCCAGGCGCAGGCACGGCGCATCCCCTTGTCGTTTCGCCAGTCACCCGGAGAGTCCGATGTCGCCTACTACCGCCCTGTTGCCATCGCTCTGGCTACGCGCCGCGTGTTGCCTGGTCGTGCTGTCGTTGGGTGCTTGCGCGCATGCGCCGCAGCGCAATCCGCTGGCCCAGTGGGTGCCGTCGCCCAATTACGACACGCGGCGGCCGATCCTGATCGTGCTGCACTTCACCGACCAGCACTCGGTGCAGCAAAGTCTGAGCACGCTGCGCGGGCGTAACAGCGGTGGCCGGGTCAGTGCGCATTATCTGATAGGCGACGATGGGCAGCGCTATCAGTTGGTCAGCGACGACCAGCGCGCCTGGCACGGCGGTGCCGGGCGCTGGGGCACCATCACCGACATCAATTCCGCTTCGATCGGCATCGAGCTGGACAACGACGGCAGTGAGCCGTTCGCGTCCGCGCAGATCGACAGTCTGCTGGTCTTGCTGGACGACCTGTGCACGCGCTTGCGCATCCCGCGCACGCAGATCGTCGGCCATGAAGACGTCGCGCCGACGCGCAAGAACGACCCCGGTCCCCTGTTTCCCTGGAAACGCCTGGCCGACGCCGGATTCGGCCGCTGGCCCGTAGCCGATGCCCCGGCTGCGCCGGCCGGTTTCGACCCGTGGCAAGCGCTCGCCCTGCTCGGCTACAGCGTCGAGGATCCCGCCGCGACGCTGCGCGCCTTTCACCATCACTATCGCGGCAACGATGCACGCACATTGGATGCTGAGGATCTGCGGATTCTGTACGCGTTGACGCAACCGGCCATGGCGCGGGTGCAGGGCCGGTCTCCCCTTCCAGAAGCCGAGGTTCCGTAGCAGGGTGCCGGTGCCTGCGCTGCGCGGTGAATGTTGGGCAAGATTCCGTGCGCACGTGCCAACAGCGTCAGCGGGTCTCCTGCGGTGGCATGGTCTAGCGAACACATGCACTGGATCTGGATCGCGTTCTTGGTAGGATCGGCCCGCCGAAAATCTAAGAAGGACGTGCCGTAATGAGGCTCAGGAAGACAGTGCTGTGGGTGGCAACGATGCTGATGCTTGGCGGTTGCTCGGACAAGACCAGTGATGCCGCAATGGCGGAAACGCCGGCAGCACCTAGCGCAGATGCCGGGGTTGCATCAGCGCAGGCTGCCGCTGCACAGCCGCAGCCAGTGACCGTCGAGGTGCCAACACCCGGCCACGTGCTGAATGATGTCTATGGCATGAAGGGAGATGGGTCAGCGTCCTACACCATCGACAATGGGGCCCTCGCCACCTTCTGGTATGGCTATCCCTTCAGTCTTGGCGGCAAGCAGTACTACACCGGTTTCGCCAATGCCGGACCAGGGAAATATGCAAACTCAGCCGATGAGGACATGCCTGACCCCACTGTTGGCGTGAGCATCAGCCAGGCTACTTACATCCTGGACAAGGTGGACGGCAAACCGGTCTGGACGCTGTTCCATGCACAGCAGTGGGCGGGCGATTTCGGTGCCAATGAAAAAGCCGATCCGTTGGATGAGAAGCGCAAGCCACAAAGCACACAGACCAAGGACGGCCATCTGCTGCTGGCAGTGCCCACGACGCGTTTTGCAACCGGTGTTACCACCACGGGCTTTGCCATCTTTACCTTCGATCCCAACAAAAACGACCTGGGCGACTACAAGGGATGGGTCTACCTGGGTACCGTCACCACGGGTGACGACAACAGCGCAGCCTGCGACGACGAGGCCACAGTGAAGTGCGCTTCCAATACCGGCACGCTGAGCTTCGAGCCGTCCAAGACTGGCCCCATGCCGACGCTGCGGGTCGCGATGCAGGGCACCGCCGTTTCCGGCCCAGGCAAGATCCGCACTCTGGGCGATGCCGACACGGTGACCTATACGTTCGACACTGCCAAGAAACAGTACACACCGCCGCTGGATCGCTGAGCGGTTGCCCGTCAGTCGACCCATCGACTGGCGGGCATGGCGATGGCGACCGGGCCGAGAACTGGTTAAGCTATGCGAACGGGGCCTGATGTTCAGGCGAGTTATTCGCGAGCGGCAACGGATGCTGCACTCGCCCGAGAGACCGGATGGAGTTGCCGGTTTGCTGCTGCCATGTGCAGCAGCCATTGCCGCCCCCGGCGTCGGGGCCGGACGAAACCATTATTGTCCGTTTCCAACCTGCAAACAGTTGTGCTGCATGCAGGGTGCGCCGTTGTGTAGATGCGCAGGATGGCGACAAGCGACGGCCCGGCTGGCTGCATCGCATGTCAGCTAAAGGCTTTGGCTTTTCAACGACAACAGGATGTTCTGGCTATGTCCAATGACAACACGGTTGCATCAGCGACCGAGGTAGCACCCTATGCAGGCAGTGTGCTTTATCTGATTTACGGTGTGGATGGCGATGGCGCCACGTCCTATGAAATCGATAACGGTGCTGTGGCCACTTTCTGGGGCGGCCAGCATTTCGATCTGGACGGTAGGCACTATTACACAGGCTTCGCCTACGCAACACCGAACAAATACGGAAACGACGAAGCAGAGACCTTTCCTGATCCGGGCGTCGGGGTGTCGATTAGCCAAGCCACGTTCCTGCTGACTGCACCTGGCACCGAGCGGCCATGGATGCTGTTCCATGCGCAGCAATACGTGGGTACTTTTGGTGGATACGAACGTGCCGACACTTTCGATGACACGCGCGCTTGGCAATCTTTCGTGCTGAGCAATGGACATCTATTGTTGGCGGTCGCTACTTCCAGCTTCAGTAACGGCGTCACTAGTAACGGGTTTGCATTGTTCACCTTTGATCCGAATAAAAACGACCTTGGCGACTACCAGGGATGGGTGTATCGCGGCACCCTCGCGGCGGGCGAGGACAATGGTCCGAGCAGCGACGAAGAGGGTGGTGTGCCGCATGTAGTCAGCACGGGCATCCTGAGCGTGACACCCGATCCAGCGGCGACCATGCCCGCGTTGCAGGTTGTCTTGCAAGGCACCGTGATTGCCGGCCCAGGCAAGACGCGCATGCTGGACGCAACCGACATCGCGCGTTACCGCTACGACCAGGCAAGTGGGCAATATCTGCCGATGTGACGTGACTGATAAAGCAATGCGGAAATTGTCATTGCCGCAGTACCGATGCAGCACAACAAAAGTTTTGTTAACCGCGAACTCAAGCTAAAGGAAGAGCTCGGTTGACTCTGGCGGCTTACGCTGCTGTTTCTCAACCTCAAGGAGTAAAACGAGATGGCACGCGATTACACGAAAGCCGAAAACCTGAACATCATTGAGAATGAGGCCAGGCAGCGCCACATTCCGGTCGACGATTTCATGCGTTTTGCTTACATCGAAACAGGTGGAAGGTTCGATGAGCAGGCTAGCCGTGGACCGAATAGCGCCAAGGGTCTGTTCCAGTTCACGCCGGGCACCGCTGATGCCTATGGCATTCGTGGTCAGGAGCTTGACGCAGTTGCCAATACCGACGCGGCAGCGCGCCTGTATCAGGACAACCAGGCATCATTGACCCGCCGGCACGACCAGGACAATCGTCCTTATTTGTCTGGTAAGCCACAGCCTGATGGCCTGGATATGTATATGGCCCATCAGCAAGGATCTGGCGGATACCGCTCGATTCAGGCGGCGGTTGCCACCGGAAGTTTTGCGCGAGAGGACACCCGTCCCAACATTCTCAACAATGTTCCGCGCGAAAAGGACGTTGCCGGCGCCAGGCAATTCGAAGCCTATACCGGCTCGTCATTGGCAGACTTCAAGAAAATGTCTGACCAGGAGATGGCCAAGACGTTTGTGAAGTACTGGGACACCAAGTTCGACCACATCTCGATTCCTGAGAAGGGCATCAAGCCGGTCACCGAAAATCAAGGCCGCTCGCCTGTTGCTGAGCATGTCCCGCAACGCACGCCGACGCCCGCTGTAGAAGAAAAGACGACGCCTGCCGCAACGAAAAGCGGCGCTGAGGGCATCAGTCTCACGGCTGCGCATGCTATGGGGATCAAGTACGACGATGTGAAGTACGCGATCAACATTCCAGGCCACAAGCTTTACCACCCGGGCGTCGACGGCAAGCACCTAGAGCAGGGCTACATCGATTGTTCCGGCTGGGTGTCTGAGCTGCAGAACGCCACCATGCGCGAAATCAATCAGAAGGCTGGCCGTGACGTCTTCGGGCGCCAAGATATGCTGACGCAAGGCGCAAATGGCTCCGGCGGCATCGTCAAAAAAGCGTTCGACAGTTCCGGCGTGCTGTTGCAAGGTCAAGAAGTTTTCAAGCCCGGCGCGTTGAAGGAAGGCATGGTGATCGGTGTGGATGCCGGCAACACCAAACATGAGCACTGGAAGGGCATCGACCACATTCTGATGGTGGTGCGCGATCCCAAGAGCGGCGAACTGCAGGTCAGCCAGTCCAGTGGCACCAAGGGCGTGAACACCATGCCTTTGGACAAGTATCTGGCCGATCACCCGAACGCCAAGTTGTTTGCGTCCGACCCGTTCGCCAAAGCGCGCGATTTGCTGCAGGACAAACAGCAAACGCAATCGCTAAGTCATGATGCGCGTGCATCGCTGAAGCCAGGCGAGCAAGGCCCCGATGTAAAGGCAATGCAGCAGAGCCTGATCGACCTTGGAATTAAAGACAACAGCGGCAAGCTGTTATCCGGCACAGGCTTTTACGGTGACAAGACCAAGGAAGTGGTGGCTAACCTGCAGCGCGAGAAGGGCCTGGAACCGACCGGCATTGCCGATAAGGCCACGCTTGAAGCACTCGGCAAGCAACAAGGGCAGGGTAAAAATAGTGACGAATCTAAGCTCGCAACTCCTGCCGCTGTTGAAGCGCAACGTCCAGTAGATCCTTTGGTCAAGCAGGCAATGGAACATCTTCAGAAGCATGGGCCGAACGGCGGCTTTAATAGTCGCGATGAAATGCAGCGTGCTGCCGGCCAGATCGCATTCGAAGCCAAGGTGAGTGGTATGTCGCGTATCGATGAGTTGGTGCCGAGTACCAATGGCAAGGGCTTGATTGCAGTGGAGCGAAACCCCAACAACGCGCTCGATGTGAATCGTGCCTACGTGGACAAGCAGCAGGCCGCAGCGGTGCCGCTGGAGCAGAGCCAGAAACAGCTCACAGCGGAGACGCAGCGGCAAAGTCAGGACGAACAGCAACGCACGCAGACCGCGCAGACACAGACGGGCCCGGCGCGCTGAGCAGGCTTGTGCGGATGACGTTGTGATCTGTTGAGACAGCAGCCGCCAGTCCGGTGTTCGACCGGGCTGGTGCTGCACCGGATATCGGTGTTGCTTTGATGTATAGCGTTCCCTGACTTCTGTTTTCTGATTCGCAAGCCCAAAGTCCAGCAACAACTGATCCCACCTGGTCGGATCCGCATGGCAGCCCATGCGATCCGGCAAGCGTGTCTTTCTGACCATCTCCGCGTATCCCGCCCAGCGGGCCGATGTCCTATGCTTGGCGCATGCCACACTCATGCTTCAGCGCAAATAACACATCGCAGACCGTCTGCATCTCGATGCGTGCTTGGCGATGGTCGCTCGCATTAGCTGTTCTATGCGCGGCGTTCAATGTAGCGGCCACTCCCACGATTTCGCCAGCAACGACACCCGCACAAGCCGGCCTGATCGATGTGCGCAGCCTTGCGCCGGAGATCGCGGTGGACATGCGCTATGCGGGCAGCAACAACTTCACCGGGCGTGTGGTGCCGGGGTATGCGGCGCCGACCTGCTATCTGCTGCGTCCGGCGGCGGAGGCGTTGGCGCGGGCGGCGCGTACGCTCAAGGCGCAGGGATATCGGCTGCAGGTGTTCGATTGCTATCGACCGGTGCGGGCGGTGCAGGCGTTCGTGGCCTGGGCAGCGGATCTGCAGGAGCAGGCGAGCAAGGCGCAGTACTACCCGCGCGTGGACAAGCGCGCGCTGCTGGGCGATTACATCGCCGAGACCTCCGGCCATAGCCGCGGTGCGACGCTGGATCTGGGCTTGCTGGATTGCCGATCAGGCCAGTGTCTTGTGGTCGATATGGGCACCGATTTCGATTTCTTCGATGCGCGTGCGCATACCGATGCACCCGATATCGGCGCCGCGCAGCGGGCGAACCGTCAGCGCTTGCTGCGTGCGATGGCGGCGGAGGGCTTTGCCAACTATCCGATGGAGTGGTGGCACTTCACTCTGCGTCCCGAGCCCACGCCCGACACTGCGTACGACGTTCCGGTCAACTGATCGGGCACGAAGCCGCTGCGCTGTCGCCGGTGGTCGTTGGCGCTCGGCAGCGGTCAACGCCGCTCGTACACTGCGCGTGCTGCCCGCCATCCGCGCGCTGCGCATGGCCTGATTGCCGCGTAGCGTGTATTGCCACTTCAAGGAACTGTCATGTCCGACCCGGAACGTTTTGTCGATATCGCCTGCCCGTATTGCGGGGAGTGGATCACGCTGACGCTGGACCTGACCGGCGGCGACCAGCACTACATCGAAGATTGCCAGGTCTGCTGCAAGCCGATCTCGGTGAGCGTGCAGTGGGACGACGAGGGCGAGGCGCAGGTGAGCGCGCGCGGGCAGGACGATGCATGAGCGTGGCTTGTCGCACGATCGAGCAATCGGTTTGCCCAGCCAATCCCCATTCGCGTGACCGGTCGTTCCTGCGGGTTTGGCAGGGATCGGTCGCCCGCAGCCGCTAGACTGATGCGCCTGCTGCCCGGATCGTCACGATGAATTTGTCTCTGCACTTCGGCCTGCTCGGTTCGCTGGAGGCTGGTTTGATCGCGTTGGTGTTGGGTGTGCTGGTGTTTGCGGCCGTTGAGTACAGCGGGCGGCGCCTGCAGTTCACCCATGGGCACACGCTGGGGATCGCCTGCCTGCTCGCGGTTGCGATCGGCGCCGGTTACGACATCTGGAATCTCGTCTACACCAGCATCGTGCGGTTGGAGTCGCCGTTGTATGCGCGCATCGCGTTGGCCAGGATCCACGATCCCAACGAGCTGGGATCGCGTGTGGTGCTGGAAGTGTTCGGCGCGATTGCTGGCGTGGTACTCGGTTGGAAACTGTTCAGTTCCGGAAGCTGGGACGACGCGCCGCCGAATGCCTGACATCGCCCTAAAAAATGTGCGGGAGTTCGCATATTTTCATGCATTGAATGAGCCACTTCTATTTGGCTCATCGAGACCTAACAGATGGCTAGTCGCAAATATCCGCGCTGTGGTTAAAAGGATGTTTTGCGCAAATTTAGGGTGGGTTTTGCATTCATTCGCGCCAGGTAGGGTGATGCCATGCGCGGCGATACCGTGCATTCCCAAGCCAAGGAGACCACCCAAATGAAGAATCGCAACCGCACCTCGCTGCTCGCTGCCACCGCCGTCCTTGCTGCCGCTTTGGCGCTACCGGCCATGGCGCAGAGTACGCAACAGGATGCCGCCGCGACATCGGCCCAGTCGGGAAGTTCCGCCACCACTGCGGCACAACCTGCGCAGTCCGGCGGTGGCCAGACCTGGGCGAGTGTCGACACCGACAGCAGCGGCGCCATCAGTACGCAGGAGGCTCAGGTCAACGCTGGGCTTGCGCAGATCTTCAACGACGCCGATTCCGACAAGGACGGGCAATTGACCCCGGACGAGTACAAGGCGTTTGTCGTCAAGCAGCAGGGCGGCGCAGCGAGTGGGTCGCAAGGCAATTGAGACAGTAGGTCGCAACGTAAGTGAGTTTGTTTGCTGACATTTTTCCAAGTATCAGGAGGCAGCTTTCGCAGTAGCAGGTGTTTGATCAGCAGTTGTCGTTTGATCCGTGGCATCGCTTCTGGATGCCCGGTATGAGCAAGTAACAGGATGGACATGCGGGAGCGATCTGCCAGGGTCGCTCCCGTTTTCTTTACGTCTGCCTCGCTACGGTGGTGTGGCCTTCTGCACGGTCTTCTTTCATGTTTCAGTTGCGCATCGTCTTGTTGGTCGGCTTGTCGAGTCCATTGCTGGCGCT